>JAJDZZ010000057.1 GCA_022824405.1 Opitutales bacterium
GGGCTGAAGAAGCGCTGGGGGAATGAAGGATGAAAAGAGCAAACTGAGCTCGGACAAACTTGACAAAGCTGCGGCTTGAGCTTGAGTTGTGAGGCGTGCAAGGGCGGATTTGGGTCCGCGGCCCAACCAATGGTTGGCTCCAGGTAAAAAAGACTGTAAGTTGTTCATTTATAACAGTTTAAACTCAAACTGTCCTTGTACAATCTTTTTTTTCAATTTTGTTAAAAAAATAGGCCTGAAACGCTTAACTAAGCGCCATTCCCTACTGACCCCCATTTCTCACAAATTAACCTCAATCGGCTTGTGAATAACTGTGGAAGAGAATTTTTTAAAAAAACATTCTTTTCTACCGAAAATCTTCCACTGAATATCCGTTTCCTACCCGATTGCAGCCTGGATGGGAAAAGGGTTTGGTTTATCGGGTCCGGTTGTTTATGATGCCTGCCAAAACTTCCATCTCCCTACTCATTGCGACCATGTTTTTTGGCGCTTCCATGGATGCCGATCCCCTGGCTATTGGGGCTGCCCTGCCCGAGGTATCGGCCACGCTTGAAACGGGAAACACCATTGACTTGGGTCGGGAAGGTTCCAAGGGATGGGTCCTGGTTTTTTTCTTCCCCAAGGCCAATACGCCTGGCTGCACCATGCAGGCCTGCAGCTTGCGGGATGCTTACGAGGCTTTGTCTGAATCGGGGGTGCGAATTTTCGGTGTGAGCAGGGACAACGTCGAATCTCAGAAAAAATTCAAGGAAAAATACGCCCTGCCCTTTCATCTGATTGCCGATACGGAGAAGGCGGTGATCGGGGCTTTTGGCGTTCGGACCATGTTTGGTTTTTCCATTCGGCAAGCCTATCTGTTCAAGGACGGGAAGCTGGTCTGGAGAGACCTTTCCGCTTCCACCTCCAAACAGGCCGCCGACATATTGGCGTTTTTGGCCGATGCCCGTTAGTGTGACGTCCTTTAAATAAACCACCACAGAGAATACAGAGGACACAGAGGGGGAGAGAGGGCTGGCGCCCGGTGGAGGGTGAAGGGTGATTAGTGGAGAGAAGTGGAACTACGATAGTGACGAAGGATGCTGCCGATGAGAGGGTGAAGCTGGGTCGACACCCTGCAAAATCCCGAATCCAACGAAGTCCGCACCAGTGCCGGTATACCGGAGCGCAGTAGAAGATTGGGAGATGTCGCATTCGCTCGGTAAGTGAGACATGCGGGCTAGCTACTCGTCACTAACCACTGACAACTGACCACGTCTTAGGCATTTACCCCCGGCTCGTTTGGTGTTAGGGGCTAAGGATTGTTTTTATAGGTTTTTCCAATGCCAACCAGCACGGTAGAGAATTATATCAAGGCCGTTTACCAGGAATGTAGAACCATTTCCTCTCCCCTGTTACCGATAGGGAAACTGGCCAGCTACCTCCAGGTTGCCCCTGGAACGGCCACCAGCATGGTGAAATCGTTACGGGATGCCGGCCTGGTTCATTACGAGCCGCGGGTTGGAGTCCGGCTTACGGACAAGGGGGAAGTATTGGCCCTGCGCGTTCTGCGGAGGCATCGCCTGGTCGAGTTGTTTCTGGCCCGCATTCTCAAAATGGATTGGTCTGAAATTCACGAAGAAGCCGAGGCACTCGAACACGTCATATCGGACCGGGTTCTGGAAAAAATCGACCGTTTATTGGGATACCCCCGTTACGACCCACACGGAGATCCCATTCCTTCCGACTCGGGCCAGGTCATCGAAAGAGACTTGCGCAGTCTCCTGACTTGCCGTTTGGGGGAAAAGGCGACCATCGCCCGAATCATGGACCAAGAGCCCTCCTTCCTGCAGTTTGCCGAGAAGCGCGGGTTGATGCCCGGTAAAACCTTGACCGTAGTGGGCAAGAACGCAGTTGCCAAGGCCATGGAAGTGGAGAACGAGGATTTACAAGTGACCACACTAGGCAACCAAGCAGCTAAAAAAATTGAAGTGGAATAACATCCTTTTCCTTCCCCAGCCCCGCCGCGTCGCATTTGAGTCAGCCGCTTCGACCTTGAGGGGGGTGGATTTTTCCCGTCTGGCAATAACCCGGGGTCAATTGAGGGGAGTTCCTGAATCGATAGTGCTGGTGGAGGTGGATGGGTTGCCCACGCTTGAGGATTACTGGCTCCGGGTTGCTCCGGAGGCTGTCGTAATAGGTGCGGGCTCCGAAAGGGGATGGTTTTACGGTCTGCATACCCTCAAACAACTGGCTGCCCAATGCGCGGGAAATTTGCCCCTGTGCCGGATAGAGGATGGGCCGGATTTTCCCAACCGCGGATTCATGCTGGATGTTTCGCGGGATAAAGTGCCGAAACTGGGCACCCTCTTGCAGCTCATCGACCTCATGGCGGCGTGCAAATTCAATCAACTTCAGCTCTACATGGAACACACCTATGCCTACGCGGGGCATGAGATAGTTTGGCGTTCCGCATCTCCCTTCCATTCGGCCGATATCCGGAAACTGGATACCTTTTGCCGGGAACGCTTTATCGAACTCGTTCCCAATCAGAACACCTTTGGCCACATGCACCGTTGGTTGATCCATGAACCTTACCGGAACATGGCCGAGTGCCCCGATGGAGGCGAGACAGACCTGGGATACCGGCCCGAACCGCAAGGACTGTGCGCAACCGATCCCGCGTCCATCGAGCTGGTGGGCGATCTCCTCGGCCAGTTGCTGCCGCAATTCCGTAGCAGGCAAGTGAACATAGGTTGTGATGAAACCATAGACCTCGGATATGGCCGCAGCAAGACAGCCGTGCAAAACCTGGGCCGTGGGCGGGTCTACCTGAATTATGTCAGCAAAGTGATCGAATTGTGCCGAAAAAAAGGTTACACGGTTCAACTTTGGGGGGACATTATTCTGAAATATCCCGAATTGGCCAAAGAACTGCCCGATAATTGCATAGCCCTCAATTGGGGCTACGAGGCGACGCATCCCTTTCAAAGGGAAACGGCCCTGCTCAAGCGGGCGGGTATTCCGTTTTACGTCTGTCCGGGGACTTCTTCCTGGAACAGCATAGCCGGTCGGACCGACAACATGCTGAAGAACGTGCGGCAGGCCGCCGAACAGGGAAGGAACCATAATGCCTCCGGCTTTTTGCTGACCGATTGGGGGGACAACGGGCACTGGCAACCGTTGAGCGTGATTTTTCCCGCCTTGTTCTTCGGAGCCGGGGTGTCCTGGAACGGCAGGGACAACGAAGAGAAAGGCCTGGCCGGGCAAATCGACCGAATAGGCGCGGGGAGCAATGGTTGGGGGAAGTTACTCCTGGAAGCCGGTAATTTGTACGCCATTCCCCAATTCAAACTCCACAATCGTTCCGTCCTGTTCGATCTGCTGCAGGGAGGGGACGATGCCATCGAATCCATGCATGCCCTGACTTTGCCTGGACTTGAGAAAACCCTCCAACAAACCCGGCGCCTCCTCACCCGGTTGGACCGGCTCCCTCCTCTGGGGCAGGATTCCCTAATGCGGAAGGACGAGATACATTGGAGCCTTTCCCTGTTGGAACTGGCCTGCTTGCGCGGCCTGCAAAGCAAGCGGGGCTCCGATCCGAAAACATGGAGACCGAAGGCCCTCGATCTGAAATCCCGGTTCGTGGAAATCTGGAACCTTCGCCATCGCCCCGGGGGTTTACCAGACAGTTTGAAGCGTTTCGAGCCGCTATTGGGGGAGTAGTTGCCGCAAATTGCCCCTCTTTGACACAATTTGTCATGGGAACGCTCAAAATATTTGAAATGACGTAAATCTGTTGCAACCCCACTTGCCTGTTACGTGTAAAAAGGTATTAAGGGTTAGTGACGAACGGGGCGTGGGATTAAGTGAATTCCCTTTGACCAAGCCTTTTTCCCAGAACCAACAAGATTACATATGAGAAGCTTCAACCTGATCCCGGCTTCGTTGCTTTTTCTTCCCGGTATACAAGCTGTGGCTCAGGATTCCGGTTTTTTAACGGTCAACGAAGCGGTCATCCACTCCCTGCAGCAAAATCTGGACCTGCGTATCGAGGGCATGTCGGTTCTCGATGCACAGGAGCAAATCGAGGTTCGGGAATCTCAATTCGATACCATACTGTTTGCCTCCGCCATCCAACGCGGAAGCCGCAACCCGGCCTGGGACGGGGTTGGAAATGGAATTTCAAATCGTCGCAGCACCATGCGGGCCGGGGTGTCCCAATTGCTCAACACTGGCGCGGAGGTTGAATTATCGACCAACTATCAACGCAACAGTAGGATCGAATCAATCGGCGCATTGCACCCGGCTCATTCTTCGGACTTGTCCATGTCCCTGCGTCAACCGTTGCTGCAGGGGTTCGGGTCGACCATAAACCTGATCCCCGTTCAACAAGCTGAAATTGCTTATATGCAGGCGGAATTGTTTCTGAAAACGGCCGCTCTCGATACCATGTCCGCAACCGAGAATGCTTATTGGGACCTCGCCTACGCCCACGAAGTAAAAAAAGTCCGCACTGCCAGTTTGGAGGTGGCTGAGCAGTTGCTGGAAGAAAACCGCGAAAGGGAGAGAGTCGGTTTGGCAACCAATATAGAAGTGTTGCAGGCGGAAGCCTCACTGGCCACCCGGCGGGAAGCCATCATTACCGCTGACGCAATGATCGAAAACAGTCAGGACACCTTGTTTCGCAGAATGGGAAGCACTGAATATCCCGAAGAATTGTTAGCGGTAAATCCTCTTCCGGATTTCTCCGGTGAGCCCATGGGGACCCGGCCTTCGCTGACAACCATCCTGGCCAATAATCCCGGTTATCTTAATCAGCAACTCAACGTCCGGATCGCGGAACTCGCCGCGAAATCAAGCCGCAATTCCACCTTTCCCAAGGTTGATCTTATCGCCGGGGTGGGGTTTTCCGGATTGGATGACGACCCGATCGATTCCTACGGCAATACTTTTGAAAGGGATGGATACGACTGGACCGCTGGGGTGGAATTCAGCATTCCCTGGGGACAGCGGGGCGATAAGGCGCGCTACCAACAAACCCTCAACCTCGTTCGAAGGGAAGAAATTCGACTGGAAGAGCTGAAACAGGACTTCGAAATTGCCAATAGAAACCGTTGGCGTGCCTGGGAGAGCGGTATCGCGCGGGTAGAGGCCGCCAAACTGTCCCTTGAGCTGTCCTCCGAGCAGTTTGAGCGCGAACAGACGAAATATCAAAGCGGCCTTTCCACCTTCAGGGAATTATTGGAATCACAGGAAGATTTCGATGAGGCAAACCTGCGGTTTCTCAATGCTGTTCTGGATGCAATCAAAGCCAGAATCGGAATCATGGCCCTGGATGTCTCCTTGCCCTTCCGCTACAACCTCACGTGGGAAACCACCCAGTTGTTGATCGCTCCGGAAGAAGGAAATCCGTGACCGAGCGCGGTGCAAAGGGGTCAAGCCGTAAAAAGTTATGCCTTTCAGGGTCGGTTGCCTTGCAAAAGTGTATGAAGTGCAACGGAATACAGTTTTCCAGGCCTGACCCCATGGCGGATGTAGGGCAGACGTCATTCGAACCTGAGGGCATCGATCGGATGTAATCTGGCCGCCTTATGGGCGGGATACATCCCAAAAATAATCCCGATGGCCGAACAGGTAATAATGGCGGCTGTCGTCCAGAACCAGGGAAAAATCATGGTTACATCCATTTTCCAGGCGATGAAATTTCCACAAATGATTCCCAGGATAATCCCGAACAATCCCCCGACCTCCGATAGAAATACCGCTTCCAGCAAGAACTGCTTGAGCACGTCCCTTTTGCGAGCCCCAATGGATTTGCGGATCCCGATTTCACGCGTTCGTTCCGTGACGCTTACCAGCATGATGTTCATAACGCCCACTCCAGCGGTTAACAGGGCAATAGCGCTGATTATCAAACCGCCGGTTCCAACCATCAGGGCTATGTTATCGAACATATCCTGAATGGCGTCGTTGGAAGTAACCTCGAAATTATTGGGGTCCTCAGGTTTCAAACCGCGCACCACTCGCAATAGACCAATAGCCTGGTCCTGATACTCCGGCATTACTTCGAGGGAAGGAGCCTTGATGGCCAGGTTGAGCGATGAATAATGGCGCGCGTTTGTGGAAAGAAACCGGGTGATGGGAATCATCACCATGCGGTCGGGATTTTTGCCAAAACTGGGCCCTTTTTCCTTCAACACGCCCACCACTCGGTAGCGCGCTCCCCGTTGTGCGATGACCTTACCCAGCGGGTCTTCGTTTGGAAACAAACTTCGCGCTACCTCGTGCCCAATGACCGTCACGGTCCGGCTGAATTCAACATCCTCCGTGGTCAGGTTTCTGCCGTAATCCAGTTCAAAGGGAAAACAGAGCATGAATTGTTCGTTGGTCCCTATCACATTGAGATTGCGGGCGGTCTTGCGATCCTTGTAACGGGCAAGTTCGCGGGTATCGGCCAGGTGCATGCAAACTTCTGCATCGGACTCCGACTCCAAAAGTAGTTTAAATCGCCGGGCTTGCCGGTAGTCGATCTTGGGCCGGTGCCGATAACTCCACCACCCGTCTTTAACCAGTACCGCCGGGGTCTTGCGCACTTCGAAAACGCCATCGCCAAAAACTTCCAGCCCCCTGGCAATAGAAGATCGCACGGCCGACAATGCCGTCATCACGCTCACCACGGAGAATACGCCGATGGCGATACCCAGCATGGTCAGGGAAGATCGCAACTTGTTTGAATTCAGCGATGCCAGCCCCAATTGGACGATCTCCCAAGGGTGAATGCGTTTGCCGCGGTTGAATTTCTCGCGCTTATTCATGACGTAATGCGGCGACCGGATCCAGGCGTGAAGCCATAAAGGCGGGGACGATACCGGAAAGTATGCCAACGGTCACCGAGGCAATGACTCCGATAAAAACCAGACCGATTGAAAAAACGAAGGGGAAATTCGAAAAAGCCTTGTCCAACCCGATTTTGAAGCCATAGGCAATTCCCAGACCGATTAATCCGCCAACAAAGCAGACCGATACGGCCTCGATCAAAAACTGCAGCAAGATGGACGATCTGCGGGCCCCCATGGCCCGGCGCGTTCCGATTTCCCGGGTTCGTTCCTTTACGCTTACGAACGTGATATTCATAATCCCGATAGCGCCCACGAATAATGCCAGTCCGGTAATTCCAAAACCCGCAACGGCCAATCCCGTTTTGACCGGATCCAGTTCGTCCTCTATCGAATCGGTACTGTTCACCGAAAAATTGTCCCTCTCCTCGGCAACCAAACCATGCAATCGACGCATGGCCCCTATCAACTCATAGCGGGCCTCTTCCTTATCGGCGCCGTCCCTCATTTTAACCCGAATCTCGGTGTGCCAGTTCCAGGTGTAATGTTTCCTCAGCCATTTCAAGGGTACAATGGCGTAAGTATCGGAACTCAATAATCCGAAAAAAGACCCCATGCGGGAGAACACCCCGATAACTTCCAACTGTCTCCCTTTGGCGCGAACCGTCTTCCCCAAGGCGGACTCATATGGAAACAGGGTATGGGCCACGTCATATCCCAAAACCACCACTCCGCGACCGGCGTCCGCTTCCACCTTGGTGAAGAACCGCCCCTCTTCCACCGCCGCTCTGTTTACGAACTCGAAATTTTCGTCCGTGCCCAGGGTATTGGTATTGGTAACGGCCCGTTCGGTCGTTTTGATCTCACCCGGAGGATACCAAAATACCGTGGCGGCTCCCCGAAACAGGGTTGAACCTTCGGTTTCAGCGATAATGTCATTCAATCCCTCGGCTTCCTCGTCTCTGATGTAGGGACGGTTGCGCATGTGCTTCCACTCATCTTCTCCCGCATCCCAAGGGTATCTCGTCACGTAAAACACGTCCGTGCCAATTATATCCAGACTGTCGTTAACCCCTTTGTCGATGCCGTTCATGGCCGTACCCATCAAGGTGACGGCGAGCACCCCGATGATCACGCCCAGCATGGTAAGCAGGGACCGCGTCTTGTGCGCATTCAATTGCTCGGCCGCAATGTGAATGCTTTCAACAATCTCTGTTCGAATGCGTTTCAATTGCCGCGTCCATTCAACCGATCGGATTCGACCCGCCCATCCTTGAGCCGAACAAAACGATGTGCGTGTTGGGCGACGTGCTCCTCATGAGTAACAAGGATGATCGTATTTCCTTGTCGGTGCAACTCGTCTAACAACTTCATGATGGCTATTCCGTTGTGGGAGTCCAGGTTCCCGGTTGGCTCATCGGCCAGAATTATCGATGGGTCGTTGACCAATGCCCGGGCAATCGCGGCGCGCTGCATTTGCCCTCCGGACAGTTCGTTCGGTTTATGGGACATGCGATCGCCCAGGCCAACCCGTTCGCAAGCCAGCCGGGCTTTCTCTTCCCGTTCCCATTTGGGAAGCCCCGCGTAAATTAAAGGCATCTCCACGTTGCGCAGCGTTGTCGATCGGGCAAGCAGGTTAAAACTCTGAAATACAAAACCGATTTTCTGATTCCGGATATACGCCAGTTCGTTATCGTCCATCCGGGCAACATCCTTCCCCCCGAAATAATATTGTCCGGAGGTCGGGGTATCCAGACAACCCAGCATGTTCATCAAGGTCGACTTGCCGCTTCCCGATGGCCCCATTATGGCCACGTATTCATTCTTGTATATCTTGAGGTCGACCCCGTCCAATGCCCGTACGACGTTATCCTTGCCCAGGTGATAAATTTTTTCTACCCCGCCGATATCGATGATGGGCGCCCCGTTACCCCGAGATGGTTGCATCATTTTCCTGACTTCCTTTCAGCCGATTGTCACCATTGACGGGCTAACTCTTTCCTTCCTCCAAATCCTCGTCCTTTTCCGAACCTTTGGTTTTTACCTCCATGTCGTGATTCAACTGCCTCGTAATGGCACGATAACTACCCGAAACCACTTTCTCCCCAACCACAACGCCCTCCTCGATTTCGATGAAGGTATTATCGGCAATGCCCGTCTTTACCTCCCTCATGAGGGATTTTCCGTCTTTCAACACAAATACAATGCGCTGCAAGTCTTCCCTTGTCTCCCGTTTTTCCTCACGGGTTCGGTCATCGGCCATACGTTTATTCTTCGAAAGGGATCTCTTGCCTTCGGCATCCCGATTTTTTTCATCGTCCCGATCCACGTCCGTTTCGAGCGCCTTTCTCACATCCTCCGTTTTGCGCACGGTGACCGATTGAATGGGCACCGAAATCGCATCGTGCACCGTTTCCGTTTCAATGTCGGCCGTCGCCGTCATGCCCGGGCGCAATTTCGGGCTCGGTTTGTCCAGGCGAATGCGCACCTCGAAGGTGGTCAATTGATCGTTGTTTTGCCGCACATTGGCGGCCGAACTGGAAATTTCCGTCACCCGGCCGGCAAATTCCTCATCCGGCATAGCGTCCACCTCAACGGTGGCTGTGTCGTTAACCTTTACGTGGACGATATCGGTTTCGCTCACCTCGATGCGAACCTCCATGTTGCTGAGGTCCGCCACGCGCAAAATTTCAGTTCCGGCAAATTGTCCGGTGCCGACGACCCTCTCCCCAAGCTCGGAATCGAGCTTGGTGATGGTTCCGTTCATCGGCGCGAAAGTGACGGTTTTCGACAACACTTCCACCGCTTCTTCCCAGGATGATTTCGCTCGTTCGATTTCCAGCAAAGCGGAATCCTCCTGAACCTTGCGGATTTCCAGTAAGGTTCGCGCATCCTCCATCTCCTTTTCACTGGCAAAGCCCTTGGTGAACAGCTCCTCCACCCGCCCCAGATCCTGTTGGGCCTGCAAGCGTTGCGCTTTTGCTTCCAGCGATCGTGCCTCCGCCGTGTTGATCGACACCTTGCGCTGACGCAGTTGCGTCTCGTAGCGATCCGGATCCACCTTTACCAGGAGGTCCCCCTTGTCCACTCGCTGACCCTCGACCACGGGCAGCTCGATGATTTCGCCCGCCACCTCGGAGGAAATCTTGACTTCGATTTCGGGAAAAATCCGGCCCGTGGCGGATACTATGCTGGTAATCGATCGTCGTTCCGCCTCTACCACCGTCACCTCGACCGGATCTTCCTTTTTCCAATTGATTGCCACTACGATGGAGCTGGCAATCGCCGCAATGAGCACGGAAAATACCGCAATTTTTGTCTTCGATTTTCTTCTGCGATTCACTTGGCCAATTATTAAAAATTATCTTGGAAATGAAAATCAGGAAATCAAATGGGAAATCCAATCCTCATCCGATGGGTTAATGACCCTCGATCCATCCCATCAGTTGCACTTTTTTGGCGGAATCGGTTGCATGAAATAAGGCTTTCCTTAGCCTGCCATCCTTTCCGAGCCAGGAACAGGCGGAATCAATGAACTTGCGCCTCTTCGTGTCCTTGGAGGATTTTTTCCTTCTTCCTTCTTCCTTCTTCCTTCTTCCTTCTTCCTTTATTTCCCCCATGCCTGAATTGCCCAAAGCCTACGATGCGAATTTGGTCGAGTCCAAATGGTACCGCCATTGGGAAGAGCGGGGCGCCTTTTCCGCACGACCCGACAACTCCCGCGAGCCGTTCACGATCATGATTCCCCCCCCCAATGTGACGGGGATGCTGCACATGGGCCACATCCTGAACAACACCCTGCAGGATATGCTGGTGCGCCGGGCCCGACTGGAGGGCAAAGTTGCGCTTTGGCAGCCGGGGACCGACCACGCCGGAATCGCCACCCAAACCAAAGTCGAACGCGAACTGCGCAAAGAGAACCTGGACCGCCGGGACCTCGGCCGGGATAAGTTCGTCGAAAAAGTCTGGGAGTGGAAAGAAAAGCACGGCGGCATAATTTTCCGGCAGTTGCGCAAACTGGGAGCCTCCTGCGACTGGAAGCGTGCCACCTTCACCCTGGATGAAGGATACGAGCGGGCTGTCCTTACCGCTTTCGTCAAACTCTACCATCGGGGTTACATTTACCGGGGATTGCGCATGTGCAACTGGTGCCCGGTCAGCCAGACCGCGCTCAGTAATGAGGAGGTCATCATGAGACCCCAAAAGGGCAAGCTGTGGGTGATCCGCTATCAACTGGTCGAACCGGACAGACGGCCGGATGGTTCCCTGCGCACCCACCTGGAGATTTCCACCACCCGGCCCGAGACCCTCATGGGCGATACCGCCGTGGCCGTCCACCCGGAGGACCCGCGTTACAAGCACCTCATTGGCAAGGAGATTTACCGGCCCTTCCCCAGGGCTGAAATTCCCATTATCGGGGATCGGGCGGTAGATCGTGAATTCGGGACCGGTTGTCTCAAGGTCACTCCTGCTCACGATCCCCTCGACTTCGAAATCGGCCGGCGCCACGGCCTGCCCAACCTCGACATCCTCAATCCCGACGCTACCTTGAATGCATTGGCCGGAGAACCGTTCCTTGGATTGGACCGATACGAGGCCCGCACCGTGGCGGTCGACCTCCTGAAGGACCAAGGCCTCATGGTGAAGGAGGAGGATTACGAAAACAACGTGGGATTTTCCGAACGCGCCGAAGTGGCTATAGAACCGCGGCTGACCGAACAGTGGTGGCTGCGCTATCCCAAGGTGGAGGAGGCCATAGAGGCCGCCCATAAGGGGTTTGTCAGGTTCCACCCCAAACGGTGGGAAAACGTCTACCGCCATTGGCTCGAACACGGGCGGAAAAACCAAATCGACTGGTGCTTGAGCCGGCAACTTTGGTGGGGACACCGCATCCCGGTCTGGTATCGCAAAGGCATCGAACAGAGCGACCTCGATCTGAAAAACCCGGAACACGTCCACGTATCCGTGGATGGCCCGCCCGATCCGCAGAACTGGGTGAGAGAGGAAGACGTCCTCGATACCTGGGCCTCCTCCTGGTTGTGGCCCTTCGCCACTTTGGGCTGGCCCGATGAAGATCCACGGAAACGGGCCGATCTGACCTATTTCTATCCCACCTCTGTTCTGGTCACGGGGTTCGATATCATTTTCCTGTGGGTCGCGCGCATGATCATGGCCGGCCTCGAATTCATGGGGCCGGAAAAAAGGGAGCTTACAGGCGAGGATATGGCCGAGCGCATCCCATTTCGTGACGTCTACATCACTGGCCTTATTCGTGACGCCACCGGCCGGAAGATGTCCAAGTCCCTGGGCAATTCCCCCGATCCCCTCCGGTTGATCGAGAAATACGGCGCCGACGGCCTGCGTTTCGGCATCGTCAACATTGCTCCCAGCGGGCAGGACATACTCTTTTCCGAGCAGCGTATCGAGATCGGTCGCAACTTTTGCAACAAGTTGTGGAATGCCTGTCGCTTTCGTCAACTGAGCGGCCCCTTTTCAGACAACAGCTCTCTGAGAACCATCGTCTCGCGCATTCATGGCCGATTGCTGGACGATTACGATCACTGGATCCTGACCCGCCTTCTCCAGACCAACCGGGACTTGGGCCGGGCCTACGAAAATTTCCAGTGTCACTCCATTACGCGCCTCCTCTACGACTTCTTCTGGCGGGATTTTTGCGACACCTATGTGGAGGTCAGCAAATCCAAAATGGGCCGGGAGGACATGAAGGAGAGCGTTTTGGCCATCCAGGACCTGGTCATTCGCCAACTGCTCCTCATGGCCCAGCCTCTGACACCCTTTATTACCGAGGAACTCTGGAGCCGGCTCGGATACGGGGTGGGGGATTCCTTGATTCAAGACAACGCCATCGAATCCTCTCCCGTCCTCGAGGCCGCCCTGCGCGACAACGGTGTCATCCTGGACCGATCAACCGCCCGCCAGGTCGATCGCCTCGACCGGTTGGTCAAAAAAACACGGGCCCTCAAAGCCGATTACCAAATGGGCAACAATAAGAACCTGACCGTCTACTATAAGGCAGGTCCTTCTGAAAGCGAACGGATAGAATCCAATCGCGATTCCCTCACCCGGTTAATGGGGGTCGCAGAGTTAATCGCGTCCACGGAGGACATGGAGCTGCCCGCCGCCGTCTGCGACCTCGCCACCGTTTACCTTGATTTGTCCAGCTCTTCCGACGTGGCCTCGGAGAGGCGTCGCCTTGAGAAGGAACTGACCAAACTCCACAAAGCCATCCTGGCCGGAGAAGCCAGGCTCGGGAACCAGGATTTCTTGAACAAGGCGCCTCCTCGGATCGTGGAGGGGGCCAAATCGAAATTGGCCGATGCAGCGGCCAAGAAATCCGAGTTGGAAAAAATCCTCGCCCGCCTCGGTTGAGCGCCAGTTGGGGTTAGTTCCTTGATTTTTGACATGTCCTCATGTTGAAAATCCAGGGACTGTTGCCCAAATCGTTCTTTATTGGAAATTTAGAATGAAGAATCGCGACGTAAAGCCGCTCCTACGATTTTAACAGTTGGAGGTTTGTAGGAGCGGGTTTATCCCGCGATTGCTCTGGAATGCCATATCTTTCGTTGAACCTGGTCGGCGCGGCAAGGATGCCGCTGCCCTACCGCATGCAGCCGGGTATATTTGGTAGGGCAAGAGCATCCTTGCTCTGCCGCGTGTATTCTTGGTAAAGCAAGACGGGAAAAGGACACCCAGTATTTCGATAAAGGTGGTTTTGGGCAACAGCCCCTCCAGGACTGACCCCTTGGTGGATGAAGGAAGAAGGTTAAAGGTGCTGAAATTAATCGTGATCATGATCGTGATTGAAAGAAGGCGATGGAGTGATGGAATTAGCCACAAAAGACTCAAAAAGGCAGGTCAATAGAGATGACTCTCCGCCACCTTTCGCGATTTTCCCAAGATTCACTCCCCCTCACCCGCCAACTCACAATTCGAAACATTCCTCATTCCTCATTCCTAATTCCTAATTGGCGCCCCCGGCGCCTTCTACCCCGACGGACATTCCTTTTGGCTCGAATTGTTTGAAAAAAAGCGGCAAGGTTGGCTTCTCCTTTGGGTTTTCTATCCCGGGGAGTGTCGCGATGAAAAAGCTGAACTGGATATTTTTCCTGATTTTCCTGTTGGGCGCGGTCCTTCAATTCAACGATCCCGATCCGGTCATTTGGATGGCGATGTGGGGTGCGGCGGCGGGCGCCTGCCTATTGTTTGGCCTGGGTCTAACCTTCCGAGTCGTTCCATTGGTTATCGGGATCATTGCCCTGGTTTGGGCGGCCGTTCTGATTCCCGACGTGGTGCAATCGGCCGGAGATCTTCGCTGGAAGGAGGTTTTCAACGTGGTGACGATGAGCAGCATCGCCGTGGAGTGGGCGCGGGAGATGGGGGGGTTGCTCATCATCGCGGCCTGGATGGGGGTGATCTACCGTTCGAGTCGAAAATAACCGGCTCAATCCCCAAGTCCCTTGCGGAATTTCCATCCCCGGACGATCTGGCGGACAATTTCGGGCAGGGAATGGGTGATTTCCCAATCCGGATAATGACTCCTCATCTTCGACAGATCGCTATAATAACAGACGTGGTCCCCGGATCGGTTTTCCTCCCGGTATGAGAAAATCTGTTTTTTCCCGGAAAATTCGGTTGCGATATCGAATGCTTCCAGGATGGAGCAGGAGTTCGCTTTTCCTCCACCCAGGTTGTAGACCTCCCCGCAACGGGGCGCCTTGAAAAAGCAATACATGAATTGCGCCACGTCCTCCGAGTGAATGTTATCTCTCACCTGCTTGCCCTTGTAGCCAAAAATCGTGTACCCGATTTCTTCGAGGTGGCATTTGACCAGATAGGATAAAAAACCGTGAAGTTCCACTCCGGAGTGGTTGGGGCCGGTGATGCAGCCGCCCCTCAGGCAACAGGTGGGCATTTCGTAATAGCGTCCGTATTCCTGCACCATGACGTCGGCGGCCACCTTGGAAGCGCCAAAGGGCGAATGTTTGCATTGATCGATGGGGAAAGTTTCGGGAATTCCCCGGAGGAAGGCCGGGTCGGCGAAGTCCCAACGCGTTTTCTGCTGCTCGAGCGCTATGCGGTTGGGCCCATCTCCATAGACTTTGTTGGTAGACATGTGAATGAAGGGGACATCCACGTTCACCTGCCGGTTGGCCTCGAGCAGGTTCAGGGTGCCGACGGCATTGGTATCGAAATCATCGAAGGGAATGGCGGCGGACCGATCGTGGCTCGGCTGGGCCGCCGCATGCACGATCAGGTCGGGCTTCAGGGTCACCACCAGGTCGAGTATGCCTTTTCGGTTTCGTATATCGACTTCGTGGTGCACAAAATTGGGCAAGTTGCCGGAAAGCCGACGCCGGTTCCACCGCGTGTCCCCCTGGGGACCGAAAAAAACGGCGCGTTGGTTGTTGTCGATACCGTGGACGTGGAAGCCCCGGGCATGAAAGAAACTGCAAACCTCCGATCCCACAAGGCCGGAAGATCCGCTGACCAACACCCGTTTCGTTCGGTGGTGAGACATGCGGGCTCAGTGCAATTTCATGCGCAGTCTCTCGGTCTCGGCCATAAGGTGCTCCTGGATGGAAAACTCCTCTTGCCTGCCGTTATTTTCTATGGCGGCATAAGCGCCGTTCGACTGCAATTCCTTGGCGAACTTGTTGTCCTGGATATATTTCAGCAGCAACTCCTGCACCAGGCGCTTTTTCAACTTGGGTGAGGTCACCGGGAAAACGCATTCAATGCGGCGGTAGAAGTTGCGGGGCATCCAGTCGGCGCTGCCGCTGAACACCAGGGCCGGATGGTCGCCGTTTTCAAAATAGTAAACCCGGCTATGTTCCAGGTAACGTCCCAAAATACTGATTACGCGAATATTTTCACTCAACCCCTTTACCTGGGGAACCAGACCGCAAATGCCACGAATAATCAAAATGATTTCAACCCCGGCGATGGAGGCGGTGTAAAGATTGTCGATGGTTTCCTGGTCGATCAGGCTATTGAGTTTGGCCATGATCTTGGCCGGTTTACCATCGCGGGCGTTTTGCGCTTCCTGGCGGATGAGTTGGTTAATGTCCTCATGCAGGTTGAAGGGGGCGACCTTGAGGACGTTGAACCTGGGGGATCGGGCAAATCCGGTCAGCGAGTTGAACAGGTCGGCCGCCTCTTTGGTGATATCGGCCCGCATGGTAAGGTAACTGAGGTCGGTATAAAGGCGGGCCGTCTTGGGGTTGTAATTCCCCGTCCCCAGGTGCACGTAACGTTTGAGGCCATCCGGTTCGCGCCGCACTACCAGGCAGCATTTGCAATGGGTCTTCAAATGGGTCAACCCATACACCACGTGGACATCCGCCTCCTCCAGCTCCCGGGCCCATTGAATATTGTTGGCCTCATCAAACCGCGCTTTCAATTCCACCAGGGCGGTTACCTGCTTCCCGTTGAGGGAGGCTTCTTTCAGGGCGTTGATGATGGGGCTGTCCCCACTGGTGCGATAGAGGGTTTGCTTGATGGCAAAAACCTGCGGGTCGCGGGCGGCCTGTTCGATGAATTCGACCACCGGAGTAAAGGAATCGTAGGGATGATGCAGCAGGATTTCCTCCCGTGACAAAACGGAAAAGATGGATTCCGCAGTGTTCAGAGGAGGCCTGATGTAGGGAATGAAAGGCCTGAACTTCAGGTCCGGGCGCGGGACCATGTTTTCGAAATTGAGCAAACGCATCAGGTTCAATGGCCCGTTAATGGGGAAGACATACTCCTTGGACAATTTGATTTGCGATAGCAATTCCGCCAAAAGCAAATCATCCACCCCGTCCTCGATTTCCAACCGGACGGGATCGTTTTTTCTCAAATTCCAGAGTTCTTCCTCAATTTTCGTGAGAAGGTTCTCCACCTCTTCCTCGTCGAAATAAAGGTCGCTGTTGCGGGTTATGCGAAATGCGTGAGCCTCCTTGAGGCGATATCCGGGGAAAAGGGTGTGGGCGAAGATCTTCACCACGTCGCTCAAAAAAATGAAACGTTGCGCCTTGACGGGGGTCTCGATTTCCACCACCCGGTTGAGAATTCGAGGCACCGGGATGACGGCCATCCGAAGGGGCTCCTGCTCTTCTTCGCCTTTTTCCTTCACCCAGGCCAGGAGGTTGAGGGTCTTGTTGCCGATTTGGGGGAATGGGTGGGTCGGGTCGATGGCCAGGGGCGTCAAAACGGGATAGACTTCCTTTTGAAAATAGCGCTCCAACCAGGAAAGCTCAGCCTTACTGAGGGTCTCGGGGGTCCGGAATTCGATACCCTTGCGCTTCATGGCCGGGATCAACTGCTCCCGCCAGCACCGGTACTTATCATCCACCAGGGCCACTACGATCGGGTGGATCCGATCGAGTTGCTCCCGCGGGGTCATTCCATCCACGCTGAGTTCGCTCACGTTGGAATCGGCCTGCTGCATGAGGCCCGCTACCCGGATTTCAAAAAACTCATCCAGGTTGGAGCTGACGAAAGACAGGAACTTTACCCTTTCCAGAACGGGGTATTTTTCACTGGCCGCTTGCTCCAGAACCCTCCGGTTGAAAGCAAGCCAGCTCAATTCCCGGTTGAAATAGGGAACCTTGCGTCTATCTGGCATGGATACCTTGCTCATGAAAACCCGTTATTTTGACATGCTTTGGCGGTTGAAATAAAGCCCAATTCTGCCCGGACCCCATCGGCACGAAAAAGTTCCCCGGCTCGACCCCTTTGCGCATGTGGAAAAAGTTACGGAGAAAGGGGTCAAAAGGCGCCCAAGGGCGCCAATTAGGAATGAGGAATTGGGGAATTGGGGAGAAGAGAAACCAAAACCAGAAGACAAATTTCACTGAGCACTAGCCACTGGTCGCTGATCACCAATGAAAAGGATGGGTGCGGAAAAAAGGGTCAAGCCTTGAATGGGTTGGCTCCGCAAGCTGCGTCAAGATTGCAAGGCATGACCCCGTCGGGTCTTGTCTTATGGTTTGGGCGGAATCAGGTCCGGGTAGGATTCGCTCAGGAAACGGAGGATGTCCCGGGTAGAGATGATTCCTTCGAGGCGGCCATATCGGGTGACGGGAAGGTGGCGAAAACTCCCGGTGGACATCCGATCCAGGGCGAAGGCAATGGGAGCGCCAAGGTCGAGCTGTTCCGGTTGAGCCGTCATGAATTGGGAGATGGGCAGGGAGGCGCTTTCCCGGTAGCGATCGGCCAGGCGGTTGAGGGCGTCGCGTTCGCTGAAAATTCCCACGACCTTGTCCTTGTTGCCAACCAGCACGCAACCGATGTGTTTTTCACAGAGAATGCGAACGACCTCGGCCACGGTGGTTTCCGGAGGCACAATAACGGGAGATTTGGGGTGGAGAGCGGCGAGCGACGTTTCCATGATACTGGCCTCCATGGCGGAACTGGGCTGTGGCAGATCGAGGTCGGTCAGATCCTGCCCACAGTTTTCGCAGACGGCCGCGCCCGGAATATTTTCGTAATGGCAGAAAGGGCAGATCATCTCGCTATTCTATCCGGGCTCATCCCCCTTCGCGGGCCGAAGGATACCTGGCCGGATCGGGGGGGAGGTTGTAGACCATGGTCGGGTGAAGGTCGGCCAGGAAATAGGCCACTTGCCCGACCGAGATGGTTCCGATGGGCCGACCCCGTTTGCCGAGAACGGGAAGATGGCGCATTCCTCCGGCATACATACGGGCCAGAACGCGGTAAATCGGCTCGTCGAACCGGGCAACGGTCGGATCGGGGGTCATAAAGTCCGCAATGGGGCGGTCGAGGTCCTCATCCGTAATCAAGACCCTGGTCAACAAGTCGCGCTCAGTGAAAATGCCGGTGAGCTTCCTTCCCTTCAGAATGAGGAGGCAGCCGGACTTTCCCTTGCGCATGCGCTTGACTGCGGCCCGCATGTTCTTGCCCTCCTGGACCTTGACCGGTTTATAATACCCGACGTCGGCTACCGTTTCGTTTTTCAATAAGGAGCGCAGTTTCATGGTTTACGGATGGGTCGGCACGATACCGTTTCAAATGCTGGGCTATGAGTCTGTCCAACTGATTCGGGCATGAGGAAGCCACCATGTGTATTTTCAACCGTGAAGTCAATGATCTTGGGAAAACACAATGGGGTCAGCTCCGAATGGCACTAAGTTAAACGCGTTTGTAGAGGAATATGGTATGGATGCCAGCGCTCGGTAGTGAGACATGCGGGTGTATATTTTGGCCTGGAATAACGGGGCATGCCGGATATTATCTCAACCTTTTTCAATGGAATGAAACGCGGAAGACATATTTTTGGATTGGCCCTCTGTTCCTTATTCTGGGTCGGTGGGTTATGGGGTGAAAATCGCCCGCACATTATTTTGATGATGGCGGACGACCTCGGTTGGGCCGATGTCAGCTACCATGGCGGGGTTATTGCGACTCCCCATCTGGATGGATTGGCCCGTCGCGGAACTCAGTTGGATCAATTTTACGTGCAACCGGTTTGCTCGCCAACCCGCGGCGCTCTACTGACCGGGCGTTACCCCATACGCCTCGGATTACAGTGTGGCGTGGTGAGGCCATGGGCAAGTCATGGACTTCCCCTCGATGAGCAAACCCTGCCTTCTGCCCTGCGCCGGGTCGGCTACACTACGGCCATGGTGGGTAAGTGGCACCTGGGGCATTTCCAAAAGGATTATTTGCCCCTGCAGCGCGGTTTCGATCATCACTACGGCCACTACAACGGAGCTTTGGATTACTTTACCCATATCCGGGATGGAGGGCACGATTGGCATCGCGATGGCGAACCCGTCTACGAGGAGGGGTACACCACGGACCTGGTCGGCCGGGAAGCGGCCCGGATCATCGCGGAACAGGACCCGAATAAGCCCCTTTTTCTCTATGTTCCCTTCAATGCGCCCCACACACCCCTGCAGGCAACCGAGGAGCATCTGGAGCGCAACGCCCACGTCAAAGAGAAGGACCGCCGCATTTTTGCCGCCATGGTTACCAGTATGGACGATGCCATCGGGGCCATTATCGAGGCGGCCGATCGACACCTGCCGCGTGAGAACACCCTGATCTTTTTCTGCTCCGACAATGGGGGAATTCCCCGGTTGGGTTCCAACGGCAAATTGCGCCGTGGAAAGGGAACGCTCTACGAGGGAGGTGTCCGCGTGGTCTCCATCATGGCTTGGGACGGGGTTCTCCAAGCGGGATCCATAGTTCCGGAACCCCTTCACATAGTGGACCTTTATCCCACTTTGCTGAAGCTGACCGGCGCGGAAGTCGAGGGCCAAAAACCACTCGACGGCAAAGACGCCTGGCCCACCATCTCCCAAGGCAAAGAGAGTCCGCACAAATGGATCCTCCTGAACCTGACACCCTTTCACGGGGCCATACGGATGGGAGATTGGAAGTTGATCCACAACGGAGATGTTTTGACCAATTTTACCGCGGCCGGAGAAAAGGAGACCTGGGAATTGTTCAACCTCGGGAAGGATCCTTACGAAACTAACGACCTGAGCCAAGCGCGTCCCAATGTATTGCAAAGATTGCAAAAGAAACTCGCCCAATTGGAGGGCGAGGCCCGGGCGCCCAATATCGTCCCGAACAGCCTACCTCGGGAATTTACCATTCCAAAAATTTGGGGGAGCGGGGAATAATAACCCGCACGACTCTCAATCGAGTTCCGTCAGCCGGATATTGCGCCACTTCACTTTTATGCCCGCCTTTTCGGTGTTTCTGCCGATCCCGTGCAGTTGTAAGGCGATATAGCCGGTGGCGGTCATTGCGTCCCGAACGTCGGCCACGGGAACGCCGTTGAGCCAAGTCCGGAAGCGATCGCCATCGGCGATGATGCGAAAGTGGTTCCATTCACCCTGGCGGAAAGCTTTCTTGGCTTCCTCGTTTTCCCCCGGAGTGTGCAGGAATCCACGACCTCCCTCTTCGTAAACGGTGCCGGTCCAGGCCCGCTCCGTGGGATCGATTTCGATCTGGTAGCCCCAGAACCGTCCCTCCGGCCAGACTCTCTCTATAACATCCTTGCTTCCATCCGGCTTGAAGCGACCGCCCCAACGGATAGTGGTGGTTTCGGTGGAATAGGTGTTGCTGCGAATCTGAATTCCGGAATTGAGCTTGGGATCAACCAGGAATTCCACTTCCAGTTCGAAATTATCGTACTTCTTTTCCGTGGCCAGAAAGCTGTTGGGAAGACCCATGGCCGCTTGCCCGACTATGGCTCCGTCTTCGACGTAGAAGTTTCCCCCGCCAAAATTTTGCCAGCCGGCCAGGCTTTTTCCGTCGAAGAGATCGACCGTTTTGGATTTAGCCCCCTCGGCCGGGCAACAGGAGGATAACAGAATAAGGGCAAGGGAATTGAGGGAAAGGGAGAGGATGGTCTTCGGATTCATATTTATGATTGGTTGATAGTTTCCCGTGAGATGACGATCGGGTTCTGGAAGTCGATGGTGAAATTTTTTGCGGCGGAGTCGATAGGAAAATCCGGCAGGGAGATTTAAGAATTGACCCCTTTTTCCCCTATCCCAACCTTCCCGACCTCCATGAGCCGAGCCAATCGCACCGCCATATCCCCAAAACGCAGCGAGAACTATCCCGAGTGGTATCAACAGGTGGTGCGAGCGGCGGAGTTGGCGGAAAATTCCCCGGTGCGGGGCTGCATGGTGATAAAGCCCTGGGGTTATATGCTCTGGGAAAATATGCAGCGGGTTCTGGACGATATGTTCAAGGCGACGGGACACAAGAACGCCTATTTTCCGCTATTCATTCCAGTGAGTTACCTGGAGCGGGAAGCCCGGCACGTGGAGGGATTTGCCAAGGAATGCGCCGTGGTCACGCACCACCGCCTGGAAGCGGGGGAGAAGGGAAAATTGGTTCCGGCCGGAGAACTGGAAGAACCCTTGGTGGTGCGGCCCACCTCCGAAACCATAATTGGCGAAACCTTTGCCAAGTGGATTCAATCCTACCGCGATTTGCCCTTGTTGATCAACCAGTGGGCCAACGTGGTGCGGTGGGAAATGCGCACCCGGTTATTTCTCCGTACGGCGGAGTTTCTCTGGCAAGAAGGTCACACCGCCCACGCCACACGGGAAGAAGCCATCGAGGAAACCCTCCGCATGCTGGATGTTTACGCCGATTTTGCGGAGAACTGGATGGCCATGCCGGTAATAAAAGGGGAAAAAACCGAAGGGGAACGATTCCCGGGCGCGGTCAACACCTACAGTATCGAAGCCCTGATGCAGGACCGCAAAGCCCTGCAAGCGGGCACCTCGCATTTCCTCGGGCAGAATTTTTCACGGGCCGCCAATATAGCTTTTACCAATGAGGAAGGGAACCGCAACTTGGCCTGGACCACTTCCTGGGGCGCGTCGACACGGCTCATAGGCGGACTCGTCATGACCCACGGGGATGACGATGGGCTGATCATCCCGCCCAAACTGGCTCCATCCCACCTGGCCATTCTCCCGGTCCTGCATGGCAAAGCCGATCGGAGCGGCATCCTGGAATACTGCAACCGGATAAAGGAGGAACTGGGGGCCACGACCTATCACGGCCGGAACTTGTGGGTGGAAATCGACGACCGGGATTTGCGAGGCGGGGAAAAAATGTGGTCCTGGATCAAAAAAGGCATCCCCACCTGGATCGAGGTGGGGCCCCGCGAAATGGCTTCAAAATCGGTCTTTCTGGGCCGCCGTGACAAGGGGCCGAAAGGACGCAAGGGCGTGGATCTGGATGAGTTTTTGGCGACCTTTCCCCAGGTGCTGGATGACATTCAGGACAACCTCTACCGCCGAGCCCTGCAGTTTCGGGAAGACCACACCAAGCGTTTACATTGCAAGGATGACTTTTACGCGTTTTTCACTCCTCAGAACAGGGAACTGCCGGAAATTCACGGCGGCTACGCCCTGGCCCATTATTCCGGAGAGCCGGAAGTGGAGGAGCAGATTCAAAAAGACCTTTCCGTGACGGTTCGGTGCATCCCCCAAACGGATGGTGGAGAACCCGGGACCTGCATCTTTACCGGCAAACCGAGCGCCGGGCGGGTAGTCTTTGCCAAATCCTACTAGCAAAGGGGTCAGCCCTGAATGGCACTAAGTTAAGCAGCGTTTGGAATATTCGATCATCTCGGAGAAGGAAGGGGTCAAGACGTAAAAAGTTATGCCTTTCAGGGTCAGTTGCCTTGCAAAAGTGTATGAAGTGCAACGGAATACAGTTTTCCAGGCCTGACCC
>JAJDZZ010000030.1 GCA_022824405.1 Opitutales bacterium
CTACCAAATATACCCGGCTGCATGCGGTAGGGCAGCGGCATCCTTGCCGCGCCGATCAGGTTCAACGAAAGATATGGCATTCCAGAGCAATCGCGGGATAAACCCGCTCCTACAAACCTCCAACTGTTAAAATCGTAGGAGCGGCTTTACGCCGCGATTCTTTATTCCTGTTGTCCAAGTAACTGAACTCAACTCAGCTGAAAATACCTTTTCTCAAGTCTCGCATCACCATCATCCCGGAATCCTTCAGACCCAGCATCGGTCGGGCTCCCGATTTTCTGGATTTCCCAAATAGGCTGCGATTCATTTCAAATATCTCGTTCACGAAGTCTTTTGAGCCCAGAACCAGGCCATCGCTGAAATACCGCACCCTCAATCTCAGCACCTGGGCAACAGGCAATTTCCCACCGGCTTCCACCACTTTCCTGATCCCCTCACGGTCAAGGTCTTCCGTTCCTTCCTGCGAGGGGTAGGAACCCGTCGGAAACAATATCTTTTGGTAGGCGGACAAAGCAGCCTTGGCGGACCTGACCCCGAACGCCTGGGCCAGACCGACTCGAGCCTCCATCCTCCCCCCCACCGCTTCGGCATAACCGCAATAACCATAGTCTTCGGGATCCTCCACCAAACCTGCTCGCACCGGATTCAAATCGAGGTAAGCCGCCACGGTGCTCAAGCAAACCACACTGTCCTCAATGAGCACACTCTTAAAACGCTCCGCCCACAAAGTCCCGTAACGGTGGTAAGTCCGGTTATACCAATTGGAGAAGCGTTGCTTTAACTCCTTTATGAACACGGATACGTCTCCCATTCGGGCCAAGAGCTTTTCCCGTGCCGCTTGAGCTTCCTTTCCGCCCTTTTTCAGAACGGCTTCAAAAGCTTTTACTCGCCCTTTTTGCCGCCCATATAATTTGGAATACCGTAACAACAATTCCTCATCGTTGACCTGCTGCCTCCTCGGCACGCGCACCAGGACGTGGAAGTGATTGGTCATGATGCAGTAGGTGAGAATTTCCACCCCACAGAACTTGGCCACGTACCAGAGTTGCTCCCTCAACTCTTCCTTGGCTTGATTATCCAATAGCATGGCCCCACCCACAACGCGGGTCACGCAGTGATACACCGCACTGTTCCCTCTCACCTTCAACCTGGACATTCTCATTGCTTCCAAACCGCTGACCGTTTCGGCGCAACACGGAAAAACCACTGCCCAAGATCAACCCATCAGGAAGCCTTTGCGGTGGGATACGCCCAGTACCTTTCTACACTCTCCGCAGTAGTAAATAAAGCGAACTCCCAACAGAGTTCTGATTTTCTGCGCATGTATGGTGGTGACCTCTTTTTCGCAATGGGGGCATACCGGAGGTTCCAGGGAATTTTCTTTTATTTCAATCATTTCGATGGGTAGGCATAGTTGATGAAAGCGAAACTGAGTGAGAAATCTAAAGAAATCAACCAACCTCTTGTCTGTTGCAATATCAGGCCTCCCGATACTTGCTGCTTTAAGCCTAATATGACACAGTCAATGATCGTTTCATGGCCCCCTTACTCGACGAAGTTCAGCAAACCTCCTTTTGGAGGATGGAAATCCCCGGAGAATGGTGGAGAATGCGACGAGGGCGCCAATTAGGAATTAAGTAACATCCAGATGAAAATTATGAAAATACTTATCGGGAACCTTACCCAAATCCTGACCATGGTCGGGATGCTGACCATTGCTCCGGCATTCCTTTTTGCGGCCTCGGCCGACCGACCCAATATCGTGGTGATACTCACGGACGACCAGGGATACGCCGATATCAGCTTCAATCCGCATCACCCCGAAGAGGTGTCGACACCCAACATGGACAAATTGGCGAGGGAAGGGGTGTTTTTCTCTCAGGCCTATACCAGCGGCCACGTCTGTTCACCCACCAGAGCCGGTCTGATGCTGGGACGCTACCAACAACGGGTCGGAGTCTATACGGCCGGTGACGGAGGCAGAGGATTCGATCCGAAGCTGCCCATCTTTCCCGGCTTCCTGCCCCGCCAATACACCAGCATGGCAATTGGCAAATGGCACCTGGGATTGGACAATGATTATCCAAAGCTCAAGTGGCACGCCTTGAGCCGCGGTTTCGACGAATGTTATAAATTCATGGGAAGAGGCGGACACGATTACTTCAAATTACAAGGGGTTAATAACACCGACTATGCCCCGATCTACCGCGACAAAACCCGATTGAAGCCCGAGGAGTATCGGGGTTACCTGACCACCCGTTTAACCGAAGAAGCGGTCGATTTCATCGATCGACAGAAGGACAATCCTTTCTTTCTCTACCTGGCCTACAACGCGGTGCATGCGCCGGCCCAAGCCCCCCAGGAGGATATCGAACGCTACCGAAAGAAATTTCCCAACCTCACCGAGAAGAGGACCATCCTCATGGCCATGCTCTATCACCTCGATTTGGGGGTCGGCTCGGTCGTCGATAAGCTGAAGGACGAGGGGTTATGGGAAAACACCCTCCTGTTCTTCCTCACCGACAATGGAGGCGCCAGGGCCATGGAAGCCGACAATGGCATACTTCGAGGATTCAAAGGCAGTCTCTACGAAGGGGGAGTTCGCACACCCTGGGTAGTGAGCTGGCCCGCCAGATTCAAAGGAGGACGCACCCTGCATACCCCCGTCATCTCGCTGGACATTCTTCCCACCGTGCTGGACGCCATCGGGATAAAAGCGCCTGAGAAAACCCCCTTCGACGGCAAGAGCCTCCTGCCATTGCTGGACGGCCAATCCTCCGAGCATCATTCCGAACTTTACTTCAACAGTGGCGAACCCAAAGGGGAATGGGCCGTCCGTCAGGGCGATTGGAAAGCTCACGGTTTCAAGAAAACCTTCAAACTCTACAATCTGGCCGACGACCCCTCCGAAAAAAAGGACCTGGCCTCAAAAAACCCCGCCAAGGCAAAGGAACTGTTCCAACTCCACGCAGCCTGGTTAAAGGAAATGGTAAGGTCCGAGAAGGCGAAATAGATCACACTCGGTGTAATTGACCCGGCACCAAAGGACTTCTTATGGCGTCAACAACGGCATCGGTGACCGAGGAGGTCGTTGCCGTGCCGCCCAGATCGGGCGTATGAAAGGAAGGATTTGCGGTGACCTTTTCAATTGCTTGCATCAGAGAGGCTGCCGCTTCCGGTTCGCCGAGATGTTCGAGCATCATCACAGCGCTCCAAAACGTGCCAATCGGGTTGGCCACTCCCTTGCCGGCGATATCGAAAGCCGAGCCATGGATGGGTTCGAACATGGACGGAAACCTACGTTCCGGGTTGATGTTGGCAGTGGGAGCGATACCGATCGATCCCGCCAGCGCGGCGGCCAGGTCGGACAGAATGTCGGCATGCAAATTGGTCGCCACAACCGTATCGATGGTCTCGGGCTGCATGGTCATGCGTACCGTCATCGCATCGACCAACAATTTGTCCCAGGTAACATCCGGAAAACCGGCAGCAACCTGTGCCGCGATTTCGTCCCACAGCACCATGGCGTGGCGCTGGGCGTTGGATTTCGTTACCACGGTAAGCAACTTCCGGGGGCGCGAACGCGCCAATGCAAAGGCGAAGCGCATGATGCGCTCTACTCCGTTGCGGGTAAACACGGAAACTTCAGTGCCAACTTCTTCAGGTAATCCTCGGTGGGAGCGTCCGCCTTGGCCGGAATATTCGCCTTCCGTGTTTTCTCGCACGATGACCCAGTCGAGGTTCTTGGCCGTAGCATTTCGCAGGGGGCTGGTAATGCCCGGGAGGATGCGGGCCGGTCTGACATTGGCGTATTGATCCAGGGGCTGGCAGATGGCCAATCGTAGCCCCCACAAGGACAGGTGGTCCGGAACATCCGGAGCGCCCACCGCCCCGAATAAAATTGCATCGAATGACTCGAGTTGTTCCGTTCCGTTCGCGGGCATGAAAGCCCCTCGGCTTTTGTACCGTTCCGACCCCCAATCTAAATGCTCAAAATCGAGCTGGAATTCACCGCTGCTTTCAGCCAGAACAGCTAAGGCCTCCAAGCCGGCAGAGATGACTTCCTTGCCAATACCGTCCCCGGGAATAGCCGCAATTTTGTAGGTGCGCATAATGGTCCTTAATGTCTGAAAGGGGTTGGAAATTCAAGTGGCATCTTATCAATGGCAAATTTGAGTCACACTTGCTAACAACCTTGTCCAATGCGATTCAACGGGAGGATTTGGCAGTCATTTAAAATACCTTCACTCGAATTCGATTCCGAATATCGATGCTCGATCCAGGCGGAATTTTATGACGAGTGTTTCATCGACGGGAACATTGAGATCAGATTCACCGTTCCAGGTAATTTCCTTCCAAAAAGCGTCGCCTTGAATGGGGTCGCAATCATCGAAACTGCGCCCCTTAACCGGTTTGTCGTCTGCAGTAGACAATTCAACGCGGACACCGCCGGCTCGTTTGGTCACTGCGTTTATCTTGAGGGTTTGACCAGGCGGGAGAATTCCCACGGTGGCAAATTCTCCGATTTCCTCGGCTTCGACGGCGATGATCCGCCCTTTGGGCCAGATGGCATAGCCTGCGTAAAGCTCCATGTCCCCTCTAGGATACTTATGCGGTAGGTTGTAACCTTTATAGGGCAGAGCGAAGTCTCCGTTCGGCAATTCAAACAAACTGGGGAAAGAGAAGATACAGCCGCCATCCCATTCTCCAAAGGAAGCGGTTTCCAAAACAGCTCCCCCTGGCAGCCGGTTCCAAAAAATGCCGTCATGGCTAGACCATAGCCCGAGCGAACTCGTATCGTCTCGCGTATCCCAGACCGTTGGAAACATCAAATGGAGATCGGGAGCCCCGGGCATTGTCGTACGAATGCTCGTGTAAAAGCACTCAGAGGGAAGCGTTTCTCCCGGAACGGGCACAATCACAGGTTGAGATACATCGAAATCGCCGAAGGTGTCGCTTTCCGTCCGGCCGATTACGCGGCGACCGGGCCCGTGAAACTCCCCCGTCCAGGTCTTCCTGCGGTGGTCGCCAGCCCAGCGCGGCGAGCGAGGCCCAACCATCCAGGTGCGCGTATAGATAACATACTTTTTCAGGCGAGGATCCCAGTATCCGGTCTCCATGCCATCGGTATGTTCAATCGTGAACGGTTCCGGCAAAGTCGTCCAATGGATACCGTCCGGTGAAACCGCGCCGCGAAGGCTGTAGAATTTTTCCGGATCCTCCCAGTCACCACGCAGTACCCGTGTTTCCCAGCGATCCGGATGCTTTTCGACGAATTTTTTGAAAACTTCAAGGGTCTGCCGGGTTCCCCCAACCGCCTTGTATCGTTCTTCCGGAGGACCATGTGGGTCGATAAAGACCGTGCCATTGGGTCCGCCTGCGAGCAAATTGTTCTCCATGCTGCCTTCAAACTCGCGCTGCCGCAATAGGGGTCGCTTCCAATTGTAGCCATCCTCCGATTCAAAATAGCAATCTCCGCCCGGGAGGCTTTTCCCCCAGGCTCTGTAGATATCCCCATCCTTCATCACGGTTTTGAAAATGATGTAATCTCTTTCCCACGGTTTTTCGCGTTTGATAACAGGCCCCTTCCGCTCCGCCGGCTGAGCTACTATCTTGATACCGAACGGCGAGGAAGGGCGACTCAACTGAGCGTCCCATGCCCCATAAACCGGATTGTCCAGCCCTTCCTCCACTTCGTTAATTCGCTCGCCCTCATCATTGAGCCAATTCAGCGCCCCCGGTCGAATGTAGAAGAAGTCAGTGAAGAACAAGCGTTTGCCTGTTAACTCATAGGGCTCTCCCCAAAATGTCTTTTCCTTGGAGATCTTTTCCAAGTACTGAGCCGTTGATTCATCTGCCCGAAGAAGATTACCCATGAACAAGGTTCCAAGAATAAGCGTTAGCCCGCATTTCCCACAAATTTCGTGGCGAGCGAACGGAGATCGAGCGCTGGCCTCGGGTGACCCCTTCCTCCGCTTCCGGACTAGTGTGACGTCCCTCAAATAAACCACCACAGAGAGGGAGAAACCACGGATTACACGGATGGGCACGGATAGAAATTTTAACGCCAACGGCGTTGAACTCCAAAGCCCAGTGTCGCGTAGCGCACGCTGGGTAGGAACAGGAACAAAATTACGAACCCCAACGGGGTTCCACAAACATGGTGATCGTGATGGGGGATATCCTGAAGGCAAATTCATACGAAAAAGTCCGTCCTTGGTGTGAACAAATTAACGGGACATGACACTAGCGACCGGAATCCTCGAGATGGACGGTTCAAGATAGGGTTCGCGCATGATATCATGTTTTTTTACTATTCGAATGCGATTCTATCACCGCCAACTGGCATGATCGGGAGCGACAGGAAAGAATCTATCTAACTGATGCATAGTCAGGCAATACGATGAGGGGAAATTGGGTCAGAGACTGGCCAAGCGACTCGAAATCACCCCAAACGGTTATGGACTTGGATCCAGTCGAAACCACGACACTCCACTTCGTTCCAAGTCGAACCGTGCGACCCACTAAATCCTCAGCGCCTGAATAACGCATGAATGTCAGCTTCGTTTGCACTGAACCCGGATCAAAAGACGCCTCACGAATCGACAGTTCCAGACCAGGGGCAAGGTCCAGGTCCGTGGGGCGCACTTCCTGATTGTCTTCGATAATGGGAGATTCGCCTTCATCCCGATCGACAACGATTTCGCCTTTTTCATTACCGTAAACCACATTGTCCCGAATAACGGATGGCTGGTAATGGGTGAACACCTGCGAATAGGAAATTCCAGGTCCTCCAAGATTTTCCGTGACCAGGTTGCCTTCCATAACGGAATAGCCATCGACCAGGCGAACCGCTCCGCCCGTTTGATTCCGAACGATGACGTTGCCAATGATCCGGGCGCGACCTTCCTTACTGACCCGAATAGCCCCTACCCCGCCACCGGTCGTCCAATTGCCAGCGAAGAAATTTTCCTTAATCAACGGCTCGCCATCGCGCATGGTGTAAATGCCTCCGCCATCGTCGTCTCCCTCATTCCCGACAATCCAATTGTTAAGAATCTCAGGACTGGAGAAATATTCGCAATAGATGCCTCCCGCATCGCTGCGTCCCATCGCTCGATTGTGCGCGATCACGTTATTTCTGATCAACGGAGACGCTTCGTGGCTGCAAGCAATGGCGCCGCCACTGCTGCTGCGCGTGCGATAAATGTCTTTTGTGCCGGATACGTTTCCTATGAAAACATTATTCTCCACCTCAGCTCGCGGACGGCCTTCAAGTCGAACCCAGCCGTAAATGGAGAGTCCGCCGCCATCCCCGAACTCCGTCCAATTGTCTTTGAAAATATTGTTCTTTATCTTCGGTACAGCATCGAACAAACAGGCGATCCCGCCTCCACGATTGCCTGCCTGATGGAACGTGCCGGGCCTCACCTCGGGAGGAGAGACCGTGTAGCTGTCCAGTATCCGATTATTGGTTATGACCGGCGATACACCATCGCAAAGAATCGCTCCGCCATGGCCGAAAGCCCGCCCGCGTCGAATCACGAAACCATCGATGCGACAGTTATCCGACCCAACCAGAACGCGCCGTTCATGCAGTCCGTCCAAAATCGTCTCAAATTTGAAAATGTCGCGTTTCCAGGAGTTGGCGGAATATCCGCCTAAGAGATCTACAAAGGGTCGGCATTCCAACGTGCTGCGATCATAAGTCCCTTCCGCAACCTTTATCGCTACTTTATTGTTCTCAGTTGGCTCATCGACAGCCACAAGAGCCTTCTCAATCGAGGCCCAAGGGCGCTTGCTGCTACCATTGCCAGTCTCATCATTTCCTGAAGCGACGGATACATGTAGAATATGGGCATAACCGGCCGCATCCACCGACTCGGTTGACGGACCGATCTTCGCCATTTCGCCAACCGCCCTGGCATGCGGCGCCGAATAAGTGGCTAAAGCAAGGAGTAAAACGACAGCAAAAAACGCATACACGGATTTCAGAATTTTTTGCGCGGAAATTTTCATTGTGCGAAACGCGGCATTTTCTGAAAGCGCGAAGGCAAGGATTTTGCTTATTTTTTGAAATCGATTTGGACCGAGGTCAGCACGGGCGAGGTCGCCCCATTGCCGGTATCCAAGACCGCCTTGTATTGCATCCAGGGTCCCAGATTGGGATGGATCAGAGCCTCGCCGGATGAGAGGTAATAGGAATTCGGACCGTCACCGCCTTGCCAGGTGGCTTCCTCAAGCGCCTCCCGCGTTTGGCCGGAACGCACTTGAAATCGGATTGCCGTATTACCTGGCGTTTCAGCTTCCCAACTCAGCCGGGCCCACCGGGCTCCCTTCGCATCATAGGCCGAGGAGAGGTATTCCCATTGAGTACTGCGATTCGCGATATCCCCCAAATCCAACCCCATGTCGTAGTGGACCCCTACCGTCGGAATGCGGTGGAATTTTGAAGCGTCGAAGCCGTTGGCGCTGCCCCAATACAAACGGGAATCCGTCCTGTGGTCAGCATACTGCCCAATGGCCTCGGAATCTCCATCCGTACGATGGCAGAAAAAGAAAACGTCCTTATGACCGTCGAAATTGAAATCGCTGACCAAGCTTCCTGTCGCGCCGTCAGTATGCAGTAAAATGCGGCGATCGAGACTGAAGCCTTCTTTCCCGCCGAGCAGAATGCTGGAGTCGAGGCTACGGCGGCCTCCGATCTTATAAATGGGGCAAACCAAATCCAACCAACCATCGGAATTCACATCCGCTACCGTCATGGTCTTGGCGCCTATATCAATTTCCACGCTGCTTTCGGCCGCGTAAGCATTCTCGGCGTCTCCGTAGTAAATCCGAATATTCGCTCCCTTTGCTCCAGCGAATACGATATCCAAATACCCATCCTTATTCAGATCGGCCACTTCGGTCTGATGATTATCGACACCTACTGTTCCCCGAATAAGCTGCCGACGCTCGTTTCCATAGGACCTGGTACCATCTCCCCAGAAAATAGAGGCGCCTTCGCCTGCGAATACCAAGTCGAGAAAACCATCGCCATTCAGGTCGGCAATCGAGGGGGAGCGGCACTTCCAAATCGGTAATTCCGTCCGTTGCGCCACCACATAACCATCCTTTGCGCCCCAATAAATATAGGAGCCCAGGGATTGCATTTCGCCGTCCTCGTTCGGCGCCGCATCGGCATTGGCATAGGCCTTGTTATTTGCCACAATCATGTCCGGATACCCGTCCCGGTCCAAATCGGCAATCTCGACGCCCACTCCCGCGTGTGCCGGAACACCGGATACGCGCCACGGATCGAACTCGTTGTTCCGGTTCCAGAAAATCATTGCTTCGTTTTCCCAGCGAGTCACCTCGCCCTGATTAAGGAGGATAACATCCGTCTGCCCATCGTCGTCTATATCCGCCATCGCTTGTTCGTAGGCTTCTCGCGATGGAAGCGAAATTCGCTCTTCAACCGAATACTCGCCCGTCTTATTACCGAGATAAAGATAACTGGGATCATGGTCTCCGCGGGAACGCCCCATCATTGAGGTCATGAGAATATCCAAATGACCATCCCCATTGAAGTCCGCGATCGCATTGCCCTGGGCGCCGTGTTCAAAAAGTGGGGACCGGCGCGTCGTTTCAAACCCGTCGGGACCGTTCCAATAGATAAACGAAGGCACCTCGTAGGAATAATGCTCCTGAAAATTGCATACGAGAAGATCGATCCATCCATCCTCATTTAAATCGGCGGCGTTTGCTCCCCACGCTCCAATCGTCTGAAACTCCTGTCGGCGAGTTGTATCGAATCCAGCCGCTCCTCCAAAGTAGAGATACGAGGTGGTCAATCGCGTTCCGAATCGCTCCATGCCTGCCTCGGCAAACATGTGATTGGTAAAAAACACATCTGGAGCGCCATCCCGGTTAAAATCTTCCACCACGACATCCTTCGCGTAGTGGGTTGGGAATGACACGCGATTATCCGGATCGAATCGTCCATCGCTATTTAAAAATGCGGTAGAAGAGGGACCGCCTTCGTTGGCGAACAAGACATCGATCGCTCCGTCTGCGTCGACATCCGCAAAACGCGTGGCATGGGCTTTCCTGGTTGGTAAACCGATACGGTTTTTTTCATCGTATCCACCGGCGCTACCGAGGTAGATAAAAGAATCGTCACCCAGCCCATTTGAAAACGCCAGGTCCAGCCAGCCGTCACCATTGATATCGGCCGCATCGACATCCGTTGCCCCCTGCGTTTCGAGTGGCGTAAAATCCGTCGGGGAAAATTCCCCATTCCGATTCCAATAGATACGCGATCCCGGAACCGGCCCGGCTCCGCGATACTCCCAAAAACCGGCTGACATTGCGAATACCACTTCCGGATACCCATCCCGGTTCAAATCGGCAATGATTACGCCTTGAGCATTTTGCGATGGAAGCATTGTTTTGCCGCCAAAGGGAGGAGCCGACCAGTCAGACTTAGGTAAATTCTCATCCGCGCCCCAATAAATCGCGGAATCCATGCTTGTCCAAGTCCCATTGGAATAGTTGGCGACAGCCAAGTCCATCTTGCCGTCCCGATTGAGATCTCCGGGCGCCACCCACATCGGCCCGTTTGCCGGAACGTAACTGTGACGCCTGATACTGAAATCTTTCCCATTTCCCCAATAGATGGACATGTCGAGCATCTCTAGAAGCGGATGGGAATTCGGACAGAGCAAATCTATGTAACCATCTCCATTGTAGTCGAAGCGATTCACTACCTGCACTCGACCGCCTGCGGAGACATACGCGTTGGCCCCGGCATCCGAGAATGTCCCGTCGGCAAAGGCTTCGTACCCAGCCTCATGCCATGAGGGCGCCGCGTTGACTGAACTTGCCGCCACCGCGGCAAAGTGTAGGAAAATCAAAAAATGGAAATGACTATCGGATTTCATATTATTCTGTTCGATCAAATCTGACAGTAAATGCTACACTCATGCTACTCATATGTTGTTTTACATGTGAAGAATGCCCCGGTTTTTGCAGTCCAGCGAAATCACGGCACGCGTATCGAATTATTGCAGCTCATCCGTTCCCCTCTGCTTTAAACATGAAAAGTCTTCTTTCCACAATCCTATTTATCATCGGTGGCGCCGCTATTCCAGGGACTCTAAAAGCAATTACCATCGAAACCGAGGAAATCGCAGTCGTTCGCGGCGAAACGGTTTTGGTCCCTGGAGCCGTTAGCTCGATCGCATTCAAATTTTCGGATGGACGCATCGTAGTCGGGAAAGACGATCCCTCCAGTTGGTCCACCGACGGTGGCAGAACCTGGAAGCGGGGCCCGGCTGGACCCAGCCAAAAGGTCGCGATAGATCTTGGCGGCGGCGAAATATTGTCAGTAAACCGCGATACCCATCGCCTCGACACCGGTTTGCACGAAGGGCAATTGAACCGCTCTTTCGACAACTGGAAGACTTATAAACGGGAAACCCCGGTCCTCAATATTCCGCTCGCGGCCTCCACCGTCCTCGGCGGCGGAAAGATTGTCGACGGCTTTCTGTTCCATCACGGAATTGTTCTTCTCCGGGACGGGCGCCTTCTCGCTTCCATGTACGGAAACTACCGCGGCGACACCATTCTATGCGATGGTTATCCAGCCGAGCTCGGCCAGCTCAAGTACCGCACCATCGTCGTTTCCTCCAACGACCGCGGACGCACTTGGGGCAACCCGGTGATGGTGGCCTATGATCGGATGCTGGGCCGAGGCATTCCCAGCGACCACCCGCGAGCGGAGCTAGGCTACGAGTCCGAAGCCACTCGTCCCACCCGTGTCGTTCCCGCCATCACGCAGGAGGGCTTTCGAGAGGCCGATTTGCTTATCGCTCCCAACGGGAATCTCCTCTGCATGATGCGCTCCGGCGGGCGCAATGGAAGGGCAGCCGTCCTTTTCCCCACCCCTCTCTATTGCTCCCGATCCGAAGACATGGGACGAAGTTGGTCCCCACCCGCTCAAGTCGCCGATCGAGGGGTCGGTCCGGACATGATCCTATTGGGAAACGGAGTCATCGTATGCGCATACAGCCGTCCTGGAAATTGGCTGATCTACTCCATAGACAATGGACTCACCTGGCAGGGGTCGCACCAGTTCGCACCATACAATGCCTACAGTTACCTTGTCGAATCGGGACAGGATTCATTTCAAGTGTTTTACGAAGCCTCCAAAGATAAGGAAACCGAGGTCTATGGTACCTTCTTCACCGTAAGTAAAAAATGACGACGACCATAACCTCCCACAACTTCCATTAAAGCCCACGCCCACTAAAAAGAACCCTCGTGGTCTTCGGGCAAGTGCCACTCGTTGGCAGAAATCAGTCTATTCGAAAAAACCTCGGTCGTCGGCCAAGTGGGCTTTGCAAACATCTTCGTTCAATTCAACCCCGATACCAGGCTTGTTGGGCACCATCATGTAGCCGTCCTCAAAGAGCGGCCCATCGTGAAGGATGAGGTCGGCCCAATGTGCTTTTTCCCCTTCCGCAGTATCCACTTCGAGCGCCACAAAGGATTTGATAGCCGCACAGGCATGGGCCGAGCCCATGGTGCCTACCGGGGTCGCCCCATTGTGGCACACCATGGGAATCGAATACAGGTCCGCCCAATCGGCGATTTTCTTCATTTCGAGCAACCCGCCTGACTTCTGCGCATCGACATGCACCATATCGCAGGCTCGTTTTTCGATTAACTCGCGGAAGCCTTGGCGATGGTAGAGATTCTCGCCGGTAAGGATGGGAACAACGCTCTCTTCCTTGATACGCAGGTGACCCTCGATGTCTTCCGGCTGTACGGGATCCTCCAGGAACCAAATATCCAAATCGCGAACCGCATGGGTGAAACGCAGCACATCCACCGCCTGATACTTCCAATGCAAATCCATTCCCACCAACGTATCCTGCTTCAAGGCGCTACGTGTCTCCTCCATTATCTTCACCCAAAAACGAAGGGTCTCCGGATTAATCGTGCCGGAAACCGGACTATCGCCTTTGGGCAGGCTATGCTTGGTCGCCTTGAATCCACGCGCTTCAGACTCCACTGCCATGGCGGCCCAGGCTTTGGGATCGTCCCGGTGCTCCCTCGGTGAATCCGCATCGTTATAGAGCATCACTTTATTGCGATAGGCGCCGCCCATGAGGATATAAACCGGCGCCCCGAGCAATTTTCCCACGAGGTCGTACAAGGCCGATTCAATTCCTCCGATGGCTCCGGCAAGCGAACCGGTACGCGAGCCGCGGGACCAAAAACTCTCCGTCAATCGCCAGATCAAGGCCTCCACATTCAGCGGATCCCGGCCGATCAGCTTCTGACTGATCTCCGCAATGTCGTCCGCCACTTCCGCCTTGGGATACGCTTCTCCGATTCCGTAGACTCCGGAGTCGGTCATGATCTTCACCAAGTGGGTCTTGTACTTTATATCGATCGCAGCTGTTTTAATCGAAGTGATTTTGCATGAACCCGGAAGTGGGGAAGCGCCGCCTTGCATAGCGCTGGCGGCTTGCAATGGCTGACTTATTGCAGCAGCTGCAAACATGCCGGATCCTCTGAGAAAATTTCTGCGATCGATCATTTTCCTGTCAGGTTTGATATTATGGTTTGGCCACGTCTCGGAACTCATGCACAATATTTCCATCCACATCATGGATGCGAATGGCGAGGATCGGCGCGCCATCTTCGAAGACTACGCGTTGCGGGTTTGCCAGGACTTTTTTCGAGCCCTTGCGAAAACTCACCGTGATGAAGCCGCCGCCAGGTCGATAGAATGAATGGTAGTTGAAATCGTATCCGGGACCATTGAGCACCATCTTGTCGGAGGCAGGACCGCAGGCGAATTCCTGCAAACCGGTCTTGGGGTCAGTCGAAGCATATTGCCAGTGACGGTCGCCCGCGATGACGTAGAGGTTGTCGATTCCGTTTTGGTAGATCCATTGACGGAATTCGTCACCTTCGCGTTTGAAAGCTTGATTTGCATGATTGTCCGATTGGTCCCTGTTGTCCGGCCCGACGAGCGCCGTTGGGCTTACGATGATTTTAAATGCCGCATCGCTCTCCAATAGCGTGCGCTTAAGCCAGGCTTTCTGCTCTTTCCCCCATATGGTCTTCTCCGGTCCGTCCGGGATCGTATCCGGAGTCCGGAAGTCGCGATTTTCAGTTAACCAGATCTGAACGCCTTTTCCCCAGCGAACGGTCCGATAGAGTTTCTCGCCCACGGGTGTCTGCTCGCGAAAGAGCTTCGCACCCTCTTCGTAGGTCAATGGCTCGATCCAGGGAGCTTCAAGTCCCGGATAGGAATCATCGAAAAATGCATCGTGGTCGTCCTTTTGCCAGTAGCTGGGCACCTGCCGTAGAAACGATTGCAACAATGGAAGGGAATACATGCGCTGCCAGTGCAATCGGCATAGATCGAACGTACTTCCCCGAGGATTGTCACGATCGTAGTAGACGTTATCCCCGGTGCGTACCATGAAGTCCGGGTAGCCTTGGAAAACCGGGCTCAGATTCGGAATCGATTTGTAAATGCGGTAGCCTTCGCGCTCGTCGCGTTGATGATAGAGCTGGCAGGTTATGACTGAAAACCAAACTTCTTCCCACTCATCGGGATCCGGAGCCGTGCTAAAGGTGCCCACCGCACTCTGTGTTATATCACCTGAATTGCTTAAACGGCCCTCCTGGACATAATAATAGCGCGTGGCTGAATCCAAATTTTCAATCGCGAACTTGTGCGAATAATCTGTCGATCCATCAACCGATACCCATGGCGTGCGCCATGCATCCTTCCCGAATTCCGGCGTCAACGACCAGGCGAATCGAATCTGCCCTTCGACTCCGGGAACGGCTCCCTCCCAGTCAGTAGCAGGAATATCAGGCGACTCGGAGATGACGCGGGTCGGACTCATCAAAGGCATGGGAACCACGCCATCCCAACGACGGTCGGCTTCCAGGGTCAATCGAGTCCAGGCAATGGCGGACGATTGTGACACCTCACCGATCATTGCGCCCGAAGCAAAATGGGGTCCCGGATCCGCGTCCGCCGATGTCAGAGAATAAGCCGTTAAGGAGCCGATGACAACCAGTATTGCCGCCATTGCCTCGATTGAATTTTTGAAGGGTTTGTTTTCCGGACGCATTGAGTTAAAACAAGTCGATCCAGCGTTGCCTGGATCCATGATATGCCCAATAATAGTTACTTTTCAGCCACCAATGAATAGTTTCACTTCGCGGCCCTTTCAACACCTTTATCCGGGTTTCATCCGTCAATTGGGATTGGCCCGGCTTTTGGTTATCCTATTGAATATCACGCTCGGACTTCAAATCACAGCGATTCAGTCCATGGCAAGGTCCACCTGGACAGAAAGTTCATTCGAGGACTTCAATGATGGCACCTTTCCGGACGCCCGAAGCAATCTCTACGTTTCCGCCAAGGGCCGCCTGCAAATAATAAGCCGGTGGGATCTGAATCACGACGGTTTTGTCGATTTGGTTGTCCCCTCGGGGCACACTCATACCGAAAAAGAGAACACTTATATCTACCTTAATCACAAAGGAAACATCGATGCCCGTACCCGTATCGATCTTCCGGGGGGCGGATCTTCTGCCGGATTTATTGCCGATCTGAATCGGGATGGCCTGAATGATCTCGTAGTAGCCAATCGCTCCGACAGTCACGTATTCAGGGTAAGCTCCTGGGTCTACTGGGGTGGGCGAAGTGGGTTTTCCGGTCGGAACCGGGCCGAGCTTCCCGCTTTCTCAGCAAAGGACATCGTTTCCGGTGATTACAATGGGGATGGCTGGCAAGACTTGGCCATCGCCTGCCAATGGAAGAATCACGATCCTTCGGCCATCACAAGTCAGGAGGTCAGCCTCATTTATTGGAACTCACCCGAGGGGTTCGATCCCGAGCGTCGCCTTGAACTTCCCTTGGATGGCGAAAGCGGACTTTCCCTGCTTACGGCAGATCTCGACGGCGACGGACGGGACGATCTCATGGTGCAAACGAGCGGGAAAATTCACCTTTTCAAATCGAGTGAAGCGGCCTTTGACACGGGTGTCGCAGCAACTCACCTGGCGCTTCCCGGAAGCGTTATGGTACTCGGCGATTTCAATGGCGATGGCAACGACGACCTGGCTACCGCCAATGGAGAGATCATCCAGGTAATCACTTCCAAAGGAGGCCGGTTCGATCCGGATCAATCGGAAACTTTGAATGTCTCTGCGCCGCGCGACCTTTGTGCGGCTGATGTGGACAATGACGGCGACGATGACCTGATCATTGCCAATTACAGCACCCCGGGAGGAGCCACTTGGACGGATTCCCTGGTATTTATTTCGCATGATGGCGGTTTCGGAAAGGACGATCCCGTGCGCTTGCCTACCTTGGGAGCGACTTCGGTCAGCGCACGTGACCTGAACGACGACGGTTATCCCGAACTCGTGTTCAGCAACGCGAATGTCACCAATCAGAGGAGTCTTTTTTCCTACGTATACTGGAATGAGAAAGGGACCTTTCGCTTTGGCAATCACACTCAATTGCCAACCGCCGGAACCCTTTCCAATGCTATCGGGGACGTGAACAACGACGGTGAACCGGATGTCGTTTTCTTCAATGATGAAGGCGGATTCCGCGATGGCGCTTCACAAACGGATATCTATTGGGGAGATGGCACGAAGAACTTTTCTCCGGATCGCTCCATATCTTTCCCCACGCATCAGATTTTCGGTATCGGTAACGCGGACCTCGATGACGATGGCTACGTGGACCTGCTCCTGACCCGCGAAAACTTCATAAACGGCGTCGATCACGAGCAGACCGGCATCACCATAAAATGGGGCGGAGAAAAAGGCTTCAAAACCACGAGCGAAATCACCGTTGGATCCTCCTATGGAGGCGTTCGCATCGCCGATATCAATAAGGACGGTTACCTCGATATTCTATCGGGAGGTATCGACATGGATCCGGCGGATCCCAGTCGTGTCGGATTCCCTATTCACTGGGGATCGGCCGATGGGTTCCTCAGGAAGAATCGCTCCGTAGTTCCAAGCACACGGGACAAGACGCGAGGGCCGTTATTGGCCGACCTCGATCAAGATGGCTGGCTCGACGTCGCGGCGCAAGAAGTGGACGGCACCATCACGATCTGGTCCGGCTCCGCTAAAGGCTATGGCTCCGATAGGCGCCAGGTCATCGATTTGGAACGGCCCGATCTGCTGATGTATATCCAGGCCGCGGACCTCAACCGCGATGGCTGGCTTGATCTTTTACTCCCGCAACGCGGGTCGCCTGATGGAACTGAAGGCACATCACTGATTTATTTCGGATCGCCAAAAGGATTCAGTAATGACCGTCGCGACCAGATACCTTCCTATGTCGGCTATCAGAACAGCATCGCGGATCTCGATCGCGACGGATGGCTCGATATTGTCTTGATGGCCTACGGCGGCGAAGTGAGCGGGAATCGATCCTCGCTCATCTATTGGGGCGGCGAACTCGGGTTTATGGATCGTCCTCGATCGGAACTCCCCACTTACGGCTCGTCCGGTTCTCTGACCCTGGACTTCGACGGTGACGGATGGCTCGACATCTTTATCACCAATCACAGGCAGTCAGGTTCGACTCTCGAACCCTTTCCTCACCGTCATAACACGGTATCCATGCTCTATTGGGGAGGTCCCCAGGGCTTTGCTCCGGAACGCCGTTTGGACATTCCCGCTCGTGGACCTTCCGGGCTCAACCTGCGCGATCCGGGAAATATATACGACCGCAGTCATTACGAATATTACCAGTCCAACGCCCAACGGATACCGCCCGGTGAAAAACCAGTCGCGATTGATTGGACCGCAGAAACCCCTTTCGATACCTCGGTCCGTTTCCAAATACGAGCGGCTGCCTCTGAGTCCAAGCTGGAAGATACTGCCTGGGTCGGTGGCGCCGGACCCGGATCCTGGTGGACCGCGCCTGGAATTATCGACCTGAAAAACGACAAGGCTTCCTGGATTCAATACCGTGTTCGCCTCCAGTCCCCGAACAGCGCCGGATCTCCCATCGTAAGCCGCGTTGCCTTATATTTCGATTAATCGCCGAGGACCATGCAAGCGCTTCGGGATCATGCCTTGCAATCTTGACGCAGCCTGCGGAGTCAACCGATTCAAGGCTTGACCCCTTCCTCAGCGAGCTATCACCAAACCCAAAGGTTAATCCCTTCCTTCTCCTCAATTCCTAATTGGCGCCCTTGGGCGCCTTAGAATTCCCAGCGTCCGCCGAACCGGTATCTCCTACCGTTGCGATCGTAGGTTTGGTAAAAGTCCTGAATATTAGCGTAACGCGCATCTTCGGGTTCGCCGGTCAAGTTACTGCCCTCAACAAAAAGCCTGAATCCGTTTTTCCATTCATAGGATATCTTTGCGTCAACTGCGGAGAGTTCGGAACGAACGTAATGAACGTCAGGAGCAAATCTACCGAACTCAGCGATCTGACTTCCATTCTGGTAATAACCCAAGCGAGCGCTGAACCCTTTCCGCTCCCAATAAATAGTGGCGCGATAAAGTTCTCTGGCTTGATCCTCGAGTCGATCGTATTCAACGAAACCGGTCGCCTGGAGAGGATTGGCAGGATCATCAAATAACGGCGCATTGTAATCGCCGGTGATAAAAGTGGCGTTTGCAGTAAAACCTAAACCATCGAGCAGTCCGGGAAGGTTACTGAATCGATGATTCCACAAGAACTCCCATCCATTAACACTCTGAGTGACTCCATTCTCCGGTCGTCCGATACGGTAGAAAACCGGTTCGCCATCATCAGTAAAGAGCAGCTCGCCAGTGACGCTATTCACTGCCTGTTCATCGGTCAGCCGGCGAATCGGCGCTCCGACATAATTGTCCATCTCCTTATAAAAATAGCCGATGGAAACAAGACTGCTGTAGGAATAGTAGTGCTCGTATGATAAATCAATGTTGTTGGACCGTTGGGCATTCAAACCTGGATTGTTGATTTCAACATCGACGACGGTATCTCCAATCAACTCATCCGGATCGATTACAGCCAGCGTGATAGACTGATCGATTGGAATCAGGTGTTCCCAGTCGGGACGAGCGAGGGTACGGCTCCAGCCCATCCGTAAAATATCATTCTCATTAAAACGGTAGACGCCAAGCAAACTCGGAATCCAAGTGCCGTAGCTGATATCGTTGGAGACGTCCGGAAACCCTAGATCACCCCGATCAGCAGTGGAAGCCGGCCAACCATAAGAGGCGTCCGTATCCTCGTGACGAGCGCCGCCGATTAAACGCAGCTTATCGAAATCGACAGTGCCCATGAAGTACACGGCCGTGATGTCTTCCTTGATAGTGTTTACCAATTCTTGCAATTGCTCTTCTGCTCCGTCCTCGAGTTCTTCCTCAAAATAAGCCTCATTGTCCTGATTGGCCTCAATGAAATTGGAGTAGGAGCGCGCATCGAGAGTGAAGCCGAAGTCTTCAAATTGACCGTAAGTGCTGAATGGCTCATCACGGATTCCAAGAACCTCGGGGGTCACGTCATCCGTTCCGCTAAATGCGCGGAAAATTCCATTACTTCCAGCATCCTTATAAGTTCCCTTGAAACCGGTCTTCAAGGAAATCGGCAATTCAGTTTCGAGCTCAGTGGTCAGGTCCGCATAGAGAATGGTCGTTTCGTCGGAATTCTCCACAAAGGAACGGCTAAACTCGGACCGCCCATATTGAGAGGGATCGTTGAACAAGTCGACGCCCGAAGCAGCGCTGAAACTATACGCCGGGATAATGGGATCGTTGGTGCGGTCGACAACCCAATCAACCTCATTATCCCTTCTGAATCTGGCTTCAAACCGGTACTCGTATTGGTGTGCGGAAAAGTCGGATTGCCCGAACAGGGCCCCGGTTTCCAAGACGCTGTTTCCAAAAGTGGTCTCGTTTTCAATGCTGAACCGCAACTGCTCATAGTCGCGATCAGGGCGATAACGACCGCGCTTGCGAACGCGAACCTCTCCAGTCCCCGAAGAGATGAGACCGGTCGAATCCATGAATTCCTCATCGGCATCCCTGAGAATCACCTGCACCCGTGGACGACCATCCGATCTCATTCGGTTGTTGTACCAACCCTTGAAACTGAACATCGAGTTATCACTCACACGCCAATCCAACGAGCCCGATGTAGTGAATTGCTCCGATTCCTCCAATTGTTGGTTCGGATTTATCTGTTCAATGACATTGGGCACGCCAGGAGCGGCTTCATCCGCGTTGGCCGAATCAATGTTTGTCTGACCGAATTCGCGTGAAAAATCTTTCCAATTGGCGGTGATGAAGAGACCAACCGTCCCCTCTTCATCCAGCCGATCGCCATAGGTGAAATTCGTCGAGTAACCGCTGCCGCCAAATTCAAAGTTCTCAAACTCGACCCCGGCGTTCAGAATCCGGTATTCGTAATCAAAGGCGCTTTTCGTCTTCAGGTCGACCCGCCCGCCGATTGAATCGCCGTCCATATCGGCAGTCGGAGTCTTGATCACTTCGAGACCTTGAATCGCTTCCGCCGGAATTTTCATGAGGTCGACACCGCGGTCATCACCGCCGCTGCCATATCCGCTGAGGTTAATCGCGGCCGACGGCAAGGCATTGCCGTCCAAGGTAACGGCATTGAGCTTGCCCTGCATACCACGAATCGAGACTTGGCCCGCGTCGCCGCCCGCTACATTGACACCTGGCAAGCGATTCAAGGCCATCCTCAAATCTGTGTCCGGCAACGCGCCAATCGAGTCGGCGGCAAGAACATTGGACAGGATATCAGCGGCCCGTTGTTGGCTTAGCGCCTCAGCCTGCTGGCTTGCATAGCTGTTTACCTCAAAGATTTCCAATTCAACGATTTCCTCCTCATTTGCGACTTCGGAAAAAATATCGGTGTCTTGAGCCGAGGTGGAAGTTGCCGCGAAGGCAACGGAAAGCAACGTGAGGAACGCCTGACTCCAAAATTGCCCGAACAGATTTATTGAGTATTTTATTTTCATAGCTACACATTTTCTCGGTTAGTATTAGGCAAAGCAGGCGGATTAGTACAAAAATAAGGGATTTAACACTATTGTTCAAGTCCTAACCCGGATATCTCACAAAATTCTTCGCGATCGAGCGCTGGCCTAGCCCGCATGTCTCACCAAAATTCGTGGCGAGCGAACGGAGGTCGAGTGCTGGTGCGGGTTTCGAGCAGATGAGGGGGTGAAGCTGGGTCGACACCCTGCAAAGTCCCGAATCCAACGAAGTCCGCACCAGTGCCGACATACCGGAACGCAGTATCTTGACGCAGCTTGCGGAGTCAACCGATTCAAGGCTTGACCCCTTTTTCCGTAACCATCCGCCAAGGGGTCAGCTCCTTGATTTTTGACATGTCCCCATGTTGAAAATCCAGGACTGAACCCTTGGTGGTCGGTACAGGGTCGGACATCGCGCCATTCAAATCGGTAACCTATTCCAGCATCCAGCACCCAATTCCTAATTCCTAATTCCTAATTCCTAATTCGCGCCCTTGGGCGCTTGACCCCTTGGGGTGGTCTTTCCCTCGTTTACCTTCCCCGAGATTCCTTGTAGTTCACCTTGGGCCGATTCACACTGCCGGGCAGAAAAATGACCCGTAAACAATTGATCCGCCTGGGGGTGCCTCCAGGCAACCCTGTAAGGCGGGCCGCCGACTTCATTGCCGGGTACATGAAAGGCGGCGGCGAATCATCGCGTCTTGAGGAGGAAATTCGAGCGGTGCTGGCCCGTCCCGGAGCGTTTCTGGGGGACCCCTTGCGCGCCAGTTTGGCCAAATCCCTCATGGAAGCGCCCCGTCCCCGGTCCAAACCAGTCCGCTACCGCCAATGGGGGAAGGACCTCGAGCCGACGGCTGTCAATCAAATGGAGAATGCCTGCAGGTTGCCGGTCTCGGTTGCCGGAGCCCTCATGCCCGATGCTCATCCCGGTTACGGCCTTCCCATCGGAGGGGTTCTGGCCACGGAAAATGCCGTCATTCCCTATGCCGTCGGGGTCGATATCGCCTGCCGCGTGAAAATGACCGTAACGGATATTCCCGTGGACGATTTGAAAAGCAAAAGGCAACGCCTGACCAAAGCAATCAAGGCGGAAACCCGATTCGGTATCGGCGCGAAATTCCGGAATCGGCGCCATCACGACGTCCTGGACCGGGACTGGTCGGTCAGCCCGATTACCAAATCCTGCAAAGACCGGGCCTGGGCACAGTTGGGAACCAGTGGAAGCGGCAATCATTTCGTGGAATTCGGCGTCTTCAGCGTCACCCATGAGCTGGAAGGATTGCCTCCGGGCCGCTACGTCGCCTTGTTGAGTCACAGCGGCAGCCGCGGCCCGGGCGCGGCCGTCTGCAAACATTACAGTCGGCTGGCCGCTTCCCAACACCGGAATTTAACGGGGAAGCTGAAGCAACTGGCCTGGCTTTCCCTCGATGAAGCAGACGGCCAGGAGTATTGGGCCGCCATGGAGTTGATGGGGCGCTATGCCTCGGCCAATCATGCCGTGATCCATCGGCACATGGCGGATCATCTTGGGTACGAGGTGCTGCTGGATTTGGAAAACCATCACAATTTTGCCTGGAAGGAACGACACTTCATCGAGGGCAGGGAGCGGGAAGTCATCGTCCACCGCAAAGGAGCCACCCCTGCGGGCAAGGGAGTCCTGGGCATCATTCCCGGCTCCATGGCTACCCCCGCATTTGTGGTAAGGGGAAAGGGCAAGACCCAATCCCTCGACTCGGCCGCGCACGGAGCGGGCCGGGTCATGAGCCGCAGACAGGCCAAACGAACCTTGAGTTGGAAGCATACGAAACGGGTTCTGGCCGACGGCGGGGTTTCCCTGATCTCGGCCGGCCTCGATGAAGTCCCCATGGTTTACAAGGATATCCACGGGGTCATGGCGGCCCAAAAGGATCTGGTCGAAGTAAAGGGACGATTCGATCCGCAACTGGTGAAAATGGCTCCCGCCGGCGAACGTCCGGAGGATTGAGGTGATGTCAGCTACTATTCTCCATAGTGGGTCCACATTCTGATTACCTTCACTGTTTTCTCCTCCTCAAAGACTTGGTAAATCAATCGGTGCTGGATATTGATTCGTCGCGAATAGGTGCCAACCAGATTACCCACAAGCGGTTCAAACCTGGGAGGGTTTTGAAAAGGATCATTCTGCAGGATTTCAAGTAAAGCCGAGGCCTTTTCCTTTAAATTACTTCTGCTGATCTTCTTTGCATCTTTTTGGGCCTGCTTGGTGTAGACCAGCTTGTAGTTTACCATTCGAGTTTATCGCTGCACTCCTCAATGCCTTCATTCATTCCTTCTTTGATGGAATCGATCATTCCCGGAATCATACTGAGGTGAATCGTTTCAGAAATAGCTCTCCAATCGTCCTCAGATATCAGAACTGCATTTCCGCGTTTTCCAGTAATCTGGATAGGAATATGCGACTCATTGGCTTGATCAATGAGTGAATACAGCTTGTTTCTGGCCTGGGTTGCACTAATGGTCGTCATGAGGAAAAGCGTGCGTTATTGCGTGCGTTTTGTCAACTTCCCTATTCCATCACTCCCTCCTTCTTTGCGCCCTTGGCGAGCTTTGCGAGAGTCATTTCCTGTAGATATATTCACACAAACGGCGGACTTTTCGAGGATTGAATTGGCCTTGGGGATATTTGAATTCTTGGAGGAATAACCACAGAGGACTCAGAGGTTATTCCTAATTCGCGCCTTTGGCGCTCTCCCTCTGTGGTAAATCAATTTAAGGAAAAAAGTAACTACTCAGGACCTCATTGAGGATTCGTATCCGGCGTCTACCTGCGCCGAGCTGGTTGCGATGACTTTTGAATACCCACGGTCGGCGGGTATTTTTTCGGAACGCTGTTCTTAAGTCCTCAAAAAATGGGAGTTCTTACCTATTGAATGATAAAGATTCAAAACCGGCGCTGCGAAGACGCAGTCCCCCTACCAATAAATTCAAGCGTGGTAGGGCAAGAGCATCCCTGCTCTGCCGTTCGCCGTGGTCAGCCAAAAAACCATCTGAGTAGTTAAGGAAAAAATTCAGTTTTTGAACTTGTTTTCGAGGAAAACGCGGCTAGGTTCAAACGATCGTTTCAAACAAACGTTTGTATGACTGAGACCAAGATCAAGATCCTGGAAGCGGCCGAGGTGGAATTTGCCGACAATGGATTCAACGGCGCATCCATACGCAACATCACCCAACGCGCCGGGGTCAACATAGCCTCGATCAATTATCATTTCGGGTCCAAGGAATCGCTCTTCCGGGAGATGTTTCACTTCAGGTTCGACCCGATCAACGAGGTCCGCCTATCCCGTCTGCGGGAAGAACAGGAGCTGAGGGGAGGCGCCCCGGTCCCGCTCGAGTTGGTCATTCGCATACTGGTGGTTCCGGTATTTGAGCTATTGCTGAGCGAAGCCGATCAACCGCCCCCGCGCTTCGTCCTGGCCGTTGCCCGTTGCCTGTCCGAGCCGCTGGAGTTGTTCACGCGTTTGGGCCGCGAAGTTTTCCAGGAGGTCTACGAAACCTTCTTTTCCGCCATTCGGGATGCGCAGCCCCAGGCCGATGTCAAACAGGTGAGGCTTCAACTGAATTTCGCGGTATCCTCCATGGTGGGGATGCTGACCCACTTCTCGCGCATCGAACAGTTCGCCGGCGACCCTCTGTTCCACCGGCAAAAGGACGAAATTCTGCAACAATTCATTACCTTTATCACCAGTGGGATAAGCGGTTGTGTGGCGGTTAATTCCCAACATGAAGTGCGTTAAACACATTCTATTGTCCGTCCTGGTATTTGCCTTGGCCACCGGCTGCCAGACGACCCCTCCATCCTCCCAGAATGAATTGCCGGAGGTCCGGGACTTGATTCCGGACAACTGGAGTCAGCCGGTCCTTTCCGGGACGTTCTCCACCGATTGGCTGGAAGACCTGGGGGACGAACGCGTGCTGGAACTGATCGAGACCGCATTTGAGAAGAACCCCTCCCTGCAGGCGGCGGTATATCGCCTGCAGCAGGCGGAAGCCAACGCCCAGATCGTCGGAGCTGTGCGCTACCCTACCCTTCAACTGGCGCTCGCCGGCAACAAGCAGAAATTTCTCTTCAGTGGAATCGGCCGCTTCGAAGCGTCCAATTACAATCTGGGGCTCAGTTCGCGGTGGGAAATCGACCTGTGGGGAAAAATCAGGGACCGTCATCGCGTTGCCCTGGGCAACCTGGAAGCCGCCGGATACGATTTGGAGGCAGTTCGCCTATCCCTCGTTTCCCAGGTTTGCAAAGCTTGGTTCAACGCAAAGGAAGCGTTGAACCAGTATCGGTTGGCGGTGGATACGGCGGAAAGTTTTACCGCCAATTTGAAAACCCTTGAAAAACGCTACGAGCGCGGTTTGACCGATGCCTTCGACCTCCGGCTTTCCCGGGCCCAGGCGGCCAGCGCCCGCGCCGTGGTCCAAACCCGCAAAACCGCATTCGACGGCACGGTCCGGCTTCTGGAAACATTGCTGGGAGAATATCCCGGGGCCGCAATTGAAATTTCGGACTCCCTCGCTTTGACCATGAAGCCGATTCCCGCCCATCTCCCGGCCTCATTGCTGGAACAACGTCCCGACCTCAAGGCGGTGGAGCGGCGATTGGCCGCTTTGAACTCGAATGCGGACGCGGCTCGAAAAAACCGACTGCCCGCCATTTCCCTGACCGGCACCTTAGGCAGTGCCTCGGAAGACCTGAAGGACCTTTTAAGCGAAGACTTTACCGTCTGGTCTCTGGCCGGAAACCTGGCCGCGTCCATCTTTCAAGGGGGAAGCCTGGAAGGGGAGCGGAATCTGGCCGAGGCCCAATTCCAGGAACAGTTGGCCCATTACGAATCGGCTATCCTCAACGCCTTCCGGGAAGTGGAGTCGGCCCTGGCCAACCACGAGTTCTTCAGCGAACTGGAATCGGAGGTTGGGGCGGCGGCGGAACAGAATGCAAAAGCCCTGGACCAGGCCTGGGACCTCTACGAGCGCGGACTGGTCGACATCATCGCGGTGCTCGAGGCCGAGAGGCGCTCATTTACCACGCGTAGCGACCACATACTGGCCATAAACCGGATCGTGCAAAACCGCATCGATCTCTACGTCGCTCTTGGAGGCGGATTCAACGGGGAGGGAATCAATTTATGAAAGTGAAATTCGGAAAAACGGCGTTGAAAATTCTGTTGCCCCTGATGTTCGTCGCCGTCGCGGCTTGTCTCATTGCGGTGTTGATCCTGTTGGGCAAGGACCCCGACACCAAGGAAAGGGTCAAGGTTCTTCCCCGGGTGGAAGTCCTTCGGGTCGAATCCCAGCCCATCTCACTTTCGGTCAACTCCCAGGGAACCGTGCAACCCAGGACCCGCACGCTCCTGACGGCGGAAGTTTCGGGGGTAGTCGAATACGTCTCGCCCAAGTTGTTTCCCGGCAATTTTTTCGATGAAGGGGACGTATTGCTGAAAATCGATCCGACCCAGTACGAGGCGGATCTGGCAAACGCCCGCGGCCAGTTGGCCAACGCGCGTCTGGCCTATGCCCAGGAAACCGCTCTCGGGGAACAGGCCCTGCTCGATTGGGAGGAAATGGGAAAGGGACCGGCCGGCGATCTGGTTCTGCGCATTCCCCAACTGGAAAAAGCCGCCGCCGACCTGGAATCGGCCAAGGCCGCCATCAAACTGGCCGAGCGCAATTTGTCCAAGACTTCCGTGCGGGCCCCCTACGCGGGAGGGGTTCAGGAAAAGTCCGTCGACGTAGGGCAAACCGTCAGCGCCCGCATGACGGAATTGGCCCGGATTTTTTCGGTCGATCTGGTGGAGGTCCGACTGCCCGTTTCAGCCAAACAAGCCGGTTACCTGATCCTGCCCGAGACCTACCGGAACGGATCCGTTGCGGACGCCAAACCCAAAGTGGTCCTGTCCTCCCGCGCGGGCCATCGCAATTGGACCTGGGAGGGCTACATCGACCGGACCGAAGGGGTGATCGATCCGACCACCCGCCAGATATTTCTGGTGGCGACGGTGGAGGACCCCTACGGCCGCATGATGGAAACGGACCGGCCTCCCCTCAAAATCGGACAGTTTGTCGAAGCCGCCATTTCGGGCCGGCACCTCGGGAAGGGCTTTATCATTCCCCGGGCCGCCCTGAAACCGGGGGAGGTGGTTTACGTCGTCTCGCAGGAGAACCGGCTCCTCATTACCCCGGTAACCGTGGCCCAGGCGGGGGTGGAAAAGGTGTATGCCACGGAAGGCTTGAAAGATGGCGACAGGATTTGCCTGACCCCGCTCAGCATCGTGGTCGACGGAATGGAAGTGATGGTGGAAAGCGAACGCCAAGGCGAGAAGGAAAATAGCAGCATATGATTGCCTGGTTTACCAGAAACGGGGTCGCGGCCAACCTCCTCATGCTTTTGCTGATAGTGGGAGGGCTGGGCTCACTGGTCGGCATCAAGAAGGAACTGTTCCCCATGTTCTCTCTCGATACCATAACCGTCCGCGTTCCCTACCTGGGCGCATCTCCGGAAGAGGTCGAAGAGGGGGTTATTTTCCGCATCGAAGAAGCCCTGCAGGGGTTGGACGGCATCGAGGAGCTGCGATCCCAGGCCCAGGAAAATTCCGGCTCGGTATCCATACTGGTGAGCCGGGGATACGATATCGGCGAGGTAAAGGATGAGGTCAAAACCCGCATCGACGCCATCACCACCTTTCCCGAGGAAACGGAAAGACCCATCATCGAGGAGTTTCTCATCCAGCGCGACATCGTCTGGATAGGAATCTACGGGGATGCCGATGAATTGGCCATGAAAGGGTTGGCCCAGAAAATCCGGGACGACCTGGTTCAACTCCCGGAAATCAGTCAGGCCTTTGTCCGGGGGGTTCGGAATTATGAAATCTCCATAGAGGTATCCGAAAACGCCTTGCGGCAATACGGGCTCACCTTTGACGACGTGATGGAGGCGGTGAGGGACAATTCCCTCGACCTCCCCGCCGGTCAGATCAGGGCCCGCGGCGGCGAGATCCTGCTGCGAACCAATGAGCAGGCCTACCGGGGGGAAGAGTTCTCCGATCTCATGCTGATCGGCCGGGTTGACGGCACCCAGATTCGACTGGGGGACGTGGCCGAAATCGTGGACGGTTTCGAAGACGTGTCCGTAACCTCGGAATTCAACGGAAAACCGGCCTCCCTGGTACTGGTCCGGGAAGTGGGCCGCGAAAATCCCCTCAGGATTTCCTCCGCCGTTTCCCGCTACCTGGAGGAGGCCAGGAAGACCTGGATTCCCGAGGGAATACAGGTGGAAAACTGGGCCGATTCTTCCTATTACCTGGAGGGCCGTCTGAACCTGCTCCTGGAAAACGGCGCCATCGGTTTCGGGCTGGTCCTGCTCTCCCTGTCCCTCTTTCTGCGGCCCACCCTGGCCGTTTTCGTGGCCGTGGGCATCCCGGTCAGTTTTCTCGGCACCTTCCTCGTCGGTCCGTTTTTCGGCCTCACCATCAACCTGATCTCCATGTTCGCCTTCATCCTCGTTCTGGGGATCGTGGTGGACGACGCCATCGTGGTGGGGGAAAGCGTATTTTCCGAATACCAGGAAAACGGCCCGGGCGTGGAAAGCGCCATACGGGGGACCCACAAGGTGGCCACCCCGGTCACTTTCGCCGTCCTCACCACCATGGTGGCGTTCTGCCCGGTGTTCTTCTTCCCGGGGCTCATGGGCAAGTTCCTCGTCACCATTCCCCTCGTGGTCATACCCACCCTGGCCTTCTCCCTGGTGCAGAGCAAACTGGTCCTGCCTTACCACCTGTCCCTCTGTAAGGTGGGGGCCAAGAGGAACCGTTCCGAACTCAATCCCTTTTCCCGGCTGCAACGGAAGATTTCCGACGGCCTGGAATGGTTCGTCATCCATGTCTACCGACCAAATCTGAAAATTGCCCTGGAATACCGCTACGCCACCTGGGCCGCCTTCCTCTCCATCCTGGCCATCTCCATCGGCCTGGTCGTCGGTGGATGGATTCGGTTCGTGCAATTTCCCGACGTGCCCAGCGACTTCATTCAGTTGGAACTGCAAATGCCGGAGGGAACCCCGGCCGAGGAAACGGCCCGGGCCATGCGAAGGATCGACCGGGCCCTGGATGAAATTTCCCGGGAAGCCCTGGACCGCGGGGAGATCGACCCGGTGGCCCACAAGGGTTTGTTCGTGGGGTTTTTCACCATTACCGGCGGGCCCAATCCGGAGAGTACTTCCTTCGGCAGCAATATCGGTTCCATGATCGTGGAACTGGCCAAGAGCGAGATTCGGGACTCCAATTCCTTCGAGGTGGCCGAGGCCTGGCGCGAAAAAGTGGGGGAACTGCCCGGCGCCCGCCGTTTGACTTTTACCGCCAGCGCCGGTGGACCGGTCGGCCTGCCCGTCGACGTCCGCCTGACCGGTCCCGACTTCGTCCAGCTCCAGGCCGCCGCCTTGGAAATCCAGGAACGTCTGGCCGAATTCGAGGGCATTTACGATATCCGCAACACCTATTCCGAGGGCAAACACGAAATAAAGATCAAGTTGAAGGACAACGCCCACACCCTGGGACTTAACGCCTCCGATCTGGCCCGTCAGGTTCGCCGGGCCTTCTACGGGGGCGAGGCCCAGCGCATCCAACGGGGCCAGGACGACGTGCGCGTCATGGTGCGCTATCCCAAGGCGGAACGGGAATCCATCGGCAACCTGGAAAACATGTACATCCGCACCAAATCCGGTCGCGCCGTTCCCATCTCGGAGGTCGCCGACATCGCCTTCGGAATCGGTCACGCCGGCATCTCCCGCATCGACCGCCAGAGGTCCGTCAACGTCCAGGCCACAGCGGATAAGGACGTCGCCAGTCCCACCGAGATCAATGAGGCCATTTATCCGATGAATCCCTACCAGAAAAGGATTTTTCAACTGATGGGCCGGGAGGTCGAACCTTCCATTACGGAGGAGGTACTGGCCAAATACCCGGGGGTCGTCCCGGTCAAGAGCGGGGAAGCCAAGGACTGGGAGGAACTCCAGCCGGTCCTCTACGCCGGGATGCTTTTCGTCATAATCGCCATCTACACTTTGCTCGCCATTCCTTTCAAGAGCTACGTCCAGCCCCTCGTGGTCATTTCCGTGATCCCGTTCGGAATCGCCGGAGCCATTCTGGGCCACATGGTCGATTTCCAGAACCTGGGCTCGTTCCAGGATCTCAGCACCCTCTCTTTCCTGGGTATCATCGCACTTTCCGGGGTCGTGGTTAACGACTCCCTCGTCCTCGTGCACTACATCAACAATCTGCGTGTGCAGGGGGTCCCCCTCAGGGATGCCGTCATTCGGGGAGGAATGGTCCGGTTCCGGCCCATTCTGCTCACTTCCGTCACTACCTTCGTCGGGGTGTTCCCCATCCTGCTGGAGAAGAGCCTCCAGGCCAGGTTCCTCATCCCCATGGCCACTTCCCTCTCCTTCGGCGTCCTCTTCGCCACTTTCATCACCCTCCTCCTGGTCCCTTCCCTTTACCTCATTCTGGAAGATCTGGTCGGGGTCACAAAACGCTTCGCCAAGTGGGTCTGCCGTCTCTACGCCGCAGACCCAGCCATGGCGGTCGATAAGCGAACGGAAACAGGGTGACGGCATGTCCGTGCCGACTTCCCCGTTTGCCAAAAAAATCGGGGTTTTTATGAAGGTCCCGGAGGCAGGGGGTTAATCCGAAAAACTCACCGTCCGGTGTGGCGGGGGACAGGAATGTCCCCCCTCCGTTAACGCTTGTTCCGGCGCAGCCGGATCCCTTGGCGATCTTGGCCAGAATGCGGAATTTTGTGTTTTTTGTGGCTATTTATCCCGTTCATCCATGTTCCATTCCTCATTGGCGCCATCGGCGCCTCTCCTCTGTGGTTGGTTTCCCTTCCCGGCTGGATGCTCGGTTGCAATCCGGCTTTATCATCCCGAACGACTCGCAGGATTCGTAGACCTTTTGAATAGCCGAGGCTTCGGCCGGATCCATGGTCAGTCCGTACTTCTTTTTGATCTCGATGTATTTGGCGACGTACCAACAGCGGTTTTTATCGGGCAGCCACTCGGCCGGATCTTTTGCGCCTTTCCTGTAACGGTTCAGGCGCGGCGCGGCCAGCGTCAGGTTGTCGAGGTCGTTCCCGAATGCCCTTCGCTCAGCATCGGTGCGCCTACTCATTCCGCTTTCATGGGCCTCGGATACCGCAACGATATGTTCTATGTCGGTCTCGCCCCTGTTGTCGAAGCAACGAAGCGTATAGGGTGAGAAAATGCCGCCCTGGCGCGCGATGATCGATATCTCGATACTTTGGGGATATGCGTAATCGTCGCGGTCGTAGGGAGTAATCCTGACTTCCGGAGCAATGCGTATTCCAAGAAGGCTCGGTCCATCGAGAGCGGTCCCGGCCTTTGGGCCAAACCGCGTTGAAGGCGCAGGCTCGGATTCCTTTTTCCTTATGCGGTTCAGGGCCCGTATTGCTTCTGCCTTCGAATCGAAAGCGCGCCCGGCTAACGGCCCTTTATGGAAATGGTAGTTGCCTGCTTTGCGGTTGTTGTGGCCGCCATACCCATCCATTCCACCGCCGTGGGCGCTTGCCGTATAGGTCGAGGTACACGAAAAGGTTAGAACCGTTAGCAGCCCGTAAACCATTTTCATAGCCAAACGCCCTCCTACATGGACTCTGCGATCTAACCCCAATCAATTGAGAGATATGGCTGCGGTTGAGTCTCCTCTTTAGTAGTTAATGACTAGGTTTGGGCCACGGCGGGAGCCGGGCTGTCGTCAAGTTCGCTACCAGGAAACTCCCGCCTGTTTACCTGCGGGGAAAGCTAACCCCCGTTAAACGGCTCTTGTATTTGGTGGGAAGCCCGACTTACGGGCCATCCCGGATCTAAACCTGACGGACCGACGGTATGAGTCCCGGACCATGTCGTCAACCGGGAAATTGGCGCTTCCAGGCGCCTCCGTCCCCCTCCGTTTTATCGGTGTTCAGTAGTCAGTCGTTAGTGAAATTTGTCTTTCGGTTAACGCCGGATGCTCGATGCTGGATGCCAAGGAGACGATGCATAAACCAAAGGAGTCGGGAGCGCAGTGGAAGGGTTCGTATTTGCAACTGCTTCGCATGCGCAATTTCCGGCTGCTCTGGGGAGCCGGGGGGCTTTCGGCAATTGGGGACCAGTTCGACCTGATTGCGTTCCCCTGGCTTGTCTTGTCGATCACGGGCGACCCGTTCGCGGTCGGCGCCGTTATGGCGGCAGGCGGGATCCCCACCGTCGTCTTCATGCTGCTGGGCGGTTCGCTGGTGGATAAGTTCTCCCCGCGCGCCATTATGCAGTTGAGCAATACCCTGCGCATCGGGCTGAGCGCGGCGCTGGCCGCGCTTATTTTGACGGGGTTGTCCGAGTTGTGGCTGATTTACCTCTTCGCCCTGCTCAAGGGGCTCTCAGACGCTTTCTTCTACCCCGCTCAATTGGCGATAGTGCCGCGCGTCGTTCCGACGCAACAGCTTCGCCAGTCCAACGCGTTGATTCAGACCACCACCGAGCTGGGCGGTCTGATCGGCCCGATTCTCGCGGGCGGGTTAATTGCCTTCTTCGGGACCGGCGACGGTGCAGCCACTTTGGCAATGACACATATCCCGAACCATCGGGAGACGGCCGGCGCGGACCTGACCGGGATTGGTTTGACCTTTGCAGTGGTGAGCCTGGTTATCCTGGTTTCGTCGCTGCTTCTGGGTCGGGTCCGTTTGGAGGAGCAGAGCCCCGAACCGGCAGACCGGCAACCGAAGGATGGCGGCATCCTGAAATCGATAGTCGAGGGCATCCGGTTTGTTCGGGCCGACGCGGCCATGTTCACCATGTTTCTATTGATCGTCGGAATGGAACTGCTGGTGGAGGGTCCCTTTATCGTGGGGCTGCCCATTCTGGCGAATACGAACCTTGGGGAGGGCGCTCTCGCCTTGGGGATCATCATGTCCGCATATGCCGGCGGTTCCCTGTTCGGCTCAATTTTTGCGGGTACCCTGCCGACGCCCAAACGCCGGTTCGGGCCAATCCTCGTTCTCGCATTTGCCTTGTCAGGCCTCCTCTTGACGCCCTTCGGGTTCCTGGGTTCGATGTGGATCGCCGCCGCCTTGGCCCTCGTAATCGGCGGAGCGGACGGATATGCGGGCATCCTGTTCATGTCATGGCTGCAAGGGCGCACGCCTCAGAGAATGATGGGACGCGTGATGAGCCTTCTGATGATATCTGCGGTCGGCCTGTCCCCGCTTTCGCACACGGTCTCGGGCGCGCTCCTGAGGCTGAGCCTCGAGTGGGTCTTCCTGGGCGCGGGCGCTTTGCTTGCCCTACTCTGCCTGGCTGTCACCTTCAGGCGCGAGGTCAGAACCATGCGAATGCCGGGGAAAAGGGATTAACCGCAGAAAACTGAGAGGGATCAGAGAGGGGGGGGAGAGGCCCCGATTTGTGGCTATTTATCCCGTTCATCCTGTTTATCCATGTTCCATTTCCTGATTGGCCCCCTGAGCAATCGGGGGACAATCCCCTCCCGCCGTTTATTTTCTCTTTCCATTCCTGATTCGCGCGCCGCAGCGCGCTTGTGCTATCTTGCCTTGGCGAGAGCCGTTCCCGGGAATGGGCCGCCGGTGCGGAGAAGGTTTCGGGAAGGATTTCCTCGAAATAATCGGGCCTTACCCGGCGGAAGTGTGGTGAATGCAGAAGCGGTTGAGAGCCGATTCATCGATCTCCACCCCCAATCCCGGTCCCTGGGGAACATCGACAAAACCGCCTTCCTGCTCGAATGCGACCGAGGCCAACTCGTTTCGAATCGGATTGGGAGTCCGATCGAATTCGACGACGGGTTCCTGTTCGTAAGGACGGGGATTCACGCTGTAAGGACAAGGCGGCAAGGTTGAGGCCAGACTGAGGGTCGCCGAAATCATGATGGGCGAACCCCAGAGGTGAGGATTGACCTGAATTCCCAAGGTATTGGCCAGCATGGCCGTATTTCTGAACTCGGTGATTCCCCCGGCCAGCATTACATCGGGCTGAAGGATATCCAAGGCGCGGTCGATCAGTATATCGCGGTTCTCAAACCGGTTGCGAAGCACCTCGCCGCCCGCGACGGGAATCGGTTGTCCGGCTTTGACCTGAAGGTATGCCGCTACATCGGTAGCCATGACCGGTTCTTCGAACCAGTGGATATTCCGATCGGCCAAGCGGTTTCCGAGATCGATTGCAGTAGATGCATTGTAGGCCTTGTTGGCGTCGATCATCAAATAAACATCGTCTCCGATGGCTCGGCGAATGGCCGATACACGCCTTACGTCCTCCGCAACACTGAGGCCGCCAACCTTGGTCTTCATGCCTTGGTAGCCGGCCTCCACGTAAGACAGGGCCTCATCGATGAGCTTGGTCGGGAATTCATCTTTCCGGTAGTAGAGCCCGGTGGCATACACCGCTACTTTCTCTCTCACGGCCCCGCCCAGCATTTCGGAAATGCTTTTTCCCGAGGCTTTGCCCGCAATATCCCAAAGGGCTATGTCGATACCGCTTATGGCGTCGCCGCCAAAACCTCCCGTGGCATAGCCGTTGTGCAGGCTGTAAAACATCCTGTGCCATTGCCTGTTGATGTTCCGCGGATCTTCCCCAATCAGAAAATCGGAAAAACAGTCATGTATGACCGAGGCCGAGGGGCCTCCCCCACTCTCTCCCCAACCGACCATGCCGTCATCCGTGGTGATCTTGCAAATAAGTGACTGACGCCGGTCCGTCCATCCCATGCCCCAGCCAAAGGGCTCGTCAATGGGGCTTTCCAGCAGGAAAGTTTCTATTTTCTCTATCTTCATACTTTGTCTTTCGCGGTTTTTCCTCCCAGCATTCGACCATCGCACAGATCGCCGGAAATGCAAAGAACCTGAGGTAAAAACATGGATCGTCAGGATGCCCAGGATTGGAGGGTAAAGGGACTGGCGAATTTATGGAATGAGGAATTTTGCCATTCTTGCGCCTCTTCCGGCTCTTTATCCAGGTTCCATTCCTTGGCCCCCCCGAGCTATCGGGAGACAAACCCCCTCCTGCAGTTTGTCATGCCTGCTCTCCCTCATTCCTCATCCCGGTTCGCGCGCCTGGGCGCGCCCGATTGATTATTTTATGGACGCCGCGCCGGTTCCTCGAAGTAAATTAAAGAATGAATGTATTGAAACGGCTCCCTATTGCTTCACTTCCGTTCTTCATCGCCTCATTTTCCGCCTTTCCAGGCTTGGCCTTCGGGGCTCAGGATGAACTCCCGCCGCCCCTTACCGATCCGATCCCTCAAAAAATAAGGAAGGGCGAGATAGTCGTCGGGGTTATCGATCGGTTTCAAATGCCCCGCACCAAGGACGTCCGCCACGGCGGCAGCGCGACCGATGCCTTTGCCCGCATCCAATACCTCAAACCGGTCGGCGATGGCTCGGGCCGGGTCGCCGTCTGTGACCTCAGGGGCCAGTTTTACCTGGCAAATCCGGAGGATGGGTCGGTGCAATTATACCTGGATCACAATGCCTTTCCCATTGCCTTTGACGCAACCATGATGCCAAACGAAACGGGCTTCCTCGGCTTTGCCTTTCACCCGGAATTTTCCAGGATGGGAAAACCGGGTTACGGCAAATTCTATACCGCCATCAGCGCGACTTCGGGCTCCGGCGAAGCCGATTACCTGAAGGACGACGCCGCCAGCCATGAAAGCGTTGTCGTCGAATGGACCGCGGACAACCCGGCGACGAATACGTTCGCGGGCTCTCACCGGGAAGTGTTTCGCATCGGGCAATTTGCTCCGAACCACAGCATCGGCACCCTCGCCTTCAACCCGGCCGCAAAACCGGGAACGGCGGATTATGGAAAATTGTACTTCTGCCTGGGTGACGGCGGTTCGGCCTTCGACCCCAAAGACTACGGCCAATCCCTGCAAAGCCCCCACGGCGCCATTCTCAGGATCGATCCCCTTCAGAGATCGGCAGGTCGCGCTTACGGAATCCCCGTGGACAACCCTTTCATCGGACGGTCGGGCGCCGCGCCGGAAATTTGGGCCTATGGCTTGAGGCATCCCCAACACTTTTCCTGGGACGGGTCCGGGCGCATGTTCATTGCCGATATCGGACAAAACCAGGTTGAAGAAGTAAACCTTGGGGTTCCCGGGGCCAATTATGGCTGGCGCCTGCGGGAAGGCACATTTTCCACCGGTTCAGGCGTCCCCGGTCTAACCGTTGGTCCGGTCTACCACCTGCCAATTCAGGATTCCCAAATCTTCACCGATCCGGTCGCGCAATACGACCATGACGAGGCCAGAGCCATCGGCAGCGGTTACGTTTACGAAGGATCCCGAATCGAGGCCTTGATTGGAAAATACATCTTCGCCGATATCGTGCTGGGGCGCCTGTTTTATATCGATACGGATAACCTGAAGCCCGGAAAACCAACAGAAATTCGGGAGTTGAGGGTGGCCATCAATGGCAAGGAACAAGACCTGATAGACGTAGTCGGTTACCCGAATACCTACCGGCCGGGCCCGCGGGCCGACCTGCGCCTGGGCGTGGATGAGTCCGGCGAGTTATACCTGTTAAGCAAAGGCGACGGCCGCGTGCGCCAAATCGTTCCCTTAGACTCTATTTGAATGGACCCTCGCAGAGTTCCCCAAGGAGAGAAATAGAAAAAACCATAGAGGACTCAAACGTAATGCCTCTGGTTGTCGATAATGTTAAATTATTGTTTGACAAATACTTGAGTAAATAAAGACGACAACGCGCCCCAGGCCGGAGGTTTTTCAATTTCAAGGCCTGAAGAACCGGAAAGTAACGGCGGATTTCAAAGGCGGTTACCTCAGTAGCGAGGGCGAAGCGCTCTTCCTGCGCGAAGTCGAACGACGCTACTGCATCATCGCGAAATTGGTCCGGTGTCCCGCTGATGGACCGCCTCAGAACAGAAGCTCAGAAATTTGTGAGCTATCGGGGCTAAAGGAATACGATCCATAATTTTTTGTAAGAATGGCAAATATGTTGTTGACCTAAAGAATCCTGTGTATGTGTTGACGATGAATGGCCGAGTTCGGCCTTCTCTCTTACATGCTACTTACTCTGGGAATTCAGTCCCGTTACCTTGCTGATGCTGAAACATTAGCCGATCGATTGCTTAATCGAGCAATTATTACTTCGAAAGGCTTGTGTTGGCCCAGCATTGCTTCTGCGTATTCGAAAGACCGCATCGTCCGTCACCCGAACATGACGCTTGCTTCGGGTAATTCCGGTATCTGTCTCTTTCTAAGTGAAACCTATCGGCGGACGGGGAACGAGGATTTCCTCGAAGCCGCGATTAAAGCGACCGATTGGATTGATTCGGAGTGCCACAAAGGGAACGAAGGAGCCAGGTCCCTCTGGTTTGGGCAGTTGGGAGGGGTCGAGGCGCAGTTGGCTCTCTTTGAAGCAACTGGAGACAGAGTCTTTCTTGAGAAAGCACGGTTACTCGCAATCAAGTGTGGAGAAGCCTATTTTAATGAAGATCAATCGTTGGGGCCCATTTTTTCCAACATAGGCAGCGGCGCAGCCGGCGCGCTTCTAACCCTACTTCGTGTTTTCGAAAAAACCCAAGATGAACATTCTCTTGAGCTTTCAGGCAAGCTCATGCGACTTCTCGGGTGGAGAGTTCGTCTCGCCCCTGAAGGCATTTATTGGGACCGTTTAGGAGCCACGATTCGACCTCCTATCGGCTTTATTACCGGGACATCGGGAGTGCTCTTCGCCCTTGCCGAAGCCAACAAAGTCCTCCCCTTCGAGGCCTGTAGTTGGCTGTTAAGCCAAGGGATCCTTTACGAGAACTCATTCTTGAAAAACGACCCGGCCAACTGGCCCGATTTGTCACACTCTACCTGGAGTCTTGAGGACCTTTCGAACCTGCCCAAGAAAATCCGCAACGCATTGAAAAAGGGGGATGAGGCATTCTTCAAGGAATTCGGCGACAGCGCTTCGTGGTCTAACGGATGCTCCGGCATTGCGCTGGCACGATCCGCATGCTCCTCTTTCTTGGACGACGATTCCTGTCCGGAGGATATCGCTAGGGCCAAGAGGCGGATCGAGCAGGAGGTCGATTTGATTCCGCCATCGAGCGAAGAATCGGATTTCTCGCTGGCTAGCGGTCTTGGAGGTGTCGGCTTAGCTTGCCTGGGGCTATATTCCAAAACGGGCGATGTCACGTTTCGGGACCTTGCGGAAAGGATTGGCGCCGCTGCCCTGAAGCAACGCCAAAATCTCGGCTTCTACCGCTCCAGTTTGAAGGCGATTGAGGATGGTGAAGACATGGGCTTCCTCACGGGAAGCGCTGGAATCGGCTATTTCCTCCTCAAGTTGTCGGATGACAATATTGAACCTTCCCCTCTGGCTCCTTCTCTCGCCAAATTGGAACCTTCCCTCAAGGAGCCGCCGGAAAATGGGCCTTTAACAAAACAGCAAACAGTCTATCGGGCCCTTGCCTCCGTATTCCCCAGGACTTTAAGGCTTCTTAAGACGAACTACCCCAGTGTGTTGGAAGCATTGGCGGCGGAACTTGGCAACAACAGCTCGATTTTTGAGAAATTTGGAATCCTTTGCCAGGCTTATGAAGAATCCGAATTGACCACCGATGAGAAAGCCGTCTTCGACGATACCTACCGCGTCGAGAAAGCGAGGAAGGAACTGGATTTTGGCATTCGAGGGGACCGATACCTCAGTCTCAAGCTTGAATACGACTGTTCGAACAATCGACAATCCCTCGAGATCCTAAGTGAAAAGAAGCTTCTGTCTAAGAAGTTAGTCCTCGTTCCGGAGGCCCGGGTTTTGGAAAGCGCCTACCGATGGAGACGAAACGACGCTCGCAGGCTTGTGTTCGAAAAAATAACTACCTACTGCCTTCACCATCAGCGGCCATTTGGAGTCTTCGAAGCCGCCCTGCCAGAATTCAACTACCTCGTTCTTTCGGGTTTCCGCAAACCGACAAAGGTCAAAGTCGTCCTCAAGAAGCTCCTGAATCAGCTTTCTCCCAAGAGTGAAGAGGAACGTCAAAAAGTAATTCGAACGTCCCTCGATCAAGTGAAGGAAGCAATGCGCAACGGTTTGCTGTGCAGCACTGGTATTTTGCGATAATTTAGAAAATTTTGTTCAATAAATAAACTAACATAAAAAGAAAGGAATAAACATAAATATGAATGGAATAAACATTAGTGAAATCGGAGTAGTAGCCCTATCCCAATCAGAAGAATATGATATCGCTGGCGGTTGGTCTTGGGAGGAATGCTTGGGAGCGGCCGTTGTAACAGGTGTTACTTCAGGCTTTGTCGCTGCAGCTACGTCAGGAGGAGTTTTATCCCCCATTGCATTTGCTGCAGGTGCCTTTGGAGGTGTCCTTGGATATACTGGTTATGAGATCTGGAAATATTACTTCGTAGAATAACATTAAAAAAACATAATTCCTAACATTATATATAATGAATCAGTTGACAAAAATATTTTTGGGAACAGGTCTAATTGGAGCGGCTATTGGAGTTTTTGGTGGCGCTTTGAATTCTCTATTCCCACAAAGTGCATATATTATTTTATTAGGAGTTCTTGGTGGAACATTTATGGGAATTTACATTTCATATATAAAAAATAAAAAGGCATAAATTTCCACACTCTTTGGTAAAGCCTCAGCCAATTGTAATTTTGGGGGTTAAGGGCTCCGGGACTATTTCCTCCCGGAGCCTTCCCCAATCTATACGAAAGAAAGAGGTCGGATTTAAAAACTGTATGGAGTACAACGGATTACAGACGCAATAGGGGCCGGTGAGGGCGCCGCACCATGGAGACCCGCGTATTCCCTCTCGCTGGCAATGGAATTAATGACAAGATATGAGTGAACCGTCTTACAAATGCCCCAAGTGCGGCGGCTCAAACTTCAAACACTGGGAACTGCCGCATCCGGTTATCCTGCACTGGATTCTCAATCCGGGGGCGGTATTCAATGAACTCGTTCTCGGTCAGCGAATGCCGAAGATCAGTCTGATCTGCCAGGACTGCGAAGGGCCTCTAATGGACCGGAGCTATACTCCATGCCCAAGTTGTGGCGCCATGCACCTCGGTCGCCTTTCCTCGGGAAAAGAAGCTTTTTTCAAATGGAGAGGGGCATCCTGTCCGTCCTGCGGGGAGGCCATTCCGTGTCTTTGGAACGTGTTTTCCCTGCTCGTCCTGTTGGTGACGTTTCCCATCTGGAGCCTTCCCTACTTCCTTTATTTTCGGAAAAAGCCGTTGAAACCGCTTTATCCCATGGTGGAGGGAAAACCGCCCACTCCGAAGGCGGTGACGAAAAAGACCTGGATCTACATGGGCGCAGGTTTTGGGGCCGTCATGTTTATATTCCTCTCTCTATTGCCTTTTCTGATCGGTTATGGTGATGGAGACATATGGGCTTCAGCGATTTCCGGGCTGACTGGCGGGATTATTGGAGGGATCGGATTTGGATTTTTCATGTGGTTTTTTCTTGGTAGAAGGAAGAAAGGTATAGCGTCATAGCGCTGAATCGATCATCCGCATCCTCCGGGAACATCCAATGAAGGAAGTGAAATCAGGCTTTAAGCAAGGTTCGACCTTGGAACAGGCCAAGGCCTACCGGAGGACCATCCAGGTTAAGAAAGTTTGGAAATGGGCCGGCATTGCCACAGCGGTGGTTTCGGCAGTCCTCCTCGCCAGATACCTTTATCTCCTTTTCCTGGTTTAGCCACCAGCCAGCTATCCCCAACCTGCCCTACATGTCACGCCGTAGTTCTAACCGGCGAAGGCGGATGCGCTCTTAGCGTGCTCTGCGAGAGTCATCTTATTTGCCTTCAGGCGGCATCGCACCCTTCAGCCGAAACGATATCCGTGTACATCCGTGAAATCCGTGGTTCCTCTTCTCCCTTCTCCCCCATTCCATCACTCCCTCATTCCCTTCTCCCCAATTCCTAATTCCTAATTGGCGCCCTTGGGCGCCTCCCTCTCTGTGGTTAATTCACCATCCGTGAACATCCGTGTAATCCGTGGTCTTTTACACCTCCATCGATACACCCCGAAGGGTCTCGCATCGGCAGAACTCAGTCAATCCGGTGCAGGAAAGGGGACGGTTTTTTGGGAAATATCCTGTTCCAGAGATCACACCACGCGCAAAACACGCCACTGACAGGGATAGCGAAAAAAACACCAAAAAATACGGCCATCCCTACCCCTACCGACTCGAAGAAAAAACCGGTGAGTAGACCGGAGGCAATACAGGCAACAGTGGTAAGGCCCATCAGCCCGAATAACCGTTTAGTGAAGGAAATTTCTTTCAATGGCTTCCCCCCGAAAATGGCCTGATCGCTTTTCAAATAAGAATGATAGGCCGAAATTACGGTTCCGCCAACCCCTGCCACGACCGAGGTAAATACCAAACGGGAAATTTTTGGATCGGATTCTGAATAATATCCGAAAATAATACCCGACCCGATGCAAAGCAGTCCGGCCAGGCACATTCTATATAATTTTATTTCCGGTTGTTTGGTATCATACCCGCTCTTCCTGACGGGAGTGTCCCGAAAATTTTTGAATTTGGTCTTGTCCTTCATTTGTTCTGAGCTTGGTCAGGCAAGGGAAAATGAGACGGCAGGGCAAACTTAAAGGGAGTCACCCACAAAACTCCCGCTCGGCGCCAGGCTGGAGCTACGCTCAGACAGGGACCCTTTTTCTCCGCTCAGACAGGAAAAACCGGGAAAAATCCTGTTCGCGAAGCGATCCTGTTCCGGCGCAGCCGGATCGAGTGACCGGAGGAAACGTTGTTAGAAACAAGGGTTTGGGGTAATTCGTCCACCTGGAATATAGGGTGGTGTCAGGTTCGGGCCAGTCGGGATTCCCGGGACGGAGTAAAACAAGTTTCCACACACTAGCTTGACTGTAGTAGCATTGTTTAACTATTGTAAACACATGAAAACAATTCCATCCAGGCAACTTGCCACTCAGGCAGCAAAGGTTTGGAAACAGCTTGACCGGGAAGGGCCGCTGGTGATCACCCGGAATGGTTATCCCAAGGGTATCCTGATACCCACCAGTGACTTAACGCTGTTAAACGACCTTCAGGAACAGTTACGTGCCCGGGCACGTAGCGCCGTTTCCAATATGCGCAGGAAGGCGCAAGAAACCGGAGTATCCGCCTTATCGGCGAAAGCCATTGAATCTGAAATACATGGTACGCGGAAGAAGCGCCGCCGGAAATGAGCATCCCGGTCTGGGTTTTGGATACCAATGTGCTGGTATCCGGTTTGTTGAATCCCTCAGGCCACCCAGGGCGCTTATTGGATGCGGTGCTGAGTGGTCATTTGGTTCTGGCCCTGGATGACAGGATCTATGCCGAGTATTCAGAAGTGCTCATAAGGCCCAATTTCAAGTTTGATAAGTCGGATGTCCGGGACCTGTTGAGCTTTTTGCGGATGCAATACCGGATCAATGCTCATCCTGTAAAATTAAAAAATCTACCGGATGCATCGGATTTGCCCTTCGCAGAAACGGCGCTCTCCTTGGAAGAAGCCGTGCTCGTCACAGGTAATCCCCGGCACTTTCCCAAGGCAATGCTCAAGGGACTCCTGGTCCTGAATCCAAAGCAAGCCTGGGATCGGCTGGCCAACTATCCTACCTGAATCCCACGTCAGTCGGGGTCAAGACGTAAAAAGTTATGCCTTTCAGGGTCGGACCCTTTTTCTCCAAAAAGCATCACTTTTTGCGTGATGAGGCGATTTTCCATCGGATGCGGAAATATGGCGGAGTCCGTGCAACCTCAGAACCGGCGGATCAGGGCCAAACGGGCGGTGGCAAGCCTGTTTTCAACCCGGTAGGTGACGGGCCTTCGGGGAGTTGCGGGTCCGCAGCAGAGATTATTCCCGGAGCGATTGACCATATGGGCGCTCTCGCCGAAATCCAGGTAGGAGCCCTCCAGCCGCACGGCCCAGTCCTGGGACAACGCCGTTTCAAACCCGGTTCCGATTACCCAGCCCCCTTCGGTCGAATCCTTGCTGAAAGAATCGTCGGGGTCCCAAATCGTATCGGAATCGATATCGGTCACCGAGTTGCCCATACCGGCCGCAGCCAGTCCGGCAGTGGCAAAAACGGTGACGCGGCCAACCGCCCGTTCAATTCCGCCGCGCAAGGAAACGATCCAGGGAAAATCCGATCGGGCGGTTTCATCCAAACCCTCGGGATCGAGCTTGTCGGTGGAGGCCGACGCGTGGGTTATGGCGGCGTCGAGTTCCGTTCTCAGGACCAGGCCGCCGAGGCGGAATTTTCTCCCCAGGAGGAAGCCGCCGGCAAGGCCGGTATCGTCATACCTGGAAACCGTTCCGGGATTACCCCAGGCGGCAAAGCCGTCCACGTCCAATATTCGGTTCTTCATAATACCGGGACCGATCAGGATCCCGACGTAGTTGTCGAAGCGTTCCGGCGCCGATTTGTACCGTACCAGGTTATCCGGAGCGTCGGCGGCAAAAGCGGCATGGGCAAGGATCGAAAAAGCCACCAGATAAACGGCTGAAGGGCCGGCCGGGGGGTTTGTTCTGTAAAATTTCATCGCAACAAGATCGGAGAGGACTTGCTTATCCCATTCCCATGAGAGGTCAAATGCGGATTATCCCGGAAGACGAAGATGCCCCGATCCCCCCTCGGTCGATCAATCCTTGGATTTGGAGAGATTATTCAGTTGGTTTACTCCTTTCCCGGAATTTGCTAACCAAGAAGACATGACAACCGATACATCAGAATCACCGGAATCCGGATTCAGAATGCTGGTCCTGGCCAAGATCCAGGCGCTGGAAATCCTCATGGAAAGGGCATGTGCCGAAATCCCTTCCTTCGACCCCAGGACCTTGAAGGTGGAAGTCAGCGAATTTGCCTTGTTCGATGCGGAGGATCCGCTCCAACAAGCCATCATGGAAGAACTCATCCAACGCCTCGACGGGATAATTTCACGCAGGTCGCGATAGGGTTCCGGGGCGAACCAATCAGGTAGCTTGAACTTTCGTCCGCATGAAAGCGTTATCGACGGCATTTTTCCAAACTGTAGGAGGGGGTTCCAGCCGGGGTCAGCTCCTTGAATTTTGACAGGTTCCCATGTTGAAATTCCAGGGGTTGTTGCCCAAAACCACCTTTATCGAAATACTGGGTGTCCTTTTCCCGTCTTGCTTTACCAAGAATACACGCGGCAGAGCAAGGATGCTCTTGCCCTACCAAATATACCCGGCTGCATGCGGTAGGGCAGCGGCAT
>JAJDZZ010000001.1 GCA_022824405.1 Opitutales bacterium
TATGTGGAAGGATTAATAGCCAGGGGCAAACCCTACAAATGCGCCATGGTTGCAGCGATGAGGAAGATGCTCATCCACCTTCATTTCCTTATGAAAAATCATCAATTAAGCCTTGCTTCGTGACACAGTTGCTTTGCGAGATTCCCTCTATCTTTTTTATTCCACCCTCACTACCTTCCCGCTTTGGTTCGACCGGTAGCAGGCCTCCACCAAAGCGATGGTTTTCAAATAGTCATCCCCCGTGCTCTCGAAGGGCGCCCCGGCGAGGAGACTATCCACGAAATGCCGTTGCAGACTGTGGACGCAATCTCCCGCGAAGCCCTTGGTTCCATGCGGGTAGTCGATCGATTCCGTTGACTGGCCCAGAAGCTTCCGCAGAAGCCGGCCGTCCTCGGCCAATTCCAAATGACCCTTGCTCCCATCGATGCGAACGGTTCCAAAGGTGTAGCGCGGGTTTCGACAATCCGTTTCATTGTAGCGGCTCGCATCCAGAATGGCGGTGGCTCCGCTTTCGAAACCCACTACGATCTGGCCGGAATCCTCCCCCTCAATGCTTGGGTTTCGCTTTTGCAAGCGGGCGTAAACCGTGGCGACTTCACCCCCGAGAAAACGAAAGGTATCCAGAAAATGGACCCCGGTTTCGTATACCAGCAGACGCGGGTAGTCGCGGAAGAAGGGTTGCCGGGCAAGGTAGGCATCCTCCCCCCAACCATCCCCCATGCGCATGCGCACCGAAATGGAATGGAGTTGTCCCAGCATTCCCCCGTCGAGTTGGCGTTTGATTTCCCGGTACCAGGGCTGCCACCGCCAGTTTTCGTGCACCATGAACCGTATGCCGGCATTTTTGGCCAAGTCCACAATTTGCCGGCTCTCCTCCAATGTTGGAGCCAGTGGCTTCTGACAAATTACGTTTATCCCCTTGCCGGCCGCCAATTGCACCACCTCAAGATGCGTTTCCGGCGGAGTAATGACGTCGATGAAATCCGGCTTGGTCTCATCCAAAAGGTTTCCGAGGTCCGGCCAAGGGATTACTTTCCCGATCCCAAACTCCTCGGCAATTGTGGCGGCTTTAGCCACGCTGCGATTGCAGACCGCTATGATCGCAGCCTCGGGAATCCTATTCCAGGCTTCGTATTGGAAGTGGCTGAAGTAACCGGCTCCCACCCCTATTCCCTTTAATCGTTTCACAATAGAATCTTTGCGAGACATCCGGATTAAAATGCGACCGCTCGCACGGGTCCCCCGTCGCCCTTTTCAAGCTTGAGGGGCAATGCCATGAACATGGCGCGCGTTCCGAGTCGATCCAGGTTGCAGAGGCCCTCCACGATGGTGATGCGGGCCCTGAGTAGAATCAAATGGATCTTCCTTACCTCGGCCAGATTGTTGACGTCGGCCACTGAGGGCGGCTCCACTCCCAATAGTTTGACTTCTTTGTCTACGCACCACCTGGCCAATTCTTCACCGATGCGGGGGAGACCGTCCCGGTATACCGATGGATCGGATACGAATCGGCTCCAACCGGTATCCAGCAACAGGCAACCGCCGGGTTCGAAACTATCCGCGACCGGGCCCAGGTCCGCCGGGGTGAGGACTTGCTTCGGCTCGACCTTGTCGACGTGGGCGATCCAAGCCGGTCCGCAGAACAGCTCCAAGGGCATGATGTCGATCGTTTCCGGCGATGCTCCGAAGTGAATGGGCGCATCGGCGTGGGTGCAGGCGTGGGAGTATATGCTCCAGTCGGCCGCATTCCATCCTTCCTTTTCCAGCGTGTGGGTAGCCGAAACGGATATGCCATGCATACCAGGTCCGACGGGAAGACTAAGATCGATCAGGTTTTCCATGGGTGGGGGTTTTAGTTCAAAAATCCCCATTTGCATAATCCATCAAGGTCAATCCTGGCAAGGCCCGGCTCATTGCCGGATGCGGAAAAGCGCCGATGACGCGCTTGCCTCAAGTATAATTCAAGACCTCCTCCACCGTGGTAATTCCCTGTTCCAGAAACTTCAGGCCGGCCGTCCGTAGCGGCGCCATGCCTTTTGCCAGAGCCATGCTTTTGATTTCCACCGAGGCCGTGCTTTGCAAGGTCAAATCGCGCAGTTCGTCATCCAATACCATCATTTCGAACAATCCCTTGCGGCCCCGGTATCCGAGTCGATGACATTCCTCACAACCTGTGGCCCGGTAGAAGGTGGGAATTTTCCGTATCTTCCCGTCCCCGTAGAGTCGCTCCAGAAGGGCTCTATCGGGTTGGTATGCCTCCTTGCAGGTGGGGCAGAGGACCCGCACCAGCCGCTGGGCTAAAACGGCTACCAGGGACGAGGCGATCATGTAGGGTTCCATTCCCATGTCCACCAGTCGGGTGATGGCTGAGGGGGCATCGTTAGTGTGTAAGGTAGTCAACACCAGGTGACCCGTCTGGGCCGCTTGCAACGCAATCCGCGCCGTTTCCGGATCCCGAATCTCCCCCACCATCAAAATGTCCGGATCCTGCCGAAGAAAGGATCGCAAGGCGTGGGCGAAGGTCAATCCGATGGAAGACCGAACCGCCAATTGCATGATTCCATCGATTTCGTACTCCACCGGATCTTCCGCCGTCAGGATCTTTACTTCGTCCCGATTGAGGATTTTCAGGCAACTGTAGAGCGTGGTTGTTTTTCCGCTTCCGGTGGGACCGGTGACGATAAAAACCCCACTGGGCCGCCGGATGACCTCCCGCGTGGCCCGGTAGACGGTATCGGGCATGCCCAGTTGTGCCAAATCCAGGTTGACCACCGTTTTGTCCAGAACCCGCAACACCACACTTTCCCCAAATTGTGTCGGCAAGGTGGATACCCGCAAATCGACCGGTCTGGAATCCAGAGTCATGCGTATGCGTCCATCTTGCGGCACCCTGCGCTCCGCTATATTCAGATTGGCCAGAACTTTTACCCGGGAAATGACCGGAAGGGCCAAATTTACCGGGGAAGGGGACATCTCGTAGAGCGATCCATCCACCCGGTAACGGATCTGAAAGACTTCCTCGAAAGGTTCAAAGTGAATATCCGAGGCCTGGTCCCGGATGGCCTGCTCCAACACCAGGTTGACGAACCGAATGACCGGCGCTTCCTCCGCCATGGCCTCCAGGTCCCGGTCCGACAATTCCACCTCCGCCCCGGCCATCAGCTTGAGCGCATCCATGGCTTCTTCCACAGAGGCGCTCTCCGCTCCGTAGACCGATTCGAGCAGGTTTTTCACCTCCTCCGGATCCGCCACCGCCAATGATATGTCGCGGTTCAGGGTAAAGGAAAGATCCTCCGCGATGGAGCCGTTGAATGGGTCGATGGCCAGGAGTTCGAGCTCCAGTTCCTTCTCCCGGTAGGGAACCACCCCGTAGAGGTGGGCCAACCGTCCTTCCAGCGCGGAGGCCAGGCTTCCATCCACAGCGGAGGGGATTCGGTCCACGTATTTCCAACTCAAATAAGCCGCCACCTTCCTCAGCAGGCGGTCGCGGCTCAACAGGCCCAGATCCAGGGCGGTTTCCGCCAAAGCCTTGCCCGACCGTTCCTGTTCCACCGATGCCGACTCGAGCTGTTCCCGTGAGACTTCAGGCAGGTTTTCCAGAATCTCGTAGATGGCGGGGTTGTGTTCGGAAAACATTCAAACAACCTTACGCCATGGTTTCCAGGCGAGGTGCGATCCGTGGTTTTTTGTATCCATATCTTTGCGTTCTTGGCATGCGTTGCGAGATCCCTACTTCTTCATACTCAATCGATCACGATTAATTTCAGCGCCTTTAACCTTTATCCTTCTTCCTTTTCCCCTCTCTCTGTGTCCTCTGTGGTGAGAAATTTATGGGACTGGACCCTGGCATCAGTTCGCCGTTACCGAGAGGGCTTCCTCGATGGAAGTGATGCCCTGCGCCGCTTTGCGCAGGCCATCCTGCCGCATGGTCCGCATCCCCTGGTCTCGGGCCAGGGAGCGCATCGCCGTCAGAGAACCGGCCGAATAAATCAGCGATCCCATTTCCGGAGTTATTTCCATAAGTTCAAAAATCCCGACCCGCCCTTTGTAACCGGTTCCCCGGCAGGCTGGGCAACCCACCGGCCGGTTCCACCGCGCCCCCTCCGGATCCAGGCCGCTCGACTCCGCCGCCGCCTTCTCCATTTTGCTGAGCCGGCCCGGTTGGGAACACTCCGGGCATAGGCGCCGCACCAGCCGCTGAGCCATCACGGCCCTCATGGAGCTGGAAAGGAGAAAGGGCTCCGCCCCGAGGTCCCGCAGACGCGATATCGCGCTCGGAGCATCGTTGGTGTGCAGGGTGCTGAACACCAGATGACCCGTCAGGGAGGCGTTGATGGCGATTTCCACCGTCTCCGGATCCCGGATTTCCCCAACCATTATGATATTGGGAGCCTGCCGCAGCATGGCCCGGAGGCCGGCTGAAAACGTCATGCCGATATCGTTGCGCACCTGCACCTGGTTGATACCTCCCAACCGGTACTCGACCGGGTCCTCCACCGTTATGATCTTCCGATCCGATTTGTTCAGGTAGTTGAGGCAGGAATACAGCGTGGTCGATTTACCGGAACCCGTCGGTCCCGAAGCCAAAATGATGCCATCGGGCAAGGAAATGATCCTCTCGAACCTGGCTTGGTCGTCGGGCAACAACCCCAGTTCACCCAAACCCGGTTTCAGGCTTTCCTTATCCAGCAGGCGGAGCGTCAGCGTCTCCCCGTGGGCGCTGGGCACCGCGGAAACGCGAAAGTCTATCGACCGACCGTCCACCTCCAATTGAATGCGACCGTCCTGGGGAAGTCGTTTCTCGGCAATACTCATTTGGGACATGAGCTTGATTCTCGAAATAATGGCCGGTTGCAGGCGCTTGGGTGGACTGTCCGTCTCGTGTAATACCCCATCTAGGCGAAACCTTATGCGAAAGCGCTTTTCCAAAGGTTCGAGGTGAATATCCGAGGCCCCGCGTTTTAACGCTTCCCTCATGATCAATTCCACGTAACGGACAATGGCCCCGGCCTCTCGACCCGAACCAAAAGCAGAACGGTTTCCGGAATCCTCTTCTACTTGGGATGGGGTAATTTCCCGTTTAACGGGTTCAAACGCCTCTGGTGTTTCCGGAAAAATGCGCTCGATAGCCTGGAGAATCGCCTCCCTTGACGCCAGATGCGGCTCGATATCGAGTTCCATTACCTGCGAGAAATGATCCACCTTCTCCAATTCCAACGGGTCGTAGATGGCCGCTTTTACCGAAGAACCGCTCCGGTCGTAGAACAACATCTCATTTTCCAGGCAGAACTGCCGCTCTACTCCGGCAATGGCCCGTTGAGGTGTGGCAATGTCCGGAGGGTTTACCCGCGGTAAACTGAATTCCTCGGCCAGCCTGTTCAGAATGGCCTCCTCACTGACCAACCCGCGCTCCACCAGTTTCTCCACCACGGAGGCAGAGGAATCCATCTCCTCCCCCATTGCCTGCAAAGACCCCCGCTCTATCACACCATCCTCCAGTAACAACTGCAGGGTTAGTCTTTCGCAGTTGTTCACAGGCAAAGGGATTGCTTACTCGGATGCATTGCAATTGAATTTTGTGGAACCGATGATCAGATTGATCGCCACACGATTGCTGACAATGCTAACATTTTTCCCTTTATGAAAAGTCTATTCCTTTCTCTCGTTTTCTCGGCTTCCCTGGCCGCGGCCCAGGATAAGCCAAATATTGTGTTCATTCTCGCCGATGACATGGGTTATGGGGATTTATCCTCCTATGGTTGCAAGGATATCGAAACGGCGAACCTGGATCGACTGGCCGCCTCCGGCGTTCGCTTTACCAGTGGATATTCATCCCATCCCTATTGCAGCCCCATGCGCGCGGGATTGATGGCCGTCCGCTACCAGCACCGCTTTGGTTACGAACGCAATATCGCCTATGACCAGCATAATATGGTGATGGGCCTGCCGGTCTCCGAAAAGACGGTTGCCGCCCGCATGCAGGATGCGGGCTATGTCACCGGCGCGGTCGGCAAGTGGCACCTGGGATCGTCTAGACCTTTCCAACCCAATGCCCGCGGGTTCGACTTCTGGTATGGTTTTCGGGGTGGAGGACATCAATATTTCGTGGTCGATCTGAACGTCCGCCTGCACGAAGGCTACCACGAATCCCTCGAGCGCAATGGTCAGCCGGAAGGACTGGATGGCTATTTGACCACCGCCCTGACGGATGCCGCGGTCGAATTTATCCGGGAAAACAGGGATAACCCCTTCTTTCTCTACCTCGCCTACAATTCTCCGCACGGTCCCCTGCAGGCCCCAAAAGCGTACGAGGACAAGTATGCGGATATCGAGGACGCCAAGCGCCGTACTTACGCGGCCATGGTTCATTCCCTGGACGATGAGATCGGTCGGGTTGTCGAGACCTTGAAAGTCCTCCGACTCAGCGAAAATACCCTGGTTTTCTTCATGAGCGACAACGGTGGCCCGGAACAGGCCAATTCCTCAGACAACGGACCGTTGCGTGGGGCAAAAGGGCAGGTCTATGAAGGCGGAATCCGAGTGCCGTTCCTGGTATCCTGGCCGGGAACTATCGCCAAGGGGCAGGTTAATCACTCTCCGGTAATGTCCATCGATCTGATGCGCACCGCACTCGAATTGGGCGGCGCTCGCATCACGCCGAAACTGGAAGGAGTAAACCTGGTTCCCTATCTGACGGGACAAAAATCGGGAACGCCTCATGAGGCGCTTTTCTGGCGAATGGATAATGGGGCCGATTATGCCGTCCGCAGCGGCCCATGGAAACTGGTCAAGACGCGGGACCGAGGGGGGATTCAGTTATTCAACCTCGGCGACGACATCGGAGAATCGAACGATCTGGCCGCGGACAAACCCGACGTGGTAAGTCGATTGATCGAGCTTTACGAGGATTGGAATGCCCGAAACATACCGCCCTTCTTTCCGAATTTCCGCAAATATCACATCCTCAAGGAAGAGTTTTACCAATCGATTTCCGCGCCCTCGCAGAGCAAAAAATGATAGGCCTTCATCTGTCCTCTGCCGCCAACACAACATCCCCATTTCGCACCCCCGCCTCTCCCTCTCGCGAAGCTCGCCAAGACCGCAAAGGGATCCGGCTTCGCCGGAAAGAGAATTAACGGAGGGGGGACATTCCTGTCCCCCACCAATTACGGATATGGCGCCCTTGGGCGCCTCCGCGCGCGCCCCGCGCTTTCCTCTTTGCGTTTCTCTGCGCTCTTTGCGAGATTCCTCTCTCCACTCGCGCTCCTTCCCCCATTGCGCCATCTCGCCTTGGCGAGATCTCCCAACATGAAGACGCTCCATTTTTCCATCGCCATTTCCGCATCCAGGCAGGCCATTTGGCACGTTCTGCTCGACCATGAATTGTATAGAAGGTGGGCCGGTGCATTTGCTGAAGGCTCCCACTACAAGGGCGACTGGACCACGGGCGGAACCATCCGCTTCCTTGGCCCGGATGGGGATGGAATGGTAAGCACAATCGCGGAAAACCGACCGCCTGAATTTTTATCCATCAAGCACCTCGGTTACATCTATAAAGGAGTGGACGATACCGAGAGCGAGGCAGTAAAAGCATGGGCGCCGTCCTATGAGAACTACAGCCTTCGGAAAGTCGGGAGCGGCGCCGAATTGGTTGTCGACATGGATGTAACGCTGGAGTACGAAGATTTCTTTCAAAAAACTTGGCCTTGGGCCCTGGAAATCATCAAAAACCTGGCCGAGAAAAACGAGAAATCCTATGAAAAATCTACCTAACCCCGTCCACTGGTTCGAGATTCCGGTTCTCGACATGAAAAGGGCCCGGCAATTTTATGAAACGGTGCTGGACGCCTCATTACAACCCCGGGACATGGATCCGTGGGAGATGGCTTTCTTCCCCATGGCCGAGGGAGCTGCCGGGACTACTGGATGTCTGGTAAAATCCGCTGGTTACACTCCTTCACACGCCGGTACCCTGGTCTACTTTTCCATTGCCGACATCGAAGAAACCTTGGCCACAGTCCAGGCCCACGGAGGCAAGACGATCACCCCCAAGACCAGCATCGGCGAACACGGTTTCATCGCCCATTTCCAAGATAGCGAAGGCAATAGGGTAGGGCTGCACGCCTATCGATAAACCACCACAATAGGCGCCTTTGGCGCCAATTAGGAATTAGGAATTGGGAAGCGCCCGTCGGGGTCAGCTCCTTGATTTTTGACATGTCCCCATGTTGAAAATAAAGGGGTTGTTGCCCAAATCGTTCTTTTTTGGAAATATAGAATGAAGAATCGCGACGTAAAGCCGCTCCTACGATTTTAACAGTTGGAGGTTTGTAGGAGCGGGTTTATCCCGCGATTGCTCTGGAATGCCATATCATTCGTTGAACCTGATCGGCGCGGCAAGGATGCCGCTGCCCTACCGCATGCAGCCGGGTATATTTGGTAGGGCAAGAGCATCCTTGCTCTGCCGCGTGTATTCTTGGTAAAGCAAGACGGGAAAAGGACACCCAGTATTTCGATA
>JAJDZZ010000056.1 GCA_022824405.1 Opitutales bacterium
ATACGACAACACCGACGTTTGCGTTCCGGCCGACATGGCGCTACGGGAATGGCTGAATTCCATTCAGACCCACATCGGCACGGGCCTGGACTGTCAAGGATCGGAGAGTTCGGACCGCGACATACTCGAAAACCTCTACAATGCGACAGACGGCCCCAACTGGACGAACAACACAAATTGGCTTACCGAGACCTCGCTCGGGCAGTGGCACGGCGTCACGGTTGACGGAAACGGCCGCGTGATCGAGTTGGATCTTTCCGAAAATCAGATGAGGGGAACCATTCCGGCCGAGCTGGGCAATCTGGCCAACTTGCAAATCCTGTGGCTCCAGCGAAACCAGTTGCGCGGAAATATCCCAGCCGAGTTGGGTAACCTTACCGGTTTGCAGGAATTGAGTCTCCACACCAACGAGTTGACCGGACTTATTCCATCCGCGTTGGGGAATCTCGCCAACCTGCAAGCCCTGTGGCTCCAACGAAACGAACTGAGGGGAGCAATTCCGGCCGAACTGGGCAACCTGACCAGCTTGCAAACCCTCAGTCTCCACACCAACCAACTGGGTGGGTCGTTACCGCTGTCTTTCAAGGAGTTGCCGATCAGCCTTTTCAGGTATGACAACACCGACGTTTGCGTTCCGGCCGACATGGCGTTGCGGGAATGGCTGAATTCCATTCAGACCCACATCGGCACGGGCCTGGACTGTCAAGGATCGGAGAGTTCGGACCGCGGCATACTCGAAACCCTCTACAACGCGACAGACGGCCCCAACTGGACGAATAGCGCCAATTGGCTGACGGAGACCGAACTCGGGCAGTGGCACGGCGTCACGGTTGACGGAAATGGCCGCGTGATCGAGTTGGATCTTTCCGAAAATCTGCTGAGCGGAACCATTCCGGCTGAACTGGGAGACTTGGCCATCTTACAAATCCTGTGGCTCCAGCGAAACCAGTTGAGTGGTAGTATTCCGCCCGAGCTGGGCAACCTGACCGGTTTGCAGGAGTTGAGTCTCCGCACAAACGAACTCACCGGATCTATTCCTGCTCAGTTGGGCAATCTGACCCGCTTGCAAGGCCTGTGGCTTCAACAAAACCAACTCAGCGGACCTATTCCGCCCGAGCTGGGCAACCTGGCCAGTTTGCAGGTATTGAGTCTCCGTACAAACGAACTCACCGGAACCATTCCGGTCGAACTAGGAGATCTTTCCAGCTTGCAAACCCTCAGTCTCCACACAAACCAACTGGACGGATCTATTCCGGTCGAACTGGGCAACTTGGCCAACTTGCAGGAATTGAGTCTCCACACTAACCAACTCACCGGAACCGTTCCGGTCGAACTGGGCAAACTGGCCAACTTGGAAATCCTGTGGCTCCATCTAAACCAACTGGGCGGAAATATCCCAACTGAGTTGGGCAACCTGGCCGGCTTGCAGGAATTGAGTCTCCGTACAAACCAACTCATAGGAACCATTCCGGCCGAACTGGGTAATCTGTCCCGCTTGCAAGGCCTGTGGCTCCAACAAAACCAATTGAGCGGAAATATCCCGGACGCGTTGGGCAAACTGGCCAACTTACATAGCCTCAGTCTCCACACCAACCAACTGGGCGGAATTATTCCCGACGCGTTGGGCAACTTGGCCAATTTGCAAATCCTGCGTCTCCATCAAAACGAGCTGAGCGGAGCTATTCCGGCCGCGTTGGGCAACCTGGCCAACTTGGAAACCCTGGATCTCCACACCAACCAACTGAGCGGAGCTATTCCAGCCGAATTAGGCAACCTGAAGAATTTGGAAACCTTGATTCTCCACACCAACCAACTGGGTGGGTCGATACCGCTGTCTTTTACAGGGTTGGAGATCAGCATTTTCAGATACGAAAACACCGGTGTATGCATTCCAGCCGACGCAGCGTTGCGGGAATGGCTGGGATCCATTCTGACTCACACCGGCACGGGCGAAGACTGTGAATAACCTGGCTGACCCAACCTTCTGGAATGGTGGAGTGGTGGCAATTATGCTGCTTCTAAATTCTTTAAGTTAAAATTTCTGTTGGCGAAGTGACTCTGTTCAGGCAAGGGCGGATCAAGCTTAGACATGTCGGTCGAGGAGCAATGACCCGTTGTTTTTCTTAAACGAAGATACCCGTAACTTGGTTTCATCAAGGGCCGTTTAATCGTAAAAGGGTGGCGAAGGACGCTTACCCGAATACCTTCACCCACCTACGGATTGTTACCTATTGGATGATTTTAAGACAAATTTGAACCGTCGCCGAATCCTGAAAAATACCACTACAGGAATTCTCATTGGCATAATTTTGCCCTTGTTCGGAAACCTGGCCGGCCAGGGTATCAGCATCACGGAGCTGATGTACAATCCGTTGGATGGTGACGGTGTTTCGGGATCGGATTTGGAATTTATTGAGATAAAAAATGTCTCGGATGGTCCGATCGATCTATCATTGGCCGCATTTTCCGACGGGGTAGAATTCACCTTCGGACCCAACAGCATCCTGGCAGCCGGGGAATACTGGGTTCTGGTTTCCGACATCACGGAATTTCCCTCGCGATATCCGGGAGTCGCCATCAAAGGGGAGTACGCGGGACAATTGAGCAATGGCGGCGAGACGGTCGAGCTTCGCGATAGAAACGGATTACTCCTCGAAGCCGTCGAATACGATGATGGAAGCCCCTGGCCCGTGGAGGCGGATGGTGAAGGGAAATCGCTCGTAAAAAGGGATGAGGCAACTGTTCCCGAATCGCCGACCGATGCCTCGGCCTGGAGAGCGAGCTTCCATATCCATGGATCTCCCGGAAGAGAGGATCCAACCCCGCCTTCGCCCAGCATTTTTGTAAATGAAGTCCTCGCCCACACGGACCTTCCGCAATTGGATGCGGTAGAGATTCATAACCCGGGTCCTGAGGAGGTAGACATCAGTGGCTGGTACCTGAGTGATGATCTGGGCGAACCCAAAAAATACCGGATCCCTGAAACAACCGTCATTCCGGCAGGAGGCTATCTGTTTTTTACGGAAACTGAATTCGCCGCCGAGGCGCAGGGAGATGCCGGCTTTCGTTTCAGTAGCAAGGGTGAATCGGCATGGTTGATTTCTGCCGATCTGGATGGTGCCTTGACCGGTTACACACACGGATTTGAATTCGGCGCATCAGCCACCGGAGTCTCATTTGGCCGTTACCTCGATTCTCGGGAAATGGAAATCTTTGTCGCGAGTGAAACGGTAACCTTGGGAGCTGAAAACTCACCCCCGTTAATCGGACCCGTGGTAATCAATGAGATTCTCTACCGACAAGGTGATAACGATATTGAATTTGTTGAAATCATCAACCTGAGTTCCGAGGCTGTTCCCCTTTTCGATCCGGACCATCCCGACAATACCTGGAAATTAGAAGGCGTCAGTTTCGATTTTCCAACCGGGGTAATGATTCAGCCTCGGCAAAGTATTCTCATCACCGACGTGGAACCTGAAACATTTCGAAATGAGTACGGCGCCTATTTCGCGGTACCGGTCCTTGGCCCTTTCCCAGGCGGTTTGAGTAACTCGGGTGAGCGAATCACCCTGCAAAGACCCGGTGCTCCGGAAACGCTCGACGATGGAAACGTATTTGTGCCCTACATAGCGGTCGATTCCGTTCGCTATGAAAACCAACCGCCCTGGCCGGTAGCCGATGCTGGCTCGAGCATTGAGAAAATGGGCAGGGGTCTTTTCGGGCAGGAACCAAAGAACTGGCAAGTCAGCCGGACTCATGGCGGTTCACCGGGAATTGCTCAGGATCTGGACTATTCCACCTGGCAACGCCTCCATTTCAGCGCAGAGGAAATCCAGGCATCGACACAGGTAGGCCAGGAGGACGATTTCAACGGAGATGGTTTGCAGAACATCTGGGCATATGCCTTCGGTCTCGATCCGCGAATCCATCAATCGGGGGCCAATGCCTCCAGTCTCGTCGTGGAAGACTCCGGCAATGAGTACTTGGCCCTTCAATTCAGAAAGCAGACCTATAGCGAGGATTTGATGTACCAACTGCAGGAATCGAACGACCTGCAGACATGGAGTGATATAACCAACCCCATTCAGGTTCTCCAGTCGGACAATGGGGACGGAACTGAATCGATTATGCTTCGTGGCCTAATTCCAATAACTCCCCACGGAAAATGGTTCCAACGGTTGAAAATCACCTTGATCGGGAATTAACCACGGATTACACGGATGAAACGGATGTACTAACGGAGGGGGGACTTTCCAGTCCCCCACCACGCCGGGAGGCGGGTCCCCCAATGATTTGGGTAAATAGCCCCAAATAAGCACAAAAGGCGCAAAAGGGAATTAAGAATTAGGAATGAATAGACAAAATAAACGGTAGGAGCGGGTTTATCCCTCGATTGCCCAGGAGCGCCATATCCAGGAAGAGGACATGCGGCATCCAGCATCTGGCTTTTACGCCAAAGGCGTTACTCAATTACATGTTGACATCAAAACATCAATAAACTTATGTCTTGATGCATGAGAACAACTTTAAGTCTTGATGATGATGTTGCCGCCATGCTTGATCGCCTGCGAAGGCGACAGAAATCCTCTTTGAAACAAGTGGTCAATGATGCCCTTCGCCAGGGTTTGTCACAACAATTGCAGAAGCGTGCACCGAGGAAATCTTTTGCCACGCGCACAGTGGATTTGGGTCGTTGCCGTCTTCCATCGCTGGATAATGTTGCCGAGGTCCTGGCGGTAGCGGAAGGGGAATCCTTCAAATGATACTCATCGATGCGAACCTGCTCATTTATGCCCACGTCCGATCTCTGAAACAACATGATGCCGCGCGTGTGTGGCTGGACGATAAACTTAACGCTCCCGCACCCGTCGGCATCCCTTGGCCCAGCATTCTGGCGTTTATGCGGCTGGTTACAAATCCAAGGATTTTTGAAGTCCCCGAATCCGTTGAATCTGCCTGGATTCAAGTAGAATCTTGGCTGAGTAATCCCACTGTTTGGGTTCCCGGTCCTACCGAACGGCATGGCGAGATTTTGGGTAATTTGCTTTCAACAACCGACGTCCAGTCGAATTTGATTCCGGACGCGCATCTCGCCAGTCTGGCCATGGAACACGGACTTATTCTTTGCTCGAGCGATGGAGACTTCGCTCGGTTCAAGGATTTACGCTGGGAGAATCCTATCTGATAAATAGCCTGATAACTGCTTGAGCTGAGCGGGTCGTGCTCGACACGAACGTTCTGATTAGCGCCGCGCCTCAACCGAACGGATCGCTTCGCGAACAGGATTAGAGGCGCCAAGCCGCCAATTTGGAATTTTGTGTTTTTGTGCTTTTTTGTGGCTAACCCCGGCGCCCTTGGGCGCTTCCCTCTTTGCGTTCTTGGCGAGCTTTGCGAGAGTCCTCTCTTCCCAGCATCATATCTGCGCTAATCTGCATCATCTGCGGTTTGTCTCTCTTCTCTCTCTGTGTCCTCTGTGGTTTTTGTCCTCCCAGAATCCAGATATCGCTCAACTGCGTCCGTTTCTATCGGCTGATGGGATGATCCCCAAAGTGAAGGTGATTCCCACCCCGATGAGCATGGGCCATTGCCAGGCGAGGTCGATGTAGCCGTTTTCGGAAAGCAGGAGGATAAGGGCGGTGCAGGAACTTCCACTGATCATGGCCACCAGGTTCCAGCGGTCGCGGCCTCTTTTGCTGAGCAGCCCGACCAGAAAAACCCCGAGCAATCCGCTATAGGTTACCCCGGCAATTTTGAAGGCCAGCCAGATAAATTGTCCGCCGCTTTGCAAGGCCCAGGCGATGCTGACCAGGGCAGTTGCCACGACTCCCATGAATATCCGGGCCACCCAGACTTGCTGCCGAGCGCTTTTATTGGCGCCCAGGAAGGGTTTGTAGAGGTCCACCACGATGGATGAACTCAGAGCGGCCATGGCGCTGTCCAGACTGGACATGGCCGCGGCCAGCACCCCGCAAAGGAGAAGGCCGCGAAGGCCGGCTGGAAGAACGGTGGAAATAAAGTGCGGGAAAACCTTGTCCGAATCGATCACCGCTACGCCTTCCACCAGCTTGGTGGGAAGGGACCCATCGGGAAGTTGTTGGTAATAGGCGAACAATCCCACGCCGATGAGGAGAAACAAACCCGCGGTGGGAAGGGCTATGAATCCGCTCGCTATGATGCCCCTTTGCGCTTCTTTGACGTTTTTGCAGGTGAGCATTCGTTGGGTGAAATCGTGATCCGTGCCCTGCATGGCCAGGGTGTTTACAAAACCGAAAACCACAGCGAGGAAGAACCAATTGCTGTCCAGAAAAATTCCTTTTTCCGGAGTCCATTGAAAAATCTCCAGGCGTCCGGTTTCGCTACCGGTTTGCAATATGCTGCTCCATCCCACCTGATCCTGCAGCACCCACAACATGACCAGGCCGGCGGTGAGAAATACCACGGCCTGAAGGCAGTCCGTCCAGATTACCGCCTTGATACCGCCAATGCCGGCGTAGATGAGGCAGAGCAAGGCAAACCCGATCATGGTCCAGCCGAAGGGGAGCCCCAGGATGACGTGCAACCCGGTGGAAGCGATCATCAGCCGCACCGCCGAGGCCATGACCCGCGACAGGAGAAAAAAGCTGGCCGCGGTGTAATGACTGCCGCCGCCAAAACGGGTGGCAAGGTATTGGTATATGGAAAGGTAGCGCAGTTTGTAGAAGGCGCCGAGAAAGAGAAAGGCGATGACAAATCGGGCCAGGAGGGAGCCGATGCCCATTTGCAAATAACCGAGGTTTTCCGCATAACCGACCCCGGGGGTACCCAGGAAGGTGGCGGCGCTTATTTCGGTGGCGATGAGGGATCCCAATACCGCGAGCCAGGGCACCTTTCTGCCGCCGGCCACATAACCTTCCATGCTTTCATCCCTTCGACCGAAGCGGATGCCGATAAACACCACGGATCCAAAGTAGACCAGGATGATGAGCAGGTCGGGTAAGCTGAGGGAATCCATGACTTGAGCTTCAACCTCAGGTCATGGATTCCCGGCCGAAAGGCAAGGTTTGTTGTAAAAAAGGGTAACGGAAGGGCCGCCAAAGGCAAGGGTGAAGGTTTTTCTTGTTGGAGAGGTTCGCGCTTATTTCTATGTCATAGACCATGATTAAACCTGCGGCCTTGAAGCACGGCGACCTCGTTCGAATAGTAGCGCCTTCCAGTCCGCCCATGAAGGATGTCTCTCCGGACCAGGCCATCAGGGGGTTGGAGTCCCTGGGTTATCGCATTGGGTATTCCCCTGGAATTTTCCGCAGACACGGTTTTCTGGCCGGGACGGATGAAGAGCGAGCCCGGGACCTCGAGGAAGCCTTTGCGGATCCCGAGGTGAAAGCCATTTTTTGCCTGCGCGGCGGATATGGCTCCGGCCGGCTGCTTTCCCGCATCGATTGGGAGGGGATTTGTACCCACCCCAAAATTTTTATGGGTTTCAGCGATATAACCGCTATCTCCTGCGGTTTGTGGGTGGAAGGCGGATTGGTCACTTTTTCCGGTCCGGTTGTGATGTCCGATCAGCGTCAGGGAAAACCAATAACTTCTTCCTGGGAGCACGCGCGGTCCTGTTTTGGATCTACCAACCCTGTCGGCAGTATTTTTTCGCATTTATTTTCGCGTGAAGGGGTGAGGATAATTTCTCCCGGATCGGCCCGCGGCAGGTTAATGGGCGGAAACCTGTCCATCTTGTGCTCCCTGCTGGGAACTCCCTGGCAACCCGATTTTACCGGCGCCATTCTGTTTTTAGAGGACGTGGCCGAGCCGACCTATCGGATCGACCGGTCCCTAACTCAATTGGGTAACGCGGGAGTGTTATCGGCGGCAGAGGGGATCGCCTTGGGCGATTTTCGTTATTCGGAGGATCGCAGAAGGAATGATGAAAATCGTGGGGTTCAGGTTCTGGATGAGGTGTTGGCCGACCGCTTGTCCGGCCTGGGCAAGCCGGTGGTGGCGGGGTTTCCCTTCGGCCATATCAAGCCAAAGGCAACCCTGCCTTTCGGTTGCATGGCCACCCTGAACGGGGAGCGGGGAGATCTGGTCGTCGAGGAGAGCGCAGTGCAATGAGGTTCCGGCCGAAAGGGAGAAGGATTTAACCACAGAGGACACAGAGAGCACAGAGGGAGGGGGAAAAGGAATAAGGAAGAAGGAAGAAGGACTCTCGCAAAGCTCGCCAAGAGCGCAAAGAGGCGCCCAAGGGCGCCAATTAGGAATGAGGAATTAGGAATTGGGAGAAAGATGGACCACGGATTACACGGATGAAACGGATTTTTTTTAACAACGCTTCGCTTGATCCGGCTTTGCCGGAACAGGATCGCTTTGCGAACAGCCGCTCCTACAGTTGAAAAAAGTGTCGGCGCCATGCGCTGAGAGATCCGGTGTGGTGGGGGACCCGCCTTCGCAAAGGGCCTACGGCGTGGTGGGGGACTGGAAAGTCCCCCCTCCGTTATTTCTTTGCGTTGCTTGGCGTGCTTGGCGAGAGGTCCTTCCTTTTTGTGGTTTTTGTGCCTTTTGTGGCTATTCTTTCTATCCGTGCTCATCCGTGTAATCCGTGGTTGATTTCCCTTCGTGCTCTTTGCGAGAGGCAGAGGTGCGCGAATGGGGAAATGGGAATTCAGAGGGACATGCGGGTTTAAATTTTGACTTTCAAAAAGGGTTAACCACCTTGAAGCGCTTTAGACGTGATCAGAATCAACGAAAATTATCTCAAGCTCAAAGCCTCCTACCTGTTTGTCGACATCGCCGAACGGGTTAAGGCGTTCCAAAAGGCAAATCCGGATCGACGGGTCATCAAGCTGGGTATCGGCGACGTTACCGAACCCTTGCCCGATGCGGTGCTCTCGGCCTTCCATGCCGGGGTCGATGAAATGGCCGATCGGGCCACCTTTCGCGGCTACGGTCCGGAACAAGGTTACCCTTTTTTACGCGAGCTCATCGCCCAAACCGATTTTCAACAGAGAGGGGCCGATATCTCGGCCGATGAGGTCTTCCTGAGCGATGGAAGCAAATGCGATACGGGGAATTTTCAGGAATTGTTTTCACCGGAGACTAAAGTTGCCGTGCCGGATCCCGTTTATCCGGTCTACGTCGATACCAATGTGATGGGAGGCAGGACCGGTCCCTATGAGAACGGCCGCTATGAGGGGCTGATCTATCTGGAGTGCAGGCCGGACAATGGGTATTTCCCCGATTTGCCGGAAGTCCCGGTAGATTTGATTTACCTGTGTTTTCCCAACAATCCCACAGGGGCCACGGCCACCAGGGAGCAGTTGCGGCAGTTTGTGGATTTGGCGCGGGAACAGAAGGCCGTCATCCTCTACGATGCGGCCTATTGCGCCTTCATCCGCGATGAGTCGCTACCGCATTCCATCTATGAAATTCCGGGGGCCAGGGAGGTTGCGGTAGAGTTCCGCAGCTTGTCGAAGAATGCCGGCTTCACCGGCACCCGTTGCGCCTATACCGTGGTCCCCAAGGGATTAACAGCGGTGGACCAGGAGGGGAACGAGGTCGAATTGCACCATTTGTGGATGAGCCGCCAAAGTCGGAAATTCAACGGACTCTCCTATCCGGTGCAGCGAGCTGCCTCGGGGGTTTACACGGAGGATGGGCAGAAGCAGGTTCGGGCTTTGACGGACTTTTACCTGAAAAATGCCAAATTGATCCGCCGGAAAATATTCGAGCTGGGATTCGATTGTGTAGGGGGTGACAACTCCCCTTACATCTGGATCAACATGGAGCGGGATTCCTGGAGCGCCTTCGATCTGCTGTTGAACGAGGCCGGGGTAGTGTCCACCCCGGGGGACGGATTCGGCAAATGCGGCAAGGGGCACATCCGCCTCTCCGCATTTAACAGTTACGAAAATGTGGAAGCCGCCATGGAGCGGATCGGCCGGGTCCTTTGTTAAATTTCCTTTGACAAGCGCCCTCGAAGGGCATTTTAAACGGCTTCGATGTTGGTAAATCGTCATATGCACCATTCCCAGACCACCCATTTCATGGTGGGGATTTATTGCGTTGGATCCAAAAAATGGTTTCCGGGAACGGGCATGAATCGAACAAAACCTTAAAACATCGGTTAAAAAATTTCAGAAGGCCCGTTCCCTCCCAGGAGCGGGCCTTTTTTTCTTACCCAAATCATTAAAGAGTTATGAATACCGTGAGCATGATGGCAAAACTCGAACCGTTGGGGTGGCGGCATGCCCCCGACATCCAACGCGCTGTCAAGGAACCCGGCATGAGGGAATGTTCCAATATCCCCCGAGGATATTTAAAAAACGGCGCAAAATCTCTTATCAGGCGGGGGTTGCAACAGTCCAAAGCCAAGGGAGGCCACATGCTGGCCCTTTACGCGGAGGACGACCTGGCCGGGGTCTTCAATATACAACTTGAGGATGATACCAGTGGATGGGCCAACTTGTATTTCTGGTTGGAGAAGAAGTGTTGGAGGTCGGGCCGGGCCAAGGAATATTTCAGGAATATCCTTCAATTTGCCTTTCCCAGATTGAAGGGTTTGCGACTCCGAACTTCCATTGACGAAGGCAACACCCTTTGTACGCGTTGCCTGGAAGGGGTTGGTTTCGAGCGGGTGGCACGCGTTAAATCCCGTCCATCGGGCCCGGACGGAGAGGAAACGGAATTGATTTTCGAATTTCCCGGTTGTGAATAAGGCGGGTTAGCTGCTGGGCTGGAAGGGTAGGGCAATGCGGGTCGATTATCTCATCGTGGGACAGGGCATAGCCGGCAGTTTGCTCGCCTTGAACCTGCTCGAACGCGGCCGGACCGTTCTGGTTATAGACGATGGGCACAAGACGGCGGCTTCCAAGGTTGCCGCGGGAATGATCAACCCGGTTACGGGTCGCAGGATGGCGCTTTCCTGGAGGTTTTTGCAGGCCTGGAATTATTTGTGCGACGATTACAGAAAGTGGGAATCGATCCTCGGTTCGTCCTTTTTCCATCGAAAGTCCATCTTGCGACTCTTACAGTCGGAGGAGGGGCGTGACCGGTGGGAACGGAAACTCCGAGCTGGGGAATTTGCCGGTATTGGATTCAGGCATGGGAATTGGCGCCCCTCCGTTGCGGGGTTGAAACCATCCTTGGGGAATTTTGAGGTGGATCAATCGGGTTACGTAGACCAGCCAACCTTGATTGAGGCGGTGAGAAGGTATTTGAAATCACGCGGCAGCCTGACTGAGGATACCTGGGATGAGGGGGATTTTTCCAGAGGCTCCAAGGCGGTGAAATGGAAGCAATGGAAGGCGCGGAAAATCGTCTTTACCCAGGGTTTTCGAAACGGCTCCAATCCCTTCTTTCGAGACCTTCCCTTTCGCAATTCCAGAGGGGAAATACTGGTTTTATCGGGAAACGGGCCGAACACCCAAAAGATTCTGAATCGCGGGAAATGGCTTATGCCCCGGCAGGAGGGGCATTACTGGGCCGGCGCCACCTATGATCTGCGAACCGTGAATCAGGAGCCGACTAAGGCTGGACGTGAAGAAATCCTTTCCGGGCTGAAGGATATGGGAAACTGGGAATTTGTGGTGGAGGGCCACCGGGCCGGGGTTCGGCCGGCCCTGCATGATTTCCGACCGGTTCTGGGCCTCCATCCCTGGTATCCGGAGATCGGCATTTTTAACGGTTTGGGATCCAAAGGCTCGCTTTGGGCGCCACTTTTGGCTGCGGAACTGGCCGACCATCTCGAATGGAGCAAACCCCTTCATCCCCAGGCGGATATCGAACGTTTCCGAAAATACTTATGACAGCCTTCAGGCCCGTGACATTGGCCCATCGCTTTGCCGCGAAGTTGATCGATCCGGGGGACTGCTGTGTCGATGCCACGGTGGGAAACGGCAACGACACCGTATTTTTGGCTCGCCGGGTGGGTAAGGCAGGCCGTGTGTTGGGGTTCGATGTTCAGAAAAGGGCAATCGCTTCCACGCAGCGGAAATTGCGGGAAAGGGGACTGGATGAACGCGTGCTTCTGCAACTGGAGGGACATGAAAATGTCGGGCGGCGGTTGAAGGCTCTCGGTTGGTCGGGGATCAGGATAGCCATGTTCAATCTGGGCTATCTGCCGGGCTCGGACAAACGGGTTGTCACCCGAGGGGATACGACGTTGTCCGCTCTTGGATCATGTTCGGAGGCGCTCCTTCCCCGGGGCGCGATCTCCATTGTTGGCTACCGCGGACACCGGGGTGGAGGAGAGGAATACGACGCGGTATGGCATTGGGCCAGCCAACTCGATTCCTCCCGTTACATGGTAATGCGCTACGAGAGAGGCTCAGCCACCGCCCCCGTGTTTATCTGGATTGAGAAAAAGGCACAAAGGCACAAAGGCACAAAGGCACAAAGGCACAAAGCGAACGGGGTTAAAGAATATCGAAAATTGATAGATTGGAAAAAGAGAATCTACTTGGTTGGGAAATATTAGTGGAACCCCGTTTGGGTTCGGTTCGGGGTGATCGGTAACCCAGCGTGCGCTACGCGACACTGGGCTTTGGAGTTTAACGCCTTTGGCGTAAAAGCCAGATGCTGGATTCCACGTGTCCTCATCCTGGATATGGCGCTCCAGGGCAATCGCGGGATAAACCCGCTCCTACAACATAATATGCCTTTTCATCCCATCTTCGCGCCCCTGGGCGCCTCTCCACCCTCTTTGCGCCTTTTGTGCTTTTTCGTGGCTTTTTTTGTCCTCTTTTTTCGATCAAGATCACGATTAATTTCGTCGCCTTCAGCCTCCCTCCCCCTTTGTGCCTTTGTGCCTTTGTGCCTTTGTGCCATCTCCCCTTGGCGAGATTCCATTCAGGAGCGAGGGCAGGTATTTGCGTTCAACCAGGCGCCAGAAGGTTACGAAAAATGCCGACAGCGGAATGGCCAGGACCATACCCAGCAAGCCGTCCAGGGCGATTCCCCAAAAGAAGACGGAAAAGATGATGACGGCGGGATGGAGACCCGTTTTGCTTCCCATTATTTTTGGAGTCAGGACCCAGCCTTCTATCACTTGAACAAGGACCATCACTGCAATGACGGCAAGCGTGAGGCTCCAGCCGCCATCCGTTTGGAAAAAAGCCAAGGGAAGAGTCGTTACCACACCCAGGATGGTTCCCAGATAAGGTATGAGGTTGAGCAGCCCCAAAATCATACCGATAAAGAAGCCGGAGGACAACCCGCAGAGGGTAAATCCCGTTCCCAGAAGGATGCCCATGATGAGGGAAATGAGGAATTGGCCGCGAAAAAAGGCCACCATTATGGCGGCGAATTCGCCTGTCAGAAAGAGGGCGTCGTCCTGATGCTCGCGTTTCAGAAACGGGAGCAGGCTCCTCAATCGGGGAATGACGGCATGGTCGAATTGAAGAAAAAAGAATAGGTAAACGGGGATGATGGCAACCGCCACGGTCCAGGACAGGAAACCGGCCAATCCCTGACCGAATACTTTCAGGGCGCCTCCCGAGCCGGCCAGGACGTTGCCCAGGACTTCCTTCAGTTGTTGGCCGAGTTCGTTAAGGTTATCCGCGCTGAGGCTGTCCTGCAGATAGGAAAGCCAACCCGGAGCCCGCTCGTTGAGCAGGGCAATCAGTTTCTCGAAGATGGGGGGAAAGGATTCGAACAAGGCTATGGCTTGCAATACGAGGGAAGGCAGGACCAACAGGGCTGTGCCCAGAAGCATCAGGATGACCAGCAGGTAAAGAAAGATGATGGATATGAGCCGGTTGAGACGCGTTATCCGTTGGAGGGCGGTGACGACAGGTTTGAGGAGCAGGGTCAGAATAGTAGCAACGGCCAGGGGCCAGATGACCGTGGAGAAAATTCCCAGGAGTTTTCCCGCCACCAGAATGATTCCGATGACCAACAGGAAAAGCAGTAGCAGGGCCAGACCTGTGATGGCCGAGGCAACGACTTTTCTCTGGTAGGATGATAGTAGAGGTTGGGAGGAGTATGGGTCGCTCATCGGGTCAGGAACCAACCTCCCCATTCAGCCCGAGCTTGGTTGTGACATCCGGCCGATGTTCCAGCGCATCGAGCAACTCATCCGTGCTGAAGTCCGGCACCACGAAATCGTCGTACTCGAGGGTAGGGGTGAGGGTTTGACCGCTTACCTCGAGCATCCGTTGAAAGTCCTCCCGATTGGACAGGACGTCGCGGATATCGACGGCGACACCGTGTTGCTGGAAAAATGCCACGGCGGTGCGACACCAGGGGCAACCCGGTTTGATATATAGAATGGGATCCGCAATCATTTCAGTGGTAAATCTTCGCTTACAGAGTTTAACCATCCGATAGTTAAAGGAGGTTTTCTAAAAAGGCAACCGGAGGTTGATTCTTGTAGCATCTTTTCCATGGTCTATGGTGGTACCTTCGCCCGCACCATGCGGCTAACATCCCTAAGATGTCCGCCAAACGCAAACTGCCCTCATCGATCTTCATCAAAGGCGCCTCGGAGCACAACCTGCGCGATATCGACGTGTCGATTCCGCGTGGACAACTGGTCGTTATTACCGGGGTAAGCGGTTCCGGCAAATCCTCCTTGGCCTTCGATACCCTCTACGCGGAAGGTTACCGCAAATACGTCGACAGCCTTTCCATCAAGGCCCGGCGGTTGCTGGATCAAATCAAACGTCCCGAGGTCCAGTACATCCGCGGGTTGTCCCCCGTGATTGCCATCGAGCAACGAAGTGGAGCCGATAACAATCCTCGTTCCACGGTGGGTTCGGTGACGGAAATCGCCGACTACGCGCGGTTGCTATGGGCGGTTCAAGGAGTGGCTCGCTGTCCCAAGGACGGTGGCAGGATCGTGCGGCGTTCCATGGAAGATTGCCTGAAGCGAATCGAAGAGGAACCCATGGGAAGTCGCATGCTGATATTGGCGCCCTATCTCGATCGGAAGACTTCCCTGGCCCGTGAGGAAATTCCCAAACTGCGGCAACGCGGTTTTTCCCGGGTGCGTTTAAACGGCAAGATCCAACTGCTGGACGAGCCAGACCTGATTCCAAAGGGTACCAAGCGGATAAAACTCGATCTGGTCATCGATCGGGTGGTGGTGAATCGGGGGCAGCGCAGTCGGATTGCGGACTCGCTCGAGTTGGCTTTTCGGGAGGGCAACGACCGCGCCCTATTGTTGTTCCAGAATGGTCGCGACGCTCCCCTGCGCGAGGTTCCCTTGAGTCGGAACCTGAGTTGTGAGGTCTGCGGGACACTGTATGAGGCCATAACCCCGCGCCATTTTTCCTACAACCACCGGGAAGGCACCTGCCGGACCTGCGACGGACTGGGGAAGACGCTTCAGTTTGTACCCGAATTATTGGTCCCGGACCCGGACAAGTCGGTGCGCAAGGGTGCGGTAAAGCCTTGGCGAATCGGCTCGCGCAAGATGATCATCCGGAGAAATGCGCTATTGAAGCAGCTTGCCGAGCAGGTTCCATTCGATCCGACGATGCCGTGGCGGGACCTCGACGATGAAGTAAAGCGACTCATCTTCTGGGGATCGGGTGAAAAACCCTACCTCTTTAAATTGAGACCTGGCAGGAGTAAGCCTCAACCGGCTCCCTTTGAGGGGGTCATTCCCGAACTGACCCGGACTTTTCGCGAATCGAGCAGCGCCGGTTACCGCGCCCGGCTGATGGCCTATCAGGTCAGTCAACGTTGCGAGGATTGCCGGGGGAGGCGGCTGAATGCCAGGGTTCGCAACGTAACCATTGCCGGGCTGAGTTTCGATCGGTTCATGGCTCAACCCATCGACCGGGCGCGTGATTGGCTATCCCGGCAAATGCCCAACTGGAAGCGGATTGACCCCCTGGAGGAAATTGTCACCGGCCTGGAGCAGAGGTTGGGATTTATCCATGAAGTGGGCTTGGGTTACCTGAACCTGGATCGCGAATACAGCACTTTGAGCGGCGGCGAAGCCCAACGCGTGCGCTTGGCCACCCAACTGGGCATGGGTCTGGTCGGGGTGATTTACATACTGGATGAACCGACTATCGGCCTGCATCCGCACGACAACGCGAAACTCATCAGGATGTTGCTGGAACTGAGGGACCGGGGAAATGCCGTGGTGGTGGTCGAGCATGACGCCGAGACCATCAAGCATGCCGATACCATCATAGAGCTGGGTCCGGGGGCAGGAATCAAGGGCGGGAGTCTGTTGTTTGCGGGAACCCCCGAGGAATGCAAACAATTCCCCAAATCGAGAACCGGACCCTTCTTGTCCGGTGCAATGGAAGTGCTCAAGAACAGCCCTGTGCGGGTTGCCGATGAGCGTAGGATCGAGATTCAGGGAGCGCGGGAACACAACCTGAAGTCCATCGACGTTTCCATCCCGGTGGGGTTGTTGACTTGCGTGACCGGGGTATCGGGTTCCGGTAAATCGACCCTTGTCAACGATATCCTGGCCAACGCCGCCACTTTTAAATTAAACCGCGCCAAAACCATTCCGGGCAAACATGGCCGCATCCTCGGCCTGGAGCATTTTACTAAAGCCGTGCGAGTGGATCAGTCCCCCATCGGAAGATCGCCCCGATCCAATCCGGCTACCTACATCAAGCTGTTCGATCAGCTACGCCAGGTGTTCGCCAAATGTCCCCTTTCCAAGGTGCGGGGCTACAAACCCAGCCGTTTCAGTTTCAACGTCAGGGGCGGGCGGTGCGAACGCTGCCAGGGGGCGGGTATGATAAGGCTCGATATGCAATTCCTGGCCGATACCTACGTGGAATGCCCGAGTTGCAACGGAAAACGTTACAACCGCGAAACCCTGGAAGTGAGGTTCAAGGGATTTACCATAGCCGATATTCTGGACATGACAGTGCGGGAAGCCATGGGGGTCTTTGCAAAATTTCCCAGAGTTCGTCGAAAATTGGAAACCCTGGAACGGGTGGGATTGGGTTATATCAAACTCGGTCAGCCAGCTACGACCTTGTCGGGCGGGGAAGCGCAACGCATTAAACTGTCCCTCGAACTCAGTCGCCGGGAGCAGGGCGCTTCCCTCTATATTTTGGACGAACCGACCACCGGATTGCATTGGATCGATATCCAGTTGCTCATGGACTTGCTCTTCTCCCTGAGGGATAAGGGGAATACGGTGATTATAATCGAACACAATCTCGACGTCATAAATCTGGCCGACTGGATCGTGGATCTCGGTCCCGGGGGCGGCAATGATGGGGGCAATCTGATTTATTCCGGTCATCGGGAGGATTTGGAAGGCTGCAAAACCTCCTTGACCGGAAAAATGTTGAAAGCATCCAAAAAACCAGCGACATGAATATGGTGTTTGAACCCGTTGGCAGGATCTTTAAACCCGGAGCCTGGATGGCCAATAGAATATTTGCGGCGATTGGGCTTTTTATTTTTACCGTGTGCGGAATAGCAACGGGCAAATTGAACCTTCATTGGCCCACCGGGAATCCTCCCCTCGACATGCGGGATTCCTTTTACTCCTTGTTGCAGCCGACCGCGTCGAACGAAATTCAATCCGGCAACTTTGGTTGCGTGCGCTCGAAAGGGGCACAGTTTCACGAGGGCATCGACTTGAAGTCTTTTTCGCGAGATGCCCGGGGTGAGTCTACCGACCCGGTGCGATCCATCCTCCCGGGAAAAGTGGTCTATGCCCATGGGCAATCCAACAAATCCACTCTCGGCAGCTACGTTGTGATAGAACACTCCGATGGGGAGATGACTTTCCTGAGCCTATACGCGCATTTGCGTTCCATAGAACGCGGAATCGTCCGGGGATCCCGGGTGGCATCGGGGCAAAAAATTGCCACTATGGGCCGGTCGGCTTCCTACACCATTCCCCGACACCGGGCTCATTTGCACTTTGAAATCTCTCTGCTCTTAACCGATCGCTTTCAGAGTTGGTATGACTGGAAGGAATTTCCCGACGCCAACCTTCACGGAATTTACAACGGCATTAACCTCAAGGGTATCGATCCCGTGGCTTTTTTTGAAGAATTGCATTGGGGAAACGGGCGGGGATTGCGCTCCGTTTTGGAAAAACAGGCCACCGCATTTTCCATCGCGGTGGGGACAAGGCAGGTCCCGGACTTTCTGCGCCGTTATCCGGCATTGCTTAACGGTTCCATTCCCAAGCGCGGATTGGCGGGTTGGAAAATCGATTTTACCTGGTATGGGGTTCCCAAAAAATGGACCCCGTTGGTTTTCAACGGTAGTCTCACCACCAACGGCAAAGTGGCCTTGCAAAGCTACGATTCCAGGCTGATATCATCCAATCGTTGCAAGAAATTGGTGAGAGTTCGCAATGGAAAACCCACTATCGGGCCCGAGTTGGAATCCATCCTCCAGCTATTGTTCGGTTTCCGCTGAGATGCATGATGCTGGATGCATGATGCTGGGTCTTCCTTTTCTTGGCGTTCTTGGCGTGCTTTGCGAGAGTCCTTCTTTCTTAACCCTCAATCGATCACGATCACGATTAATTTTTAAAGCCCTCTGGCCATGGTGCGTTGTCGCACGACCTCGAAGAGGCAAATCCCGGCGGCTACCGAAATATTGAGACAGGGGACGACGCCTTGCATAGGCAACTTTACCAACTTGTGGCAGGTGTCCATGGTGAGGCGGCGCAAGCCGCTGCCTTCCGAACCCATGACGATGCCGACGGGCCCGGTCAGGTCGACGTCATATAGATCCCGGGTAGCCCGGTCGGAGGTCCCGACGAGAAGGAGTCCGGCCTCTTCCAGCTTCCTCATGGCCTGGGCCAGGTTGGTCACCTGGATCACGGGTATGGATTCCGCGCCCCCGCAAGCAACGCGGCGAACGGTCTCCGTAACCGCTGCCGCTTTATTTTTGGGAGTGACCACGGCGGTGACCCCTGCCGCGTCGGCCGTGCGCAAACAAGCCCCCAGGTTGTGGGGGTCCTCGATGCGATCGAGAAGGAGAACGCAAGCGTTGGGCTGGGTGGAAATTCTCCGGCAAAGTTCCTCCTGGGACATTCGAGGAAGGGGGGCGTGCAGATCGGCGTGTTTGCTTTCACGCGATCGCATTCCGGATCTGGGGCGACGTCGGGGCATGTTGATTGCATTGAGGAAAGCGCCTTTGTAAAAGCGGATCAACTTTAGTTTGGATCGGGAAGCTCGCGATGGGGAGAGAGGACTCTCGCAAAGCTCGCCAAGAACGCGGAGAGGGAAGGAGAGGGGACATTCCTGTCCCCTGCCATGTCTTTCGGGCGGGGGACAGGAATGTCCCCCCTCCGTTATTTTTCAAGATCACGATCACGATAAACCTTTGTGCCTTTGTGCCTTTGTGCCTTTGTGCCATCTCGCCTTGGCGAGATCCCATTCCTGATTGGCGCTTCCGTTTGGCGCTTGCTGTGGGAAGCGATAAGGGCGAGGATGGACGGGTCGTGAGGTCCAAGCCAGATCGCCGTCAGTTTCTCAAAACCTGTGCCGCCACCGGGGCCATGTGGGGATGGGGAGACTTTGGCATTCATCCCAAAATTCCCAGCTTGGGCGCTGCGGAATCGAGGTTACCGTCGAAGTTCGTGCAATTCAGGCCGGAAATCGAGCCCCTGGTGCGCTTGTTGGAGGAAACACCTCGTTCCCGTCTCTTGGAGGAGGTGGCTTTCCGTATCAAGGCGGGGACCCGTTATCGGGAAGTCTTGGCAGCCCTGTTTCTGGCCGGAGTGCGCAATATTCAGCCCAGACCGGTCGGATTTAAATTTCATGCCGTTTTGGTGGTTAACTCCGCTCACCTGGCCAGTTTGAATTCTCCCGACTCAGACCGTTGGCTCCCCATATTCTGGGCATTGGATTATTTTAAATCCTCCCAGACCCGGGACAAAATGGAGGGAGACTGGACATTGTCTGTGGCGGATGAATCGAACTTGCCGTCTTCAAGGGAGGCAAAAGGTCTTTTTGTGGAAGCCATGGACCAGTGGGACGAAGCCAAAACCGACCTCGCCGTAACCGCTCTGGCCCGAAGCACGAACCAACGAGATATTTTCAATCTGTTTTGCCGCTACGGCGCGCGGGATTTCCGCGATATCGGTCACAAGGCCATTTATGTGGCGAATGGATGGAGAACCTTGCAAACCATAGGATGGAAGCACGCCGAACCGGTGTTGCGGTCCCTGGCCTATGCCTTGTTGGAACGGGGTAGAGGTAACCCGGCGGAGAACGATTACGAAGCCGACCGGCCCGGAAGGAGCAATTTGTCCGCCTTAAGCCAAATTCGACAAGGCTGGCTTGAGGGAGAAACCAGGATCGAAGCCACGCGCGATCTTTTACAGGCGCTTCGGTTTGGAAACTGGCGGGATGCCAGCAGCAAGGTGATCGAGCTCCTCAACGGGGGAATCGATCCCCAATCAATCTGGGACGCTCTGTTCCAACACGCCGCCGAAATGATGATGCGGCGGCCCGGCATCGTTTCCTTGCATGCCTGTACCAGCACCAACGCGATTCACTTTTTGTTCCGGAAGACCGACAGTGACCGGATGAGGCGATTCCTCATCTTGCAGAACGCGGCCTTCCTCACTCTTTTTCGCCGATCCGGTGGAGTAGGGGACGGTGTCTCCATTGAAAATTTTCATGCCGCAGAAGGCCGACCCGGCCTCGCCGATATCTTTGAAAATTTGGGTAGTAACCGGCTGGAGGCGGCGCGAAAGTCGCTGGCGTTTTTGCAACAGTCCGGGGATCCGAGGGCGTATGTCGAGGCCGCACAACGCCTGATTTACCTCAAGGGCAGAGATTCCCACGATTACAAGTTCAGTTCTGCCATGCTGGAGGATTTTCATCACCTGTCGCCGGGGCTGAAGGCGAGGTTTCTTTCGGCCCTTGTCTTCTGGCTGGATGGAAGCGACCGACCGGACAACAAATTGGTTGCGCGCACCAGGGCGGCGTTCGCATAAACGGCATGGTTCAGGTTGGTTAATGGATTAGTGGGGATATGAAGGCCTATGTTCGAAATTAAACGTTTCCTCAACGCTGGTTTACTCTGCGCCCTGAGCTTTGTCTTCCTGGTCCCAGCCATGATTGAAGGCGCTGCGCAGAGGCCGAATGTCCTCATGATTTGCATCGATGACCTCAACGACTGGGTCGGTCATCTGGGGGGTCACCCGGATGCGAGGACACCGCAAATCGATGCACTCGCCGCGCAAGGCCGGGTGTTTTCCAATGCCCATTGCTCGGTGCCGGTATGTTCGGCTTCGCGGGTCAGCATCTTTTCCGGTTTACATGCCACAACCCATGGCAGTTACGAGTTGGGGCCCGATTACCATTCCATTGAAAGCTTGCGGAACGTTCCCACCATGCACCGTTATTTCAAGGATCGTGGTTACACCACCCTGAGTGGTGGGAAAGTGCTCCACAGCGGTTTTAAAGGGTTTGTCGCCAATGACGTCGACCAATTCATTGGCAGGCGGGCGGGCGGACCGAGACCTGAGCGACCCTTGCATTGGGAGCCACAGGTCTGGGATTGGGGACCCTTTCCCGAAACCGATGGCGAGATGTACGATTATCAATTGGCTAGAGCGGCGGTGGAGGCTTTGCAGAAGGATTACGGCCAACCTTTTTTCATGTCGGTGGGGTTTTCCCGCCCTCATGTGCCCTTGTATGTTCCGCCCAAATGGTTCGATCTCTTCGATCGCGACGCCCTCACCTTGCCCCAGGCCCCCCCAGAGGACTTGGAAGATATTCCGGATAACTTCAAATCCATGGATCAGGTGGCGCCAACCCAGGACATGATCCTGGAGGCCGGATTGTGGCGTGGTTTCGTCCACGCCTACCTGGCTTCGGTCAGTTTTACCGATCACTGTGTGGGAACCGTTCTGAAGGGGCTTCGCGAAAGTCCCCACGCAGGCCAAACCTTGGTCGTGCTTTGGAGCGACCACGGATTTCACCTGGGGGAAAAGCAACATTGGGCAAAACGCACCCTCTGGGAGGAGTCTACCCGCGTCCCTTTTGTCATAGCCGGTCCGGATGTCGAACCGGGAGACCATTGCAGGGAAGCGGTCAGCCTTCTCGATGTCTATCCCACACTCTTGGAGATGTGCGGATTACCCCGAAATCCATTGCTCGAAGGTGTCAGTCTGGTTCCGCAGATTGAAGATCCCGCAACTCCGCGCCGCAGCCCGGTCATCATCTCGAGTTACCATGGCAATCATGCCGTCCGCAGTCGCGATTGGCGTTACATTCGTTACCGGGATGGCGCCGAGGAACTCTACCATCACGAAGTCGATCCCGACGAGTTCAGGAACCTCGCTGACGACCCGGCTTTAGGCGCCGTCAAAAGCCGGTTGGGGAAGTGGATACCCCGAAACGCCGCTCCGGAAGCGATTCCCCTGGAAACCCGGCTCGTAGAACGGGAAAAGCGAAAAGCGCGCCTCCACCAGAACCGGCCGGTAAAATAGGAATAAGGTGAGATCAACCACAGAGGGCACAGAGAACACAGAGATTGAAGAGAAAACTCGTGATCGTGATCGTGATCAATGGAGTGATGGAATTGAACATGGATAAACAGGATGGACAGGATGAATAATTGACTCTCGCAAAGACCGGAAGGACGCAAAGGGTTAAGGCGCCGGGGGCGCCAATGAGGAATTGAGGTGAGGTAATGCCCACGGATTTTTAATTTAACAACGCTCCTTTCAGACGCTTGATCCGGCATTGCCGGAACAGGATCCCTTCGCGAGCAGGATT
>JAJDZZ010000068.1 GCA_022824405.1 Opitutales bacterium
AATTCCTAATTGGCGCCATCGGCGCCTCTGCCTCTGTGGTTAGTTTCCCTCAGCGTGCTTGGCGATCTCTGCGAGAGGTCGTTTTTGCCCTAAGCGAGAAGCTCCTCGATCACCTTGGCGTTGTGGATGCCGGTCAGGCGCCGATCCAGCCCCTGAAATGGGTAAATGAGCTTATTATCTTCCAAACCGAGCAGGTGCAGCATGGTGGCGTGGAAATCTTGAAGGGGAACCGGATTCACGGCGGGACTGTAGCCAACCTCGTCGGTTTCTCCGTAAGTCACCCCGGGCTTCACGCCGCCACCCGCCATCCAGGCCGTGAAAGCAGCGGGATTGTGATCCCGGCCAACCAGTTCCATTTCGCGGCCGTGGCGATTTTCCCGCATGGGGGTGCGGCCGAATTCACCACTCCAGACGACCAATGTATCTTCCAATAACCCTCGCTGCTTGAGATCTGTCAGCAATGCCGACATGGGTTGATCGACTTCGAGGCATTTGTCCTTGAAACCCTCATTGAGAGCTTCGTTTTCGGCAGCTCCATGTGAATCCCAGCCCCAATCGTATAGTTGAACGAACCGCACATCGCGCTCGATGAGCCTTCGCGCCAGCAGACAATTATTGGCGAAACTTTCCTTCCCGGGAGCCGTGCCGTACATTTCGTGAACGTGAGCCGGTTCCCTGGAAATATCCATGGCCTCGGGCACCGCTGTTTGCATTCGAAAGGCCATCTCGTATTGCGCAATGCGAGTGAGGGTTTCCGGATCGCCGAACGCGTCGTGCGTTTGCCGATTGAGCGTCTTCAGGGTATCGAGAGCCGATCGGCGAAGATCGCGGGACATGCCTTCCGGATTGGAAACATGGAGAACCGGATCGCCCTTGGAACGGCACTGCACTCCCTGATAAACCGAAGGAAGAAAACCGGAGCTCCAAAGGGCCTTTCCGACACGAGGTATTCTTCCACCGGAAAGAAGCACTACGAAGCCGGGAAGATCGGAGTTCTCAGTTCCCAAACCCCAGGTAACCCAGGAGCCTATGGAGGGATGACCGATGCGGGGTTGACCGGAATGAACCATCAACTGAGCGGGACCATGATTGAATTGGTCCGTATGCAGGGTTTTGATAAAACTCACCTCATCCACCACTTTGGAGAAATGAGGAAGGCGATCGGATATCCAGGCGCCTGACTCACCGTATTGTCGGAAGGGAAACTGAGGTCCCAACATGTTCGGCGTCCCTTGAATGAAGGGGAAATTCGTGCCTTCGAGGAACGACTGAGGACAGGGTTGGCCATCAAGTCGTTCCAAGTCGGGTTTGTAGTCGAAGAGTTCCAACTGGCTGGGCGCCCCGATCATATGAAGGTAAATGACGCGTTTGGCTGTGCCTTGAAAATGCGAAGGCAGCGCATCGAGCGGATTAGAGGGATCGTGCCGGGGCCGGAAATGACTTCCCGTGGCGGCCTTGGCCTGACTGGCCAGGAACATCGCTCCCAGCCCCGTGGTGCATCGCGCCAGAAACTGTCTGCGCGTCTGATGTTCCAAGGAACGGAAACGTGCCTCATCGAGCAGAGATTCGAGTTTCACGGCAGATCAAAAGGTTAACGTATCGTCGAGGTTGAGAAGGACTTGCGCCACCAGGGTCCAGGCGTTTTCAGGCGATTCCATATTCACTTGGCGGTAAAGCTGAGTCAAGGTTTGCAAGCGGTCGGAATTGGCCGTTCGTCCCGTCACCAGACGGTGGGCTTGAGCAAGCGCGTCTTCCGGCGCCTCGGGATAATCGAGCTCAAGCTGTTTGCCCATAGCCTGGGCACATTCGACAAAGGTCTGGTCGTTCAAGGTAACCAGGGCCTGCAAAGGGGTATTGGAGGTTAGCCGGCGAGGGGTGCAGAACTCGCGCGACGGGGCATCGAAAGTCGCGAAGGCGGGAAACGGGATACTTCGTTTGACGTGGGTATAGAGGGAACGGCGGTAGCGGTCTTCGTCCCCGGGCTCCGGGGTTGGCCACTTGTTGCTTTTCTGAAACGGCTGCCACACGCCTTCCGGCAAGGGAGGATAGACCGAGGGTCCTCCGAGTTTTGAGGAGAGGAGCCCGCTCACGGCGAGAGCCTGATCCCTGACCATCTCCGCGGTCAGCCGGAGACGGGGGCCGCGGGCAATCAGACGATTATCCGGATCCCGTTGCAGAAGCTCCGGGGTCACACGGGACGACTGGTGGTAGGCATGACTGAGGACGATCTCGCGCAAGATGGCTTTCACGCTCCAATTATGGTCTTTGCTGAAACGAACGGCCAAGTAGTCGAGTAATTCCGGGTGCGTGGGCTTTTCACCGGAGGAACCGAAATCCTCCAGTGTAGGGACAATCCCGACACCGAAAAGCTGCTCCCAAAGTCGATTTACAAAAGCTCGGGAAGTAAGCGGATGATCATCCGAAACCCACCAGCGGGCCATGGCCAGGCGGTCGGGCGAACCTTTAACAGGGGCTACCTCGGTCAGTGTCTCAGGCAGATCGGCAAAAACCTCAGCCCCCTTCTGCAAGGCATTGCCCCTTATGAATACGTGGGTCGGCCTGGCTAATTCATTGGGGCGCCGGTGCATTATGGGAACGGTCGTCCCAGGTATTTCGGAATAACGCGTTATCGCCTCGGTCAGCTTTTGGTTTCTGCGATAGTCTTTACTCCACCGCTCCCCCAAACGCTCCCAACGCCGGTCGGAGCTGCTGGCCAGGTGGCCTCGTTGTATAGCCATAGGATGACTGCCGCCTGCGCCTCGCTTGTTGCAGTGAATAAAAACCGACAGCGTATCTCCTTCCTTCAGGGGGATTGGCCGCTCGGGAACAAGGGCCAGTCGCCGTGCATGATGAATACGCGTGTCAGCCCCCCAATGCTGCCCATTGGAGCCAATGTTCCGCATTGGATCTGTCGGCATCCAAGGAACGTCGGGAACACTCAAACGGAAACCGATGGGGGTCTTGGAACCATTCTCGGACGTGACCCATGCTTCCAGGTCATCCACGACGAAACCCCATTCCGGACTGTGAATTGCGGTTTCCGGATCCCAGGGTAACACGGTCAATAGCAACGCTCTTACTTCCTCGCCGCCAAAGCTGGAAGCCGGGACGTCTATCCGGGTGTGCGTTTCGATCTCAACGGTTCCTATGGTGTGAAATTCGTCGTGGGTCGGTTTTTCAACCACGGTGTATTCCGTGCTGTTATTCGACGTTACTTCGAGCTGCTTGAGTCCTGTCCATTCCACTTTATCGCGTAAAGCGGTACCACTTTCCCAAATCGCCTCTTTAAGATCCAGAATCCGCTGACGCAATGCCCCTGCCTCCTTGAATCGATTCGACTCCTCGGGGACTTTCAGCAAAGGACCGTCGTTTCCCAGGTCCGAATCCGCCGTATTATTGTAGAACGCCATGAATTGGTAGTATTCATCGTTCCGAATAGGATCATAGGGATGATCGTGACACTGCGCGCATCCAAACGTGACCGATCCCCAGGTTTGCCAAGTCGTATTGATTCGATCCAAAACCGCCTCCACCCGGAACTGCTCGTCGTCAGTGCCGCCTTCCACGTTGGTCTGCGTATTGCGCTGGCACGCGGTCGCCACCAGATCCTCGAGAGTCGGATCGGGCAGCAAGTCGCCGGCCAACTGCATGACGGTAAATCGATCGAAGGGAAGGTCCCTGTTGAATGCTTCCACAACCCAATCCCGGTAGGCCCAAATCGTTCTCGGCTGATCCTGACCCAGTCCGGCGGAGTCGGCATAGCGAACCAGATCGAGCCACATCGTGGCCCATCGTTCACCAAAGGCTGGACGGTCCATGAGGTCGTCGACTGCTCTCTCCAATGCCCGCTTGGGATTCCTGGAATAAGCCCGATCAAAGGCGTCCAGTTCTGTCAAACTCGGCGGTAGACCGGTAAGGCCCAGGCTCAGTCGACGCAATAACCGGCCCGGTTCTTCCTTGGGACCGGGCTCGAGCCCTTCCTTCTCCAATCGGCTGAACAGAAAACGGTCCGGATTCCCATTAGCCAGTTTGTCGAACGCAGTCCTGGGAACCCGGGGCTTTACGGGAGCCTCGAAGGCCCAATGATCCTTCCACTTCGCACCCTCTTCGATCCATTGCCCGATCAGGGCGATTTCCTTTTCGGTAAGGGAATCATGCTCGTCGGGCGGCGGCATGCGATCCTCCTCATCCTCGGTAGTAATGCGAAAAAACAATTCCGATTCCTCCAGGTTTCCCGGTTTGACCACCGTATAACCCGATTTTCCTTCAAAATCGACCACGCGGTCTTCGTAAACATAGGACACGTTGCCCGATGCTTTTATCCCGCCGTGGCACTCTATGCAGTTGGCATTGAGAATGGGACGAATGTCCCGGGCAAAGTCGACCTCGGCCCAGGCCGGAGATTCCAGAATGCAAAACCCCAAAAAGAGCCAACTCCTAAATTGCCCGATTCCGAATCCGTTTTGCCGGTCAGCATTCATTCGCTATCCACCCATTCGTTGGGAATATATTCAAAATCCCCGGAATTCACCCTCTGCGCAAGACTATAGGGGTTTTACCCTGGCGGATTCACTCCCGTTAGTCCATCCCATCTTAACGCCATGACCTCTCGCCAAGCAACTGTGTCACGAAGCAAGGCTTAATTGATGATTTTTCATAAGGATGTGGAGGTGGATGAGCAACTTCCTCATCGCCGCAACAATGGCGCATTTGTAGGGTTTGCCTTTGGCTTTTAATCTTTCCAC
>JAJDZZ010000017.1 GCA_022824405.1 Opitutales bacterium
AACTTCTAAAACTTGCAACTGTGATGGGAAAGCAAAAGCTCACTGAGCTAGGCTATCCCAATAGGAACGCATTTACTCACCATATCTATAAACAAATTAAACTTTGCACTTGATTGACCACATACCTGCCTTTTGTGGCTATTTCGTATCCTCTTCTTCGATCACGATCACGATGGTGGGGGACAGGAATGTCCCCCCTCCGTTCACTCCTGTTCCGGCAAAGCCGGATCAAGCGACTGAAAGGAGCGTTGTTAATAAGTAACTACTCAGATGGTTTTTTGGCTGACAACGACGAACGGCAGAGCAGGGATGCTCTTGCCCTACCACGCTTGAATTAATTGGTAGGGGGACTGCGTCTTCGCAACCAGCTCGGCGCAGGTAGACGCCGGATACGAATCTTCAATGAGGTCCTGAGTAGTTACGTTAAAAATACCTTAAACATTCTCTCCTCATTCCCGATCCGTGCCTATCCGAGTAATCCGTGGTTTATTCCCGTGCCTCCAGGGCGTTAAAACAAGTATCCACGATGGCTTTGCTGGCGGTTGCCTCGACGGTGATTACCTCGGAGGCGCCGGCGCTTTCCAGTAAGTCTCGGTCCATCTCGTATCGGATCAGGGCGATGACGGGAACGTCAGGAGCCCTGGCACGAATGGCGCGGACTACGGATGCGGCGGCGCTGGTGACCTTGATATCCACGATCACCAACCGTGCCCGGTTGCACCCGAGTTCCTCGAGTACCTCCCGTTGGGAGATGTCTCCGAGAACGGCCCTGACGCCGGCATCGTGGGCTTCATGCACCTTGTCGGTGTTCCAGTCCACCGCGATATAGGCTACACCCTCCCGTTGGAGAGCACGGCAGATTTGGCGGCCGGCCAGGCCGTAGCCGGCTACGATCACGTGTTCGCTGTGCGGTTCCTGAGCATCGATCCCGGGCGGCTCGGCATCCAGGAGGCGGTTCAGCCATGGCACGCGGGCCGCACTGCCGGCAAGGTGCGGCCCGAAGGCAATGGCCATCGGTGTCAAAAGCATGGAAAGGACGATGGCCATGAGCAGGCTGTGGGAAAGGGGGTTTCCCAGGAGGTCCGTTCCTTGGGCGGCCTTCAGGAGGATAAAGGAAAATTCCCCGATCTGGCACAAGGTGGTGGCCGATAGGATACCCACTCGCAATGGAAGCCGCAGGATCAGCGCCGTGCCGAGAATAATGGTGAACTTTCCGACAAGAATGAGGCAAAGCAATCCAATGGTGGAGAGGGCGTGTTGCAAGATGTCCGAAACATTCAGCAGCATGCCGACGGATACGAAGAACAAGCTGGCCAGGACCTCCCGAGGGGGGATCAGATCAGACATGGCCTGGCGCCTGAACTCGCTTCCGGCGACTACCAGTCCGGCAAGAAATGCTCCCAGCGCCAGGGAAATTCCCGCTAAGGATAAGGCCCATGCCGTGCCGAAACAAACGAGAAAGACGGCCAGAATGAAGAGTTCCCTTTCCCTCGCCCGGGCCACGAAAGCAAGTAGGCGGGGGACCAGGTGGCTCGCTGCCAACAAGATTCCCGCAACAACCAGGAGGACCGTGCCGATGGTCAGGACAATATCCTGGGCCGAGCCTCCCTCCCCGGCCAAGTGGGGAACCGCCAACATCATCGGCACTACGCAGAGGTCCTGGAAGACGAGAATGCCCAAGGCCAGACGCCCGTGGGGGAATTCCAGTTCCCCCTTGGAGGAAAGGCCGCGCAGCACAATGGCCGTGCTGGAAACCGCAACGATACAGCCCAGGAATATGGCTGGGCCGGTGGATAACCCAAACCATGCGGCCAAGAGGGCAGTGCATACAATGGTGAGCCCGACTTGCAGGCCACCGCCGAGCAGGATGGCTTTCCACAATTGCCGCAGTCGGCTGAGGGAGAGTTCCAGGCCGATACCGAAAAGCAGAAGGACGATGCCGATCTCGGCCATGACCTCGACTTGGCTGGTTTCGCTGACCAGCCCCAGAGCATTTGGCCCGACCAGCGCACCGGTCAGGATGAAACCGGCAATGGAAGGAAAGCCTGCGCGTCGGAGGAGCGTGACAACGACAACGGCTGCTCCAAGTACGATAACCAGATCTTTAAGAAAGTGAATTTCAGGCACGACTTGTGGGAGATTGTATGGGCGGTATCGTCTGTGAAACGGCAGTTATGCCTGTGTCACTTCCTTCGGGACTGTCCCGCCATATGGGATCATGGATGAGGCGTAGCGGCCAAGGTGGAAGGTTTCCTGAATAAATGCATACAGTAACTACTCAGATGGTTTTTTGGCTGACAACGACGAACGGCAGAGCAGGGATGCTCTTGCCCTACCACGCTTGAACTAATTGGTAGGGGGACTGCGTCTTCGTAGCGCCGCTTTTGAATCTTTATCATTCAATAGATAAGAACTCCCATTTTTTGAGGACTTAAGAACAGCGTTCCGAAAAAATACCCGCCGACCGTGGGTATTCAAAAGTCATCGCAACCAGATAGGCGCAGGTAGACGCCGGATACGAATCCTCAATTAGGTCCTGAGTAGTTACTGCATACAAACATTCCAAAAGTCAATCCATCGGGGAAATTTCATGGCCTTTTGCCCACTTGGATTGGCCAACAAAGGTCTCGATTTTCCGATCTTGGGTCCTAATGTGTTCAGGCAATGAACTCAAAATACCCTTTGATGCTGAAGAATAGAATCCTACTGATTGCCGCTGGCTGGGTCCTTCTGGCCGGGTTCGAATTGTGCTATGGCCAAAGCGCCAGTCCGGAGTGGACGGATATTGCCGCGGCCGACCGGGATCTTATGGGGGATTACATCGGGATCTGGTACGATCCGCCGGACAAGTCCTACCAGAAAATCAATCCAACCCTGTCGGCCCAGGTCATCAACGTGGACGTGGGGCATTACCGGGTTAGGTTTGTCCAGAACCTGGATCGCCGGGCCGAGGTCTACTTTGAGGGAGATGCGTATCTGAAAGGCGAAAGGATAGTCCACCAAGGGGAGGAATGGGACTTCAAGGTGGGGAAGAATGGCCTCAATGGCACGGGGACCATCTACGGCAAGACGGGCCCCTTCAAGCTCAAGCGGGTGGTGTTGCGTTCGCCGACCTTGGGCAAGAAAGCTCCGGAAGGCGCCATCGTCCTGTTCGATGGATCGAATTTCGATGCCTGGGAACACCAGGATGGAAGAGCGGTAACCTGGTCCCTTCCGGGAGACGGCGCCATGGAGGTAAGGCGGGGGAAGGTCAACGACGGGAGTGAGCCCCGGGTGGGGGGAACGATTGTTTCCAAGCAGAGTTTCAAGGATGTGCGGTTCCACATGGAATTTCGTTACCCGGTCGAACCGGGCAAGAAGGGTCAGGGCCGCGGCAACAGCGGGCTCTTCTTTCAGGGGAGTGCTTACGAGGTGCAAATCCTCAACAGCTACGGACTGGAAGGTTACTGGAACGAATGCGGCGCCCTCTACCGGCTCATTGCCCCCAAGGTAAACGCGGCCCGCCCCCCCCTGCAGTGGCAAACTTACGACGTGGAATACCGTGCGGCACGGTTCGACGACACGGGCAAGGTGAAGAAAAATCCCCGCATTACCGTTCGCCACAACGGTGTGCCGATCCATCACGACCAGGAATTGTTTCACCGGACCCAACACCGCGAGGATGCTCGCTTTATCGAACCGCCCAGAGATCCTGGCCCCATCATGCTGCAGGATCACAGCAATCGCCTGCAGTTCCGCAATATCTGGGTGGAAGAAATGAATTAAAGGCACAAAGGCACAAAGGCACAAAGGCACAAAGGCACAAAGGCACAAAGGCACAAAGGCACAAAGGCACAAAGGCACAAAGGCACAAAGGCACAAAGGCACAAAGATTTTAGGGATAGACCACGGATGGTCAAGGATATGGGGCGCCAATTAGGAATTAGGAATTGACCACGGATTACACGGATAGGCACGGATGAAGATTGATTATGCTCTGACGCCTGAGGACTTGGCTTCGAAACTGGACCGGTTATGGCGGTTGTCGGGGGAAAAGATCGAGTCGATCGAAAGCGGGTACGACTTCGGCAAGGGTTCCCCGGTGTTTACCGTCAAGGGCAAGTACACCGCGATGGGCTGGACGGAATGGACGGAGGGCTTTGTCTACGGTTCTTCCTTTCTGCAGTACGATGCTACCGGCCAGGGCCGGTTTTTGGATCTGGCCCGGAAAAACACGGTGGAGCGCATGGCCAGTCACGTCAGTCACGTGGGGGTTCACGACCACGGGTTCAACAATCTCAGTTGTTACGGGAATTGGTTGCGGTTGATTCAGGAAGGAAAAACCGATGGATCCCAGGCCGAGATCGATTTTTGTGAACTGGCCTTGAAAGTGAGCGGCGCAACCCAGGCGGCCCGATGGTCCGCCACCCATGGGGGAGGGGGATACATCTACTCCTTTAACGGACCACACAGTTTGTTCGTGGACACCATCCGCAGTTGTCGAATTCTCATGGTAGCCCACGCCCTGGGACATGTGCTAATGGGGGAAAACGACACTCCCGTCAGTTTGCTCGAGCGTGCCGTCCGGCACATGCAGTCCACGGCCCGTTACAATATATTCTACGGCGAGGGCCGTGACCGTTACGACGAATGGGGCCGCACCGCACACGAAGCCGTTTTCAACCCCAATGATGGACGATTCCGTTGTCCGAATGCGCAACAGGGGTTTAGCGGTTACACCACTTGGACGCGCGGGTTGAGCTGGGCCATGCTGGGATTTGCGGAAGAATTGGAGTTCATCGATACCTTGGACGATGCGGCCTTGACCGGGCTAGGTGGCAAAGACGCCTTCCGCGAAATCTGCCTGAAGGCGGCCAAGGCCACTTGCGATTGGTTCATAGCCAACACTGCGGCGGATGGAATTCCGTATTGGGATGGAGGCGCCCCCAACCTGCGCCGCCTGGGCGATTGGTGGGACAGGCCAGCCGATCCCTTCAACCATTGGGAGCCCGTGGACAGCTCCGCCGCGGCCATCGGCGCCCAGGGATTGTTGAGGCTCGGTAGAATTTTGGGATTGGAAACAGAGGAGGGGCGACGTTACTGGCAGGCCGGATTGACGACGGGAAAGTCGCTTCTTTCCGATCGTTATTTGAGTGAAGATCCCCGGCACCAGGGATTGCTTCTCCATTCCATATATCACCAGCCAAATGGTTGGGATCACGTGCCTGAAGGCCAAAAGATAGCCTCGGGGGAGTCGAGCCAGTGGGGTGATTATCACCTGCGCGAGGTTGCGCTATACCTGCAGCGCATGGTAACCAACGAACCGTATTACACCTTTTTCGGATGCCTCCAGGTTTAGACAGTTTGTGTATCCATACCATCACGACCAAGCCCTGGGATCTGGAAACAGCCGCGCGCAAGTATGGGGCGGCAGGGGTGAAGGGCATCTCCATATGGCTGGATGCGGCCCGCGGATTCCAAGGCGCGATGCCCAATGCCGGTCGAATGGTGCGGGATGAAGGACTGGACATCGTTTCCTATGTTCGCGGAGGGTTCTTTACAGCCTTGGAAGGAGCCGACCGGCAGAAAGCGATAGGGGAAAACAAGAAAATCATCGACGAAGCGTCTGAATTGGGCGCGCCCTTGATCGTGCTGGTAGTAGGGGCGACTCCCGGGCAGTCGTTATTCGAATCGCGCAAACAGGTGGCGGAAGGATTGGAAGCGATTCTTCCCCATGCCCAGGCGGCGGGGGTGAAATTGGGCATTGAACCGTTGCATCCCATGTACGCGGACAGCCGCAGCGCCGTTACCACCCTGGGGCAGGCCAATGCGATTTGCGATGTCCTGGACCATCCGAACCTCGGAATAACCTTGGATGTTTTCCACGTTTGGTGGGACGATCGCCTGGAGTCCGGAATAAAGACTGCGGGTGAGAAGGGGCGGCTCTTCTCCTTCCACATCTGCGATTGGAAGGATCAGCCCGATGACATGTTGAACGACCGCGGTTTGATGGGAGAAGGGGTAATCGACATCGGCCAAATACGGCGATGGGTGGAGGCGGCGGGATTTTCCGGTTATGAGGAAGTGGAAATCTTTTCCAACCGCTATTGGGCCATGGATCAGGATGAATTTTTAGTGAATATTAAAGATGCCTACCTCAATCTCCCCTAGTACGGCGTCCATTAAATAAACCACCACAAAAGGCGCCTTCGGCGCCAATTAGAAATTAGGAATTAGGAATTGAGAGAAGGAGATACCAAAAACCAGCAGACAAATTTCACTGACCACTAGCCACTGATCACTAATTAAACATGAAGACACATACTGTTGGAATAATAATGAACGGGGTGACCGGGCGCATGGGCACCAATCAGCATTTGATGCGTTCCATCGTGGCCATTCGAAAGCAGGGTGGGGTTCCGGTCAGCCCGACGGAAACGATAATGCCCGATCCCATTCTGGTGGGGAGGAACCCGGTAAAGTTGAAGCGCCTGGTCGAGCTATCGGGGGTCGAAAAATGGTCCACAGCGCCGGATGACGTTATGTCGGATCCGGCCTACCCGGTCTATTTCGACGCCCAGAGCACTCTGCGCAGGGCAGATGCCGTGAAAGCGGCAGCCACGGCGGGCAAACACGTATACTGTGAAAAACCGACTGCGGTCGATACGGCAAGCGCGCTGGCGCTCCATCGTTTTTGTGAGGACAAGGGGGTGAAGAGCGGGGTAGTTCAGGACAAACTCTGGCTGCCGGGATTGGTAAAGTTGCGGCGGGTCATCGACTCCGGATACCTGGGTCGCATATTTGCCGCGACGGGAGAATTCGGTTACTGGGTCTTTGACGGGACCGGTGTGCCGGCCCAGAGACCATCCTGGAATTACCGGAAAGAGGATGGCGGAGGTATCATTATCGATATGCTCTGCCACTGGCGCTACGTTTTGGACAATTTGCTGGGTCCGGTAAGGGCGGTGAATTGCCGCGGAGCCACTCACATAAAGGAGCGCGTCGACGAGTACGGGGCGGCCTATGCCTGTACGGCCGATGACGCGGCCTACTCCATGTTTGAAATCGAGGGACCGGAGGGTGAGATCGTGGTAAATTTCAATTCGTCCTGGGCCACCCGGGTGCGCCGCGACGACTTGTTTACCTTGCACTTGGATGGGGAAAAGGGATCGGCCCTGGCCACCCTGCGGGATTGCCACGTCCAGCACGCCAACAACACGCCCAGACCGATTTGGAACCCGGATATCGAGCAGCCGATAGATTTTTTCGAGGACTGGGCCAAGGTTCCGGAACAGGAAATCTATGACAACGCCTTCAAGGTGCAATGGGAGTTGTTCCTGAGGCACGTGGTTTTGGACGAACCGTTCCGTTGGACCCTGCTGGAGGGGGCCAAAGGCGTCCAGTTGGCCGAACTCGGCCTGCAAAGCTGGAAGGAGCGCCGGTGGCTGGAAGTTAACGATTTGACCTGAGGGAATAGAAAATGAAAACGGCTTTGATTACGGGAGGAACCCGCGGCATTGGTTTTGGTATCGCTTCCAAATTGGCGCAAGAGGGATGGAATTTGGTCGTCAACGGGGTGCGACCGGAGGCTTCCATCCGGGAAGCTTTGGATTCCCTGCGTTCGAGTGGGGTCGATGTGGCCTATGCCCGCGGAGATATTGGTCGCGCCGAAGGCCGATCGGACATTTTGCAGGTGGCTCGCAGCTTTGCGGGAGAAGCCATTCAACTGTTGGTCAACAATGCCGGGATTGGCTCTCCCGGCCGCCGCGACGTCTTCGAAACCACCGAGGAAAACTACGATCTGGTAATGGCGATCAATTTGAAGGGAGCGTTTTTTCTCAGTCAGGCCATAGCGCGGGATATGGCCGCAGCCAAGCGGGCGGATAAATCCTTCTGGGGATGCATCGTAACCATTTCCTCCATTTCTTCCACGGTGGCTTCCACCAATCGTGCCGAATATTGTATCGCCAAAGCCGGGCTCAGCATGATGAGTCAGGTCTTTGCCGCCCGCATGGGGCAATACGACATCCCGGTTTATGAAGTGCGTCCCGGGGTGATCAAATCCGATATGACGGCTGGGGTAGCCGACAAGTATGACCGGCTCATCGAAGGGGGGATGAACATCACCAAGCGCTGGGGTTATCCCGAAGACGTGGGCAAGGCGGTGGCGGCTCTGGCCCGGGGCGATTTTCCCTATTCCACCGGCCAAGTCATCCTGGTGGACGGAGGGTTGACGGTGCCTCGTTTATAAGGGCTATGATTTCGGGTAGGGGATTTTTGAACCGGTTTCCCTCTGTATTTGTTTGAGTTTTTCGAGCAATTCCCGGGTCTTGTCGGGGTATTGCTCGGAGAGGTCCTTCGATTCGCCGATGTCGTCCTGCAAGTTGTAGAGCTCCACTGTTTCCCACTCGTAGGATTGCACCAGTTTCCAATCGCCTACCCGAATGGCCGCGCCCGGTTTCCAGGTGGAGCCATGGTAATGGGGATAGTGCCAGAAGAGCGGGCGGTCTTGGAGCGGCTTACCCTCGAGCAACGGCTTCAAGCTCAGGCCGTCCAGATGGAGTTCGGGCCTGAGGGGCAACCCAGCCAATTCGAGAATGGTGGGAAAGAAATCCATGCTGATGATGGGGGTGTCTATTTTTATGCCGGCCTCGCCAATGCCGGGCGCTCGAATGAGGGTGGGGATGCGAATGCCGCCCTCGTAGCACCAGCCTTTGCCGGCGCGCAAGGGGAGTTCGGAGGTGGGGCCTATCCCGGACCGGGTGGTTAGTCCGCCGTTGTCGGAAGTGAAAATTATGATGGTTTGGTCGTCCAGCGCCATCGTTTCGAGGGTGTCGAGGATGCGGCCGACGCTGTTATCGAGGGCCATTACCATGGCGGCGTACTTGTGGTCGGACTGGTTGAGCCGGGTGAGGCCGTCGTGTTCCTTTCGGGTTTTCGGCTCTCCACCATTGGGGAGGGTTTTCTTTTTTTCGGCAAAGTATTCGTCCCGAACGTCCCAACCCTGGATGGGGGTATGGACGGTGTAGTAGGCCAAGTAGAGGAGGAAGGGTTTTTGTCGGTCCCGCGATTCCAGGAAATGGATGCATTCGTCGGTCAATCGGTCGGTCAGGTAATGGTCGTCGGGTTTGTCTTCAAGTGTGGGATTGTTGAAAGGAGCGTAATAACCGCCCGGTGGGCTGCCCTTGTGGTGACCGCCCTTGTTGATATCGAATCCCTGGTCTTCTGGAAAATGTCCCTCATTGCCCAAGTGCCACTTTCCGGCAAAAAATGTCTGGTAGCCCTGTTCCCGGAGAACCTCGGCAATGGTTACCTCCTGCAGGGCGAGGTTGCTGCGGTCTTCCGGGGTGACCAACCGCGAAATTTTGGGAGTCATCCCCGGAATCCAATCGGTGATATCGACGCGGGAGGGATAGCGGCCGGTCATGATGGCGGCGCGGGTGGGGGAACAGACCGGGTTGGGCGTGTAGGCGTTGGTGAAGAGGGCCGAATCCCCGGCCAGGGCGTCGATCCGGGGCGATTCGTAGAATGAGCTGCCATAGCAGCCCAGGTCTTTCCAACCGAGGTCGTCGACCAGAAAGACGACGACGTTTTTGCCAGGACGTTCGCTATCGGCGCCAACACCGGAGAGACCGAAGGTGAGAAGAAGAATAACCACAGAGATCACAGAGGACACAGAGGGGGGAAGGCGCCTGGGGGCGCCAATCAGGAATGAGGAATTAGGAATGAAACGCATGATGGTTTGTTTATCGTGATCTTGATCTTGATCGAAAAATCTAAGGCTTGGAGAAGAAGGTTGAAGTGGACTCTCGCAAAGCTCGCAAAGCTCGCAAAAGAGCGCAAAGATTTTTCAAAGAAACCTCTGTGGTCTCTGGGCCCTCTGTGGTTGGTTCTCCATCAGGACTCAGGTCTGGGTTCTCCTTGGCCTATGGTATACGTCGCATCCAGAACGGCGCGACTCTCCAGGATATGAAGTTTGGCCCTGCCGGAACCGGGGGCAGTCTCGGTGAGAAACACCCGCATGTCGAGGATTTGGCCGTCAAAGGTCAGATTTACCCAGGTTTCATCATTGGATTCGAGCCACTCGTAGAAGCGGACGGTTCCCGTTGTCGTTCCCTCCTGATCGGTTCGGCTCGACTCGTATATGCCCTGGGAATTATCCCAAAAATCGATAACGATTTTTCCAGATGCATCACCTTCGAGGTCGATATTCAGGGTCAACTCGGTAAGGTTTTTGTCGAGAGTTACCGGTCGGGCATCTCCGGTCCCGGTCGTATAGCTGACAGTCTCGAAGCGGGCCCCGGACCGTAAATAGGCATCGGCTGTGCCGGAGGCGGTCAAAGGGCTGTCCAACTGCAAATGGATGCCGGCAATCAAATCGAAGTCCAGAAGCAGTTGAATTTTTCCATCCTCTTCAAACCAGTGGTAGAGCAAACGGCCGATGTCGACGAAATCGTTGTCGGAAGCGGTCACTTTCCAACTTCCTTCATAGCGAATATCGTCCTCGGAATTCTGGTTTTCCAATTGATCCCAGAAGTCGATTTCAAACGTCGTTGTGAAGGGATCGCCTTGCAGGGTGGTGCCGTCGATATTGAAAGTCAATTTGAGGCCCTCTTTGTCGAGTCGGGTTCTCCCTTCGTTTTCACTGCTGAGGGTATAGGTTCCGGTGACATTGACCCCTTCCGGCCTGGGGCTCAGGTAATGCACGTAGGCGGTGCCGGAATTGGGTGAGGTCGGAGTAAGGTAGGCTTGCAAGCCCGTGAATCCATCCAGATACAAAGTTACCTGGTGCTTGTCGGCTAAATTCCACCATTGATAGGAATCAATCTCGCCGATGGGTCTCATGGTTTCGTTATCGGACCGTTTGAGTTCCCAGTAGCCTTGGTGATTGCCGAGCAGGGTAAATCTCAACGATTCGGGCTGAAAGGGGACTCTTTCCGGGTCCACGTCGACTGCATTCAATTGCAGGGTCAGGTTTGTTCCGGAAGTCCCTTGCAGGGGTGGTTCGGGAAGCGGGGGATAGACCAGTTCCAGCATGCGGTAAAAGTGTCGGTCATCGGAAACGATGTCGCTCCTGATATCGCGGCGTATGGGCAGGTCCCGGAGCGCCACCGCCCTTTGAAAGTCATGGACTATTCTCCAATCCTGCAAATCGTTCGAATCTTCGATATAGTAATGGTTGTCGCGGTCTCTGAGGAAGGTCCATTCCAGAACCGGAAGGGGGCCGGTTTCCGGATTTCCGTCGTGGTCCTCCACGGTGAACCTGGTTTCCAATTTGCCCCTGCGGAAAGCGGGAGGTTGCCAGTGGTCGATGGGGTCAAAAGCCTGTGCGGCTGCCCCTTGGCGGATGATTTTGACCGATTCGATGGTTACGGGCCAATCCGGATGAGGTTGTGAACCGCTAAGCGGATTCCGTCCGATTTCCTGGGCCACATTCAAACCCTCCACAATTTCCCCAAAGACGGCATGTCTGCCATCCAGGACGGACAATCGCCCTTCCTGTCCCAGTCCCGGAACTGGAACCATGGTTATGAAGAACTGGCTGCCACCCGAATTGAGATTTGCTCCCTGGGAGGTGGTGGAGTTGGCCATGGACAGCACACCCCCGCCATCATGTTTCAACTCCGGCACTATTTCATCGGGGATGCTCCAACCCGGGCCCCCGCCCAAAGAGCCGTCGGGAGAGCCAGCCTGAATGATAAAATTTTCAATGATCCGGTGAAATTCCGTGTTGTCGAAGAAAGGCGTATTGCTGCGCAGTTCGTGTTCCTGAAAGTCGAACCAATCGTAAGTCCCTTCGGCCAGACCGACAAAATTGGCTACCGTGAGGGGTGCCTCCCGGTAATGTAAGCGGGCGGCAAATTCCTTGGTGGCGAATTCCCTGTTGTTGGTTTGCCGAAGGGATACGTTGAAAACGGCATAAAGCCCATCCTCTGTGGGGGTAAAGCCGGAGGCGCCGATGCAGGAGCCAAGCAGTAGGATGAGAAAGAAAAATTTACGTTGCATATGAGGCGCTTCGCGCCAGAGGAAAGAGTGAAGAGTGGAGAGTGGAGAGGAAAGTGGTCGCCTGTGGCGCCAATCAGGAATTAGTAAATTTAACATGGATGAACAGGATAAGGCGCTTCGCGTCAATTAGGAATGAGGAATTATAAGAGATGCTGAGTTGCTGAGATTTCTCAAAATCCTGATCGCGATCTTGATCGAGCTCCCTCCGTCGTCACTAGTCACTGGCTACTGAACTCTGAACTGCTTTGCTGTAAAAGAATTGTATAATGGGCATTATCGCTGCTTATAATTTTCCATGGAGGGATCAATCCCTTCCTTCGAACTGAAAATGCGTTGAAAAAACAAATTCAAATCCCCACATTGGCTGCTTTTCTGGCAACGACATGTTCTCCAATCTCCAATACCCCGCTAAGGACCCAAAGTTCCGGCCTTTCCTGGTTCTCGGCCTAATCCTGGGCTGTTTTGGTTCAGGTCTGCTTGGCCAGGACATTGAAAAGGGGAAAATCGCCTACATTACCTGCATGGCCTGTCATGGCGAGGAAGGGCATGGCAACAAGTTGCTCAATGCTCCTCAGATCGCCGGTCTTCCCGCCTATTACATCGAGACGCAATTGCACAATTTCAAGCATGGCATTCGCGGAGCGGACCCCCGCGATACCACGGGGCTGCAAATGCGTCCCATGTCCATGACCCTGTTGGACGAGCAGGCCATAAAGGACGTAGCCGCCTACGTAGCCACCTTCACTCCCAAAGTGCCGGAGGACACTCTGGAGGGCGGGGACCCGGCCAAAGGTCAGGTCGCTTACGCCCTCTGCCTGGCCTGCCATGGCCCGGATGCCCAAGGCGTGGAAGCCCTCAAGACTCCCTCCCTGAAATACCAGAGTGACTGGTACATGCTGACCTCCCTGAAAAAATTCAAGGAAGGCATACGGGGAACCAATCCCAAAGACATTGGGGGGATGCAAATGCGCCCCATGACCTTGACGCTGGCAGACGAACAGGCCATGAAAGACGTCATCGCCTATATCCGTTCCATTTCTCTCGAAGAATAACCCCGTTCTCCCAGATGAGCAAAGACCTACCCCACAAAATCGCCACCAGAACATTTCTCGTTTTGACCGCTTTTGCGGTGGCTTTCGCCGCCGTCGTCTTCATTTTCGTGTTGTAATCCGTATTATTCCCCACAGCGGCGCATTGCCCCATGATCGAAGCCTATTTAGTCCGTGCCTCCTCCTTTGCCGGGGATATCGATTTTCTCAACGATTTGATATTCTGGATTGTGGGGATCTGGTTTCTGGCGGCGGAGGTTGTATTTTTCTACTTCATGTTCCGCTACCGGAAGAAGGCGGGGCAAAAGGCTCAGTACGTTTCCGGGGAGAAAAAGCGGCACAAGAAATGGATATCCGTCCCTCATTACCTGGTTTTGGTTTTTGACGTAGCCATCGTTTGGGGCGCCATTGCGGTGTGGTACAACATCAAGCAGCGGCTTCCCGAACCGGATCTGACCGTTGGGATCGTGGCCCAGCAATGGGCCTGGACCTTCGTCCACCCGGGAGCCGATGGGGAATTGCACACGGACGACGATGTTGCGGTTGTGGACGAACTCCACGTCATGGAGGGCGCCACCTACCATTTCGAACTCGAGGCCACCGACGTGCTCCACTCCTTTTCGGTGCCGGTTTTCCGCCTGAAACAGGACGCGGTTCCGGGGCGAAAAATTACGGGATGGTTCAGGCCGACCAAGACCGGGGAGTACGATATTCAGTGCACGGAAATTTGCGGTTTGGGCCATGGGTTGATGGCGGCTCGTATCTTTATCAAATCGGCCTATGACCACGAACAGTGGCTCAACCAACGCTATTCCACCATGCCCGGCCAGGCGCTTGCCTCCGCCTCATCCCTCTGAACCATCCAACCTTAGTATCCGCAGCCATGTCCGAAGCCCATACTCACCATGAAATGAGTTTTTGGGAAAAGTACGTCTTTTCCACGGACCACAAGATCATCGGCTTCCAGTACATGTTTACCGGGCTCTTCATGGCCCTGATAGGCGGGTTTTTCGTCTACGTCTTCCGCATGCAGTTGGCCTTCCCGGGAATCGACGTTCCGGGTTTCGGGCACGTATCGGAACTGGCATACAATTCCCTGGTTACCAACCACGGAACCATCATGATTTTCTGGTTTGCCATGCCGGTTTTGATCGCGGCATTCGGCAATTTTCTCATTCCCCTGATGATCGGCGCGGACGACATGGTATTTCCGCGCATCAACCGCTTATCCTACCAGATTTTTCTGCTCAGCGCCCTGGTCCTCATCGCTTCCTTCTTTGTGCCGAACGGAGGTTTTGGGGGTTCCTGGACGGCTTATCCGCCGTTGTCGGCGGAGGCGCAATACAATGCTACCCCTTTGGGCGCGCCCATGTGGGTGATTGCGGTGGGCCTGGAGTTCGTGGCCTTTTTGCTGGGGGGGATTAATTTTATCACCACCCTGATGAACGCCAGGGCCCCGGGGATGAAGATGTACGATATTCCCATCGTGTTGTGGATGATCGTCATCGCCAGCATCCTCTTCATGTGCTCGGTCGGTCCCCTTCTGGCCGGCGCCATCATGTTGTTGTTCGACCAATTGATCGGGACGGGTTTTTACAACCCGGCTCACGGGGGCGATCCCCTTCTCTGGCAGCACTTGTTCTGGTTCTTCGGCCACCCGGAAGTTTACGTGGTTCTGTTGCCGGCCATGGGTATCGTGGCGGAGATAATGGCGGTATTTGCCCGAAAGAAACTCTTTGGCTACAAAACGATTCTCTATTCGGTATTTGCCACCGGTATTTTGAGCTTTGTGGTTTGGGCTCACCACCAGTTCATCGCGGGAATCGATCCTCGCATGGCCAACTTGTTTACCGTTACCACTTTGATAATATCGGTTCCCATTGCCGAGCTGTGCTTTGTCTATATCGCCACCTTGTACGGGGCGTCCATAACCTTCAGCACGCCCATGCTGTGGGCATTGGCCTTCATGGCGGAGTTCCTCATTGGAGGCGTAACGGGCATTTTCCTCGGGGCCAGCGGTTTGGATGTTTATTACCACGACACCTATTTTGTGGTGGCTCATTTCCACTACACCTTCGTGCCCATTGCCATCATTGGATTTTACGCCGGCATCACCTATTGGTTTCCCAAGATGTTTGGCCGTATGCTCAACGAGTATTGGGGCAAGGTCCACTTTTGGGGAACGATCATTCCCTTCAATTTCATCTTCATACCCTTGTTTATCCTGGGCGCTGCCGGACAGCACCGGCGGATTTCCGGCTATGTCCATTTCCCGGATCTCTACACCCAGGACCTGCAGAACCTCCGCATCATCGCCACGGTCTCGCTCATTGCCATGTTGGCGTTTCAGGTCGTTTTCATCGTCAACATGGTCTACAGTTGGTTCAGGGGGAAAAAGGCCGAGATCAATCCCTGGAAGGCCAACACCCTGGAATGGACGGTTCCGTCCCCTCCGCCCCACGGCAATTTCGCCGAGTTCCCCACCGTCTATCGCGGTCCGTATGAATACAGTCACCCTGACCGGGAAGTCGATTACTGGCCGCAAAACGAACCCGGGCCCGACCCGGCCAAATCACGAAAATAATCCCTTCGACTACAGATATGGCCTTTCAAGTTCCCGTAGCAACTTCCCGCAGCTCGACCGGCATTCCGACCTCGAGGTTGGCGGTTTGGTGGGTGCTGGCTTCCGAAATCGTCATTTTTGGCGGGTTGCTCATGAGTTACCTGCTTTTTCGGTTGCTCCATACCAGTTGGGGGTATGAAGCGGCTCACACCAATCCCTACGCCGGAGGCTTCAACACCTTCGTCCTGCTGACCTCCAGTTTGTTCGTCGTGCTGGCCCACCAGGCTGCGGAGGTCGGCGACACCAAACGTTCCTTCCGCTACATCTGGTACACCATAGCTGGAGGAGGCGTCTTCATGCTGGTAAAGGCCTACGAGTACACTTCCGAGATCATGCACGGCTACACCATGCTGAAGAGTGTGTTCTGGTCGTTTTATTACACGGCTACCGGCCTGCACGGTTTCCACGTATTGTGCGGCATGGTCATCATGGGCATCATCGCCCAGGATGTTAAAAAGGGAAAGAACCTGCACCGCGTCGAAGCCATCGGCATCTACTGGCACTTTGTGGACGTGGTCTGGATCTTCCTTTTTCCCCTTCTTTACATCGCCAAGTGATTACAAGCCCAGGTAAACGATATGTCTGAAGCAGCCGAACATCACGACGATCACTCCCCGGGAAGGTACGTCAAGATCTGGGTCATTCTGTTGGTTCTATTGGCCGTCAGCATCATCGGCCCGACCCTTGGCATCAAGTGGCTCACCCTGATCACCGCCTTTGGCATTGCCCTCGTCAAGGCCGGCATGGTTTGCGCCTACTTCATGCACCTCAATATCGAGCTCAAGTATATCTGGTATCTCCTGTTAGCCACCCTTCTGTTGCTGCTGGTTTTGTTTACAGGATTTGCCCCCGACGTCATGAAACCGTCCGGCCAGCGCTGGGTCAGCACCTACGTTGAGCCTACCGAGGAGGAAATTGCCGTCCATCATCCGGAAGAGGGCAATGAGGGGGACCGGATCGAAGCCGCGCCTCATTGATTTTCGCCATGCCCGCATCCGCCATGTCCGGACCACAATCAGTTGGTTCCCCCAGAACCCTGACCCGGACCGGACCGGTTATTCCCAGCAGTCTCCTGGCCATGGTGGCCTTGGTTTTGACGGAGATCATGCTCTTTGCCGCCCTGATCAGTTCCTTTCTGATCGTCAAGGCGGACGCTTCCATATGGCCGCCTTTGGGGCAGCCCCGCCTGCCCGTCATCGTGACCGCGGTAAACACCGGGTTTTTACTGGGCAGTGGTTTTATGTTTTTTTTGGCCAACCGGAGATTTCGAGTGGGGGATTTCCCCGCCTCCAGGAAATTAATGGGAATGGCCGTTTTTCTGGGCGGCGTATTCGTCGCGGTTCAGGGTTACGAATGGAGCAAATTGCTGGGATTCGGCCTGACCGTGACTTCGAGTATCTACGGTAGTTTTTTCTACCTGATAATCGGCTTTCACGCTCTGCACGCGGTGGGCGCCCTGGTGGCCATGCTCCACTTGTTCCTCACCTTCGGGCCTCAAGGGCAATCGGCCTCCCGCTTTCTGGGAACCCAGGTTTTCTGGTATTTTGTGGTGGGCATTTGGCCCATTCTCTATTATCTCGTTTACCTTTCCTGATAGGTTTGATGAAAGGGAATTCCATAATCGTCCTGATGTGTTGCATCCTGTTGGCGGGTCTGGCGCAGGCAGATGCCTGTCCGGTATGTTTCAGCGCAAAGGATGAAACGCGATTGGCCTTCTACTTTTCCACCGCCTTGCTTTCCATTCTCCCGCTGTCCATGGTCGGTGGTGTCATCTTTTGGATCCGCACCCGGTTCAAACGCGTTCCTCCTCAAACCGGAGCTTGACCCGAAAGGCGCCAATCCTGTAATCGGGTGCAGTGCAACTTCCAAAAAAGATGGCTCCAAAAATTCACTGCCGGGCTCTGGTTTTTCTTCTCTTTCCCTTCGTTGTTGAGGCGCAGGAGGATTCCGAAGAAATCTTCCCGGAAATCTATGAATTGGAAGAATTGGTGGTTACCGGTTCCTTGCTCTATTCCAGTGAAGAAGTTCAATCGGCCCCGATTCAAGTCATTGAGCGCGAGGAATTTGATTCAATAGGCTATGTCACAGCGGAAGAGTTTCTGCAAAATCTGCCCGTCAGCAATGCCGGGTCGATTCCGATGCAGCATAACCAGACCGGATTCACCCCGGGCGCTTCCGGTGTTTCCCTGAGAGGTCTGGGGGCCGATTCGACCCTGATCCTCATCAACGGCAAACGCGTTGCTGCCTGGCCCACGGGATCGGGAGGGACCTCCTCTTTTATCGATCTGAACACCATACCGGCCGCCGCCATTAAACGGATCGAAGTGTTGAAAGAGGGCGCTTCCGCCACTTACGGAGCTGACGCGGTAGCCGGGGTAATCAATATCATCACCAACGCGGATTACCAGGGAGCTGAAGTCATCACGCGCTACGGCGAAGATATTTCCAGCTCGGATTCATCCGAATTTTACAGCAGCGTCTACTTTGGTATTGGAGGGGAAGCGGCAAATATTACAGGCAATGTTTTTTACCTGAAGAAGAACCCCATCATGAACAGGGACCGCCCCTTTTCGGCTGTTCCGCCTTTTCTCAGCTCCAATTCGATTCCGATAAACATTCAAATATCCGCCGAGGCCGCTCGCGAAGCCCTCGGCTTGGGTCCGGATGGACTTATCCCCGGTTTGGATACCGCGGGCATGCCCTCCAACCCGAACCGGGCCATCCTGGTTACTTCCGGTCCTTCCAACCCGGACGGCACCCGCACCGCAAACGCCAATATTGAAAACAACGACGGCAATCTGAGGGCGGATCAGTACACCTACCTGGGCGCTTTTGGCGAACATTCCCGCTATAATTACAACCGTTTATCGCCGGCCACCCCGGCAATTGAAAGGTCGGGAACCTATTTGAGCTATAGGGGGAAGCTGAACGATTCCTTCTATGCCGTTGGGGACGTCAGCTACACCAAGGCAAATGCAAATGATGGTCTCGCCCCCCCCGCCACCGGCAGTTTTCGCAATTTCGATGGCGTCAGCCTTGTCATTCCTTCGCGCTCTCCCATTCCCATTAGCAACCCCGCCTCACATAGAAATGGAGAGCCCCTGCCAGGTTACGTGAAGCATAGCCACGACGGCTATGACTTCTATCGCCTGAGTGAATTGCCTCCCGGGGCATTCAATCCTTTCAACCCTTTCAATCAGGACCTGGAAGGGGTCACCAGAGCCCGCTTGGAAGAATTCGGCCAGCGGTTGGTTAACACCGACGCCACCGCTTTCATCGCCACCATGGAACTGCATGGAAAAGATTTGGAAATCGGCTCTTCCAACTGGAATTCGGACACTGGCTTCCGCATCAGCAGGGTTGATGAAATTCAGGGGTTCGGGAGTGTTTCGACCAGCCGCCTGAACCGCTTGATGAACGCGGCCGACCCTTGGTTCGACCAGTCCAGCAGCCAATATCTGGGCCTCGGCCCTGAACCTTACAACCCGTTCGGCGCTTCCCAGTTTGACGGTTACTGGAACGATCACAACCGGGCATTGGCCGAGAATGCCTTGGTTTACTCTCGGAGCAAGTCCGATTCCGAAGTGTGGTTCGGCCATGCCCATATGTCCTCCGGCAATGTCTTCCCACTCCCGGGAGGAGACCTCGGAATGGCCTTCGGTTATGATTGGCGGCGGGAAACGATAAACCAGAATCCCGATCCGACTGTGGAAAGCGGTGACCTGGTCGGCTCTTCCACACGAACCTATACCAATGCCAGTCGCGACATCCAGGCCCTCTTCTTCGAGACCTCCGTCCCCATAATCGGGCCGAAAATGCAGACCCCGGTTTATTCCTGGGACCTCAATCTAGCTGGCCGCTACGAGGACTTCATCACCAGCAAACGGTCCACTTTTGTGCCAAAAATCAGCTCCCGCCTCACCCCCATCAAAGGCTTGATCCTGCGGGCAAGTTGGAGCAATGGATTCCGTGAGCCCTCCCTTTTTGAATTGTTCGCCGGCAAGACCTCCGGCTTGACCTCTGTTTCCAATCCCTGGAACCCGGATGATATCAACCCGGAGATCGACATGACGGTAGCGGGCAACCCCGCTCTAGAACCCGAATCTTCTGAAAGCTGGAACCTGGGCTTCATCCTTTCTCCTCAATTTATCTCAGATTTTACCTTCAATTTGGATTTTTGGGAAATCCGTCGTTCCGGGTCGGTGTCCAATAATCCGCAGGACACGGTGGATCGCATATTCTCCGGCGCTGATACTCTCCCCGGAGAAAGGGTCCTGTTAGACAGTCAGAATAACATCCTTCTCGTCGATACTCTCTTTCAGAACGCGGGCCGATCCACCTTTCATGGGATAGATCTGGGGAGCCGATATATTCTCCGGACGGACCGCTTAGGAACCTTTCAGTGGGGTATTAACTTTACTTGGCTAAAAGGAGCCCGCATCCAAAGCAATCCCGACCGTCCCGCCTTTGACCTCGTCGGTCTCGGCACGGGCGTCTCCCTGGCCATTCGCGAACCGCAAGGCACAGACGTTCAAATCGGTGTGCTGGACGATCGACCGCTGGTTATCGCCAATGCCGGATCGGGTCAAAATGGCTATCTCGAATACAAATTTACCACCACCTTCAATTGGGGCTATGGGGATTTCGACCTCTTTCTGATTGGCCATTACACCTCTGGTTTTCTCGACGTCGACGAGAACTTTGAATTATCCAAAGTAGACGATCGGCTGCTCTGGGACATGCAATTGACCTACAAGTTCGGGCAGGAAAGAGGCGGTTGGCTGGGCAATTTCACCGCCACCCTGGGCGTGGAAAATCTCTTCGATACCGACCCTCCCGCAGCCTTTGCAGCCTATAATAACTCGGTAGGTTTTCCCGGTCACCTCTACGAACCGGACGGTCTCCGCTACTACCTGAGCATCAGAAAGGCCTTTGGACCGAGTAATTGAGATGTTTGGGAGAAAATAACCACAGAGGACACAGAGAAGGAGAGAGAGCCGCCCTCCCTGTCACGCCGTAGCCACAACGGGCAAAGGAGGTTGGCGCCTTTCCCTCCTTTCCTTTCGATCACGAAAAAACTTTTTGCCCCTGTGCCTTTTTGCCATCTCTTCTTGGCGAGGCATGTCCTGCCGTAGCCTTCAGGCGGAGCGGGATCCAATTTCTAATTGGCGCCCCCGGCGCATCTCCCCTCTTTGTGCTCTTTGCGTTCATTGCGAGAGTCTCTCCCTCTCTGTGATCTCTATGGTTATTACCTCCTGGTATTGACGACTCATCAGCCAGGGGAATGCCAAGCCCCTGAAGCGAAATAATCCCTCTTGGAGCAGTTTTTATCCGTCTCGGAGCGGACAACAGTTGCCGGATATATTAAGCTGCCTGTTTTAGCGCAGTCTGCGCCCTCCATGAGATTTATTCCTGTTTACTGAAGTTTTACTCATAAAATGAAACAACAACGAGGTCTCAAAAATTTGAAATCCTTATCTTCCCACTTGTTTGGGGCTGCTGTGCTTTGCATGACACTGGCTGTTCCCATGGTCATGGCTCGGACCTCCGAAGAGAATTGGCAGGATGATGTGGTAACGCTGGATGAATTCGTAGCAATTGGTCGGTATCTTTATACGGATCAGGTCAATGCTCTCAGAACGCCAACGCCTGTCATAGACGTGCCGCAAAGCCTTTCCATTGTTACCGCCGACCTGATCACACTGCGGGGCTTTACCAGTATCGGTGACATTATCGACTACACCCCTGGCGTAAACACATCGCAGGGCGAAGGCCACCGTGATGCGATCGTGTTTCGGGGTGTCCTCTCAACGGCTGATTTCTTTATCGATGGAGTCCGCGACGATGTTCAGTACTATCGCCCGCTTTATAACCTGGAGCAGGTAGAAATACTGCGCGGACCCAATGCCCTCCATTTCGGGCGTGGTGGCACGGGCGGTATCCTGAACCGTGTCACCAAGAAAGGGGTGATCGGCGCGAATTTCTCCGGTTACCAAGCGAGTATCGATGCATTTGGCGAATTTGCATTTCAGATCGACAGCAACAATGCGGTCGATGAAAACTCGGCTGTTCGGATCAATGCATTTTTCGAAAGCCTGGACAATCACCGTGATTTCTACGGTGGCGAACGGGCTGGCGTTAACCCAACCGCTAAAATTGAACTGAGCCCGGACTCGATCCTCAATCTGTCCTATGAGTATATCGACCACGAGCGTTTTATCGATCGCGGTATTCCAACCGGGTCGGATGGACGGCCGGTCGAGGCCTTCGAAGATATACTTTTCGCCGATCCCGAGCTTAATGTAACCCAGCTTGAAGCCCATTTGCTTCGCGCAGCGCTGCAACAGGACTTTTCGGATAATCTAAAAGTTAATTTCAGCGCCTTTTATGGCGATTATGACAAGCTCTACCAAAACTTTTACGCATCGGGTTATAACCAGGCGGCAACACCCGGTCTGGTGACGCTCGATGGATACGTGGACACAACCGACCGTCAAAACCTGATCCTGTCAGGAAACCTGATCGGAGAATTTCTCACCCATGATTTCAGTCACACTGTCATCGTCGGCGCTGAATTTATCGACACCTCATCGGATCAGGACCGCTATAATTCCTACTGGGATACAACGGCGGATGATAATGAAATTTTCACGATCGATCGTCCTCTCAATTTGCGTGGAGGCGTCGGTGTCAACTCATCCGGCGTAACGACGACAAACCGTTTCACGGCGGATCTCAATGATGACACACGTGTGAGCATCGACGTCTTTTCCGTCTATGCCCAAGACGAGATCGAGCTTTCAGATCGGTGGGATTTGATTATCGGCGGCCGAAGTGACAGCTTTGACATCGAGGTTTTCAACGTTCCGGGGAATGAAAGGCGGAGCCGAAAGGATGAAGAAATTTCGCCGCGCCTCGGTCTGGTCTTCAAGCCGGAGGAAAATATCTCACTTTACGGGAGCCATAGTGAATCCTTCCTTCCGCGAAGCGGCGAGCAGTTCGCAAACATTAATGGTAATAATAACCAACTGGATCCGAACACCTTCTCCAACCTTGAGGCGGGTGTAAAAGCGGACTTCCGCCAAGGTCTGAGCCTGACGGCGGCCATCTTCGAGGTTGAGCAAAGCTCGCCTCAGGCCGCCGATGACGATCCGGAAACTCTGGATGTCATCGATTCGGAAATTACCGGTTTCGAGCTTCAACTCCAAGGCCAAGTTGCAGACAATTGGTTTATCTTGGCCGGGTACAGCAATTTGAATGGTGAGCAGGTCAACCGATCCGGTCCGACTGGCCGACGCCCGCGCGAGTTGCCTGAAAACATGTTCTCAGTCTGGAATAACGTTCAGGTGACGGATCGATTCGGTTTGGGCCTGGGGCTGACCTATCAGGACTCAAGCTTCATCAATAACGGGAATACCGCGATCCTGCCGAGCTATACCCGTATCGATGCGGCGGTTTACTATGAAGTGTCCGACACCCTCCGTGTTCAGGTTAACGTCGAAAACGTGACCAATGAGCTCTTTTTCCCGAACTCCCACAGCACGCATCAGGCGACCGTGGGAGCGCCCCTTAATGCGCGTTTGGCAGTCATTGGGCGGTACTAGTATTACAGGAAAAGGAAAAAGTTTGGAGAAAAAGAGTCAGGCCTGAATGGCACTAAGTTAAGCAGCGTTTGGAATATTCGATCATCTCGGAGAAGGAAGGGGTCAAGACGTAAAAAGTTATGCCTTTCAGGGTCAGTTGCCTTGCAAAAGTGTATGAAGTGCAACGGAATACAGTTTTCC
>JAJDZZ010000022.1 GCA_022824405.1 Opitutales bacterium
GGAAAACTGTATTCCGTTGCACTTCATACACTTTTGCAAGGCAACTGACCCTGAAAGGCATAACTTTTTACGTCTTGACCCCTTCCTTCTCCGAGATGATCGAATATTCCAAACGCTGCTTAACTTAGTGCCATTCAGGCCCGACCCTTTTTCTCGCCTTTTTTTGACCCCTCAAGGACGATTCCCTATCTCTCGTAACTCCCTTGATCATGTGATAGCATTTTTGGAGGTTTTGTATTATGATAGCCCTATGTCCTCCGGTTCGTCACCATGTACCCTGTATTACCGTCTAACGCATGATCATGAACACGTCGTCCATGATAGCATCGCATAGAAGCTGGGATGAGTCAGAAACCACTTTTATGACAATGCCGCCAGCATCATTGAATTTGTCGTTTTTCCGTTCTACCTCCTAAAATGTCAGACCATCCTACCTTCGAACAGATCGCTAAGCGTGCTGGTGTAGCAAAATCGACCGTTTCGCTCGCTCTGAGGAACAGCCCTAAGTTGTTGGAGAAGACTCGATTGAGGATTCAGGATGTCGCACGCCAACTCGGCTATAAGCCGAATCCATTGGTCAGCGCTCAAATGGCTTACATTCGCAGTAGCAAAACGAAGAAATCAGTGAGCACGATTGGATTTGTAAACACCTGGTATGAGGAGGCAAATCATCAACGACTCAAGTGGGAAGTGATGGGGCGATTCCACCAAGGAGTGAAGGAGCGTGTGGAGCAACTGGGATTCCATTTTGAACACTTGGAATTCGATATGTCGGTGTATTCGAAACGTCGAATGGAGGAAATAATCAAGGCGCGAAATATTGATGCCCTGGTTCTTTCTCCGCTCAGGCGCGCGACAACGGAGTTGGTTTTAAACTGGGACCCATATGCGGTGGTCAGTATTGGATATTTTGCTACCTTCGGTAATATTCACCGTGTATTTTATGATAGTTTCAGTGCGACTGAGGCAGTGCTCAAGATCGCCAAGAGCAGGGGGTATAAGCGCATTGGATTCATTACCAATGCGGAAGCAGAGCAGCGGGCGGGTCGGCTTTGGAGTTCCGCCTTTCTTGAGTTTCAATCGCGCTGTATTCCCAAGAGCGGACAAGTGCCTTTGTTACGTATGAATCTTCCCGAGGCAGAATATTCGAAACCGGAATTCACTCAAATCGAAAACTGGTATCGAGAGCATAAACCGGACCTGATTATCAGTTTCCTTGATAGAACCTTGCGCCATTTGAGGTCGATAGGCCTTCGCTCTCCAGAGGACTTTGGCTACATATCTATGATTTGGTCGGAATATATGGGTGATATTGCCGGCTACAATCAAGACTTTGAGAGGGTAGGAAAGGTAGCGGTCGACATCGTGGTGGATCGATTGTTTCAGAACAAACGTGGAGAATCTGCTCACCCGTCCTCGACGTCGCTCATCGGCGAGTTTGTTGAGGGTCGAACACTTCGGCCTGCCCATAAATCTTAGGTCTCATGAGCTTTATTAAACATGTTTCATGCTTCGGAAATCGCCTGACCTGTATTTCTAATCAGTTTCCAGGTCAGACTCGCTCTGCTCTGGCACTACCAATGAAGGCCCCATTTGTGAAACCTTTTTTCCGCATTGCTGCTTTGCTCGGTGTTACCTGTCTTGCCGCTGAATCGGCGGAGGTTGCTCCGACCCAGGATCATCCGAATATTAAAGGTATCTCAGTATTTGCGGAGCATCCCGATATCGTAACTCCAGTGGGTATCGCGGTAGCCCCGGATGGGAGAGTGTTTGTGCAGGAGAATAACACGCATCAACGCCAGCGAGATTATCCAGGTCCTGAGACGGATCGGATTCTTATATTCGAGGATACCGATGGAGATGGGGTATCTGACACGCGCTCTGTATTTTATGAAGGCGACCAGTTCAGCACGGATCTGCTCTTCGGACCCGATGGACATCTTTACGTGGCCACGCGTTGGTTTGTAGGTCGCTTCCCCAATGCCAGCGAGCTTGCCAAAGCAGAGGCCGACCCGGAAATCCTCATAAATTGCGAGACCGGCGGCAAATACCCTCACAATGGAGTCGGGGGCTTGGCTATTGATCCGGCCAACCCGGATTGGCTTGCCTTTGGATTTGGTGAAAACTTGGGAGTGGATTACACATTTGTCGGAAGCGATGGCACTCGGCTGTCCGGAGGGGGTGAAGGGGGATCAACCTACCGATGCCGTACCGACGGGAGTCAGTTGGAACGTCTTTCGACGGGGCATTGGAATCCGTTTGGCATGGGGTTTGACTTGAAGGGAAATTTATTTTGCACCGATAACGACCCGAGTAGTACTCCGCCCAATCGACTCCTTCACATTGTGCCAGGCGGTGATTTCGGGTACGAGTTTCGCTACGGTCGAAGCGGTCAACATCCATTAGTCACTTGGACGGGAGAGAATCCAGGAACACTGGGCATGGTCACTGGAATTGGCGAAGCGGCTTGCGGTATTATCCCGTTTGGTCCTGGGGAAATGTTGGTAGCCTCCTGGGGCGATAACCGGGTCTACCTTCATACGCTTGTCCCAAAGGGTCGCAGCTTCTCTGCTACCCGGGAACATTTCATCTCGGGATCGAATCTGTTTCGGCCGGTTCATTTCGCTTATAATCAAGATGCGAGCGCACTCTATATTTCCGATTGGGTAAAATCCGCCTACCCGGTGCATGGCCAAGGTAGAATCTGGCGGGTTGAGTTGAAGCAACCCGTTGAACTGACTCCAAAACCTCGGGAGTCCTATTCTGAAATGAGCTACCAGGCCGCGCTTGAAAAGCTTGGGAGTTCCGATCCCTATGCGCGAAACGAAGCGATTCGAATCGTTGCTCGTGACCCCAAAGGACATTGGCAAACGATCGAGGATCCGGTGGCCCGTTCCCACTACGCGGTGGCCCTCAGGCGTTCAAATTTCCCAGATACTGCGGAGCATATTCCGGAATTGTTAAACGATCCCAGTGAGTCTGTCCGTTATGTAGCCATCAAATGGATTGCTGATGACAAGCTCGTGAACTATCGCGCCCAGCTGATGAAACAGCTTGATCGACCCGATATCAGCCGCAAGTTGCTGCTAGCTGTTTTAGCAGCTCAGCAACGCTTGGATGGCATCAAGATATCTGACAAACCCGCTCCGGCGCAACTCTTACCTATTATCAATGATTCATCGAAACCTTCGCGCCTGAGAGCGCTCGCCCTCAGCCTGCTCTCCAAAGATGATCTTCCATTGGAAAAACTGATAGCTCTGACCGAGGAAAACTGCTCCGCAATAAGCCTTGAGGCCGTGCGCAGTCTGGCCGGATCCGATACTCCCGATGCCCTCGAGGTTTTCGCTGCCATAGCCAAGGATCCTAGTCGATCCTCCCTGGTCAGAGCCGAGGCAATTGTCGGCCTGGCCATAAACCCCAAGGTGGAGCAAATGCTCCTGCAGCGACTCAGTTTGGACCCGGACCCGATCGTGGCCGAAGAAGCTCAGCGCGCTTTGGTGGGTGGTGGTCTCCAAACCCGCAACCTCGAACCTAAACCTCAGGCCACCGATGTCTCCCAATGGGAATCCCTACTTGACCAGGTTTCTGGTACTCCGAATCCGGATACGGGTCGCCGGATTTTCTTTCATCCGCGATTGGCCATCTGCGCAAGTTGCCATCAAATGGACGGTCGAGGGGTCAGGGTCGGGCCGGAACTCACCACCATCCATCGTCAAGCAGGAATTGATGCGAACTGGCTGCTCACCCACACCCTCAACCCCTCTGAAACTATTGCCCCGCACTATCAGCCCTGGCAGATTTTCACCAAAAATGGTGATGTAAAGATGGGATTTGTTCTCCGGAAAGGTGGCAATGCGGAAACCTATTTGGGCATTGATGGCCGGGAGTTCCGTGTGGAGAAATCCCAAATTCTCCGCACCCAGGAACTAACCATTACGCTGATGCCCCCCGGCCTCCTCGATCCTCTTAAACCTACCGAGATTCGTGATTTGTTGGCATATCTGCTAAGTAGTAACAAATAGGCCGTCCCAATCCTCATTGTGCACCACAACCTATTATTTTTCTCATCATGACCTTACCCCGCTCGATCATACGTTTCAATTGTGATGAAGCCTCGAGTGCTGAGGCTTCACAGGTTTCATAGCCGGGTAGGATTCGGAGCGTCGCCGTAAACCGCTTTGGGATCGAAGGCTTTGGACTTTTCAATGAAACTCAGTTGTACGGGGGCGTCCGTATTACCGATGGGTACTTCCCTGTAGAAACAGGAGCGGTAACCAACATGGCAGGAGGCCTCCTCTCCACCACTCGTTGGCTGGGTTAATTCGACCTCGATGACAATGCAGTCCTGATCGTCATCAATGAGCATCCGTTTGACGTGTTGAAACATGCCGGAGCTTTCACCTTTCTTCCAGAGCTTCTGCCGTGAGCGGGACCAGTAGTGCGCCAAGCCGGTTTCGATGGTCAGAGTGAGAGCCTCCTTGCTCATGAAGGCAAACATCAGGACTTCACGACTTTGTGAATGAATCGTCACGCAGGGAATAACGCCCAGTTGGTCAAATTTTGGGGCCAGTTGCTTGCCTTCTTCGACCTGTTCAACACTATCTCGTTTGGCAAAAATCGATGAAGATGCTTCCATGCATTTAACTTGAAACGGTAAGTTTCTAACGCAAGCTTAATGAAAGCTACTTTCATAAAGAATGAAGCACGCTAAAGGAATCCTCCAGCGCATCCTTCAGGTCATCGAAAGCGCACCTTTGCGCATGACCCGCAAGCGGGAACGGCTGCTGGCGGCCTTGGTGGCCTTGGATCGTCCCGTTTCAGCGGCGGCGCTGAGAGACAAGGCAGACCTCCCGGCAAGCGATTTGGTCACCGTCTACCGCACCCTGGAAACGTTTGAGGGGATCGGCATCATTCAACGGATTCCCCTTGAAGACAGCGGCAGCCTTTACGAGCTGACCGAACCCAATGACCACCATCATCACTTTGTCTGCCGGGAGTGCCATCGAACCGAACGCCTTGATCTTTGTCTGGGCCAGGAGTTGGAAAAGCAGGCTCACACCCTCGGATTCACGCAGGTCGCCCATCTGATGGAAGTATACGGACTGTGCGAAGATTGTCAGGTAGCGTCCTAATCCGCCCATTGAAAGGTGGCTTGAGGTCTGCGCAGGCCGCGTGTGCCAGGCATCATCCGACAACCATGTCGTGGCTGCCCGGAAGATGGAAACTCCATCGATCGGTAGAAAGCTGGTGAGCTTAAAACGCTTGGTATGGAAAGTCATTTGGGACGGGTATGGTGACCTTGCCGGTTGCCGCCCACTCGGTCCCCCGTTGGAAGGTGGTCACAAAGCTGCCCATTCTGAGCTGTTTGACTGAGTGCCCCAGGATGGAATGAAAAATACGCCCGTCTCCGTAACTAACCGCCATCAATACTGGCTCATGCCGCCCCGTTCCCTTTTTATCTTCCGCTGAGAATGCCGATGCCAAGATAACCACATTCTCGGCGGGGCCTCGCAATCTGTCATAGAACTCGTCAGGACCATGGGTAAAACTGGCTGGAAGACCTTTCATGACCGGATGCTCTTTTTCTCTGACAACAATATCGAATTCGTGCTGCGGACCGTGGGAGCCCCCTTTACCTGGAGATTCGTCACGAATGGCTTCGCCATCATCATTGATGTAAAGATAGGGGCCACTATCTTCATTGCGGCCGTCCCATCCACCAATTCCAGTCATTCTGTTGTATTCTGTCCAATCTGGCCACGCATTATTCGCGGCGTGAAGGCTAACCATACCGCCACCACTTGCCATGTAGTTTTCAAATGCCTCTTGGGTCGCTTTGGGCCAGTCATTTGAGCGGAACCCTTCGTTGACCACTATGACATCGTATTTGCTGAATTCAGGTTTGTAGCTACCGTCTGCACTGCTTTCCGGAGAACTGCGTGAAAGATCGACGGTGAATCGGCCTGTTTTATCGAGGATCTCCTTAAGCACGTGAGTGGTCTCCTCGTGCTTGTGTGCCTTTTGGGGTCCGTCAACAATCAGAACTTTGATGGGATCGGCGACGAGATAGCTGGCCATTGTAATCAAGGCGATGAAGATACTGATTGTGTGCTTTATTGCTTTATTCATGGTTGAGACCTTGATAATAGTTTTCACCCGAAATTGGGCTGTATCGTGAATAGAAAGATCCATTGTTCAGCGACAGGTCTACTCATACAAGCACCTGTGTTTGCAGTAGAGCAAAAAATTCCGTGCGTGATCAACGACAATAAGGATACCTGTAGACCGGCTTCAGCACTTTGAGAATGACCATGAGAGTGGGCCTCTGGCTCATTGATAAGGGCCGTTCAATCGATTTCCGCAGCTACCGGTGGTGCGTCAATCGACCAAACGGGGAGCGGATCATTGAAAGATTTCCAGGCGGATTCCCCTCCCTCCATCTCCGCATCGGTCAGCAGACAGGAGTCGAAGCATTCACTCAGAAAACCTTCGTCCATCTGGTCAACATAGCCGATCAGAACGATTTCCTGCCGACGGTCGCCATAAGGTTCTTTCCAATTGGAGAGGACGCTGGTGATTTCCTCTTCATCGTTCGGCCAGTTCTGGCGGGGCACGGCGGCAAACCATTTGCCTGCCAGTCTCACGTCGGATTGCGCGCCCGCTTGCGACCAAAGGCCGACGTAGGGCATACGGGTCGCAAGCCAGAAAAACCCTTTCGAGCGAATCACTCCCGGCCAATCCCGGGCCATCCATTTTCTTAAACGTTCGGGATGGAAAGGCCGCCGGGCTCGGTAGACAAAATGGTTGATGCCGTATTCCTCGGTTTCAGGAACGGGTTCATTCTGGATCAACTTGAGCCAGTCCGGCATCTGCTCGGCAGAATGGATATCGAAGCGTTCCGTATTGAGAATGGTGCCAGGTTCAATGTTTCCGAAGCTCGATTCAATGAGTTCAGCCCGGCTGTTGATGGCTTTTATCCCCGAGATGATTCGCGCCCTGGCTGCTTCATCGACCGCGTCCACTTTGTTGAGCAGGATGACATCGGCAAATTCAATTTGATCGACGAGCAGATGGATAATGCTCCGCTCATCGTCGGGATCGACCTCCTGGCCGCGATCCCGCAGCTTATCCGGTGACCTGAAGTCGCGTTCGAAATTAGCCGCGTCAACAACGGTCACCATGGTATCGAGCCGGGCGATGTCTTCCAGGGCGAAGCCAAACTCGTTGCGAAAGAAAAAAGTTTCTGCCACCGGCATAGGCTCGGAAACGCCGGTGGACTCGATCAGCAGATAGTCGAAACGCCCTTCATAAGACAGCCGCCGTACTTCTTCGAGCAAGTCATCGCGCAACGTGCAGCAGATGCAGCCATTGCTCATTTCGACAAGCTTCTCCTCCTTGTGGCTCAACTCGGCACCGCCTTCGGCGACGAGCTGGGCGTCGATATTGACCTCACTCATGTCGTTGACGATGACTGCGACCTTGAGTCCTTCGCGGTTGTTGAGGATGTGGTTGAGGACGGTGGTCTTTCCGGCTCCGAGAAAGCCGGAAAGTACAGTCACGGGAAGTTTTCTTTTACTCACCATCAGATTCTGATTCAGAGGGTGATCACTTGGTGGGGATTAGCAGGTGCCAAAGCGTCGTAGAGCTGAGGAAAGCACCCGGCCAGAACCCCTTCTACGGTGCCTCGCGGGATCACTTGGCCCTTGCCACATTGATCAAATTCTCCCTCGGCCATGCCACGCCGCACCGCACATTGATCGCACATCATCAAGAGAATCCCGTGCTCTTTGGCCACTTTCGCGAGTCGTTCTCCTACGGGATCGCCCGACCGCAAACAGTAGATATTGTCGTCGAAGAAGAACATGCCGACAACAGTGGCACCGTGACCGCCTTGCTCCAACTGGGGTAGAATCATCGTGGCAAGTTTGAATGTAGAAGCCATTTCCGTGGCGAAGATGTAAGCAACTTTCATATTCTGAACCTTGGTTTTCGTTTATTGGATTTGTTATTCAATGAGTAAAAGTAACGAGGAGGGCACCTATCCAGGCGATGCAAAGAGAAAATAGAACGGCAAAGCAGGCCTGCCGTCCGACCATTTTGAGGGCGAAGCAGGGTCGCAGTTCCCTGACAACGGTCAGAACCGTGACGAGGCAGGGCAGCAGAACGCCGGCGAGGTAGACCGTAGTGAGCACCTGAACAGATGTCTCCAGCGGTACTTTGAGGGAATTCCAATCGCCGTTGAGCAGCCCGATGGCGAGACCATCTTTGCGCACCGAACCGAGCACAACGGCAAGGGCACTTTCAGAAGGGAGGTTGAAGGCTGCCATTACTGGGGCTAGTAGACTGATCAACCACGTAAGCGCGCCAGACCATTGGAGCAAACCAGCAATGACACAAATGACGACGAAGATAGGAAGGGCCATGTTCGCAAAATCACGAAGACTTTGTAGGGACTCGCACAAAACGGCTTTCCAGTCAGGTAGGCGCAGGTTGCCCAGAGCCGGAATCAATACCTTGTTTTGAGCTTGCCGGAGAACGGATGGCGTTGTAAGACGCAAATAAACCAGGGTCGTAACGGCCAAGACTGCGAGATAGATCGGCCCCAACCACACGAATCCCGCTGCCGCAAAAACCGCCAGAGTAGCCGGAAGCTGGTAGGAGCAAGCAGAGCCAAAGGAAATGGCTGAGACGCAAGCACCTCGCGAACAACTGGAACACGACCGGGTCGCGACAACTGCAGGCACATTGCAACCAAACCCCATCACCACACGCACAAGGTCACGCCCACCGAGTCCAAACGGATTTAGCCATGGATGCAGCCCATAGGATAGACGGTCAATAAGGCCCGTGCTCTTGTAAACCGCTATCAGTCCGGTAAATATCAGAATCGTCGGCAAGGCGTAGAGCATAAGAAAGGGAAACATGGAAACCACCCCGTAGTCGCCTCCCAGCACAGCGGCAAGAGGCGCGGGGAGTGTGTTGAGCCACCTCAGCAATGGCTCCAGTAGCGTGCCGACCGTATCAAAGAATCGGTCAGCCAACGCGTTGGCCTGAGTTACAGCGATCCATGCCGGACCAAAGAGCAAGAGCAGACTCAACGGGGCAAAGCCTACCATCCGTTCCAGCGCCAAACTTAACGAACGACTCGGGCTTTCTGGGAACGCGGGTAAATCATATGGTCTGACAGGATTCAGTGGCTTCGCCTGCATCACTGCGGTGCGTATATTGGTCAGATCGGTGGCATCCGGCGTGCGGCTATCTAAAAGCTCAACTGGCACGCCAAGCTTTTCTCTCCAGATGGACATCAGCTTCGGCTGCGGCTCTGAATCAAAGGGTGCCAAGCGATCCCGGAAAGTAAGCACAATTGCAACTTTTCGCGATCCGAGCATCGGTTGCAAAGAAGCCAGTTCCTCGCATGCCCGGTGAGCCCGCAGCACCACTAAAACAGTGTCGGCGCGAGCCAGCGCATTGAGCGCGTCCCGCACCGTGGCGGCGTCCGAACCGGTGACCAAACCCGGCGTATCCACCCAATCCCAAGAATCATCCGGATAACGCTCGCAACGCAAGGTCGTGCCGGCCAAGGCCGACGACTCGGCAAAACGCCCTGTCAAGGCGGACAAGAGACTGCTTTTGCCCACACTTTCCAAACCAAGCACTACAGCGACCGGGCGCGTGGACGCGGTGGAACCCGGTCGATGCTTGTCGGTTAACCGGGGCTTCATGATTGAGCGTCAACCGGTTCTGCCGTCGTTTCCACATCACATTTACAGTTCGTGCAGCACTCCAGATCATCAACCAGAAAACCTCGGCGGCGGTAGTCCTCAAGGTCGGGTTCGGGATAGTCGAGCCGCCGAGCAATCGATCGTGCAATCACTCCGAAACGCGACCGGAATTTGTAAATGAAACAGAACTTGGAGTCCCGTTGAACCAGCGAAGGACCCGAGTAATAAATGCCGGGAAAAAGGGTCGACTCATCATCTTCTGTAAACAGCGGTTTCGAGCCCTCCCATTCCCAAAGATCTTTTATCGGAGTGAGTGCGGAACGAAACCCGGTGGCGGCGATGGGGCGGTGTCTCGTATCGAAGATCTCGCCATCTGTAGTTTCCACAATATAGCGTTTGGAAAGATAGCCCACGCGAGCGACCGTCGAATTGCCCAGCAACACAAGGCGTTTGGGATGGTTTTCCATGGTCTGTCGCAAACGGTTCCGCGTGTAAGGGCTCAGCGCCACGCTGGGATCAGGATTGTCGTCGTTCCAAGGCTCACCACTGGACAGCACTAAAACACGCTTCTTCAGTTGAACCAGATGGCAAGCGGCGTCGATGCCACTTTCATAGCCCCCAATGATGATGGCTTCCTTGCCCTGGAAATCACTCCAAGTCCGAAATACGCTTGAATGGGCGCAATGCTCGGCACCGGGAAAAGGACCCGACTTGGGATGGCAAAATTCACCACCCGCCCAGACGACCACTTTCGCATGATAGTCTGCGCTCTCTGCTCGAACGGTGTAACCGCTGGACTCCGGCACAATCTCCAGGACCTTTTCATTTTCCCAGAGCTTCAACTTAAAATATTGAACGACCGCTTTCAGGTAAAGCGCATACTCGCGTCCGCTAAGATGCTCTTTCTGAACGAAATCGGCTGGACTCGTGTTGGGCGTGATCGCATTCAGATCGGTCTGAAAGAAGGGGTTTGCATGAAACGACGGCGTAATCAGACGCATCTGCTCAGGCCAACGGCGGAATGATGCCCCAATGGTATTCGCCTCCAGCACAAGTACGTTTTCAACACCCGCCTCCCGCAATGCCAAGCTGCAGCCAATCCCCGCTGGTCCCGCTCCCACAATGATCACATCATATTCCACTTGGGTGATGAATGAAAGTGACTTTCATTAAGTCAAGGAAAGAAAAAGACGTCAGGTCTTGATTTTTGACAAAAGTTTCCTGCTTTCCTGCTGTTTCACTAGACGGTCCACTTTCTTTTTCTGATCTATCTGGAGGATCCACCGCCATTCACGTTTGACCCCGTTGGGTATCCTCCACCTGCGCTTCCACTTCCTCAAGGGAGGTTCCTTTGGTTTCCGGAACGAACAACTTCACCCAGGTGAGCTGGAGAATCATCATGAAGCAGAAGAATCCAAATACGACACTGGCCGGGAAAGCCTCCACCATGGAAGGGAAGAACAGGGTAAGCAAGGCCGCGAAAATCCAATGAGTAAAACTGCCGAGCGACTGCCCCTGGGCGCGGTGGAGATTGGGAAAAATCTCCGAAATGAATACCCAGATGACGGCCCCTTGTCCCACCGCATGGGCGGCGATGAAGGCAAATATGCACACCGGAACGATGGCAAAACTCTCCGTGGTAAAGGCCCAGGAGCAAAGACCCAGGGAAGCGATATAACCGAAGGAACCGATAATGAGCAATGTGCGCCGGCCCAGACGATCGATCAGCCACAGTCCGACGAAGGTGAAAATGAGATTTGTAATCCCGATACCGACCGATTGCAACAAGGCGGCTTTCTCACCCAAGCCGGTCATTTCAAATATGCGCGGGGCAAAGTAGAGAATCGCATTGATTCCCGAGAGTTGATTGAAAAACGCGATGAAGAAAGCCAGCAGGATGGGAATTTTCAATTGCTTCGTCCAGAACCCGCCGGTGCCGGTCGGCTTCTGAGCAACCCTCAAAATTTCGTCTGCCTTGGCAGCGATTTCCTCCTCACTACTTTCCGGGTGGATTTGCCGCAATACTTCGGATCCCCCTTCTCGATCATTCTTGCCCCCAATCAACCACCGGGGACTTTCCGGCAATCCCAGACACATGATACTGTAAACAACCGCGGGAATCGCTTCCACCCCAAGCATCCAGCGCCAGGCGTCTTCACCGATGCCTCCCAGTAAGGCATTGGAGACAAAGGCTATCAATATTCCGAATACGATATTGAACTGAAACATTCCCGCGAGTCGGCCCCGGTATTTCGCCGGGGCGATTTCAGAAATGAAGAGCGGCGCCGCAACGGTGGAGATGCCCACAGCTAAGCCGCCAATGAAACGCGCGATGATAAAGGAATACACATCCGTCGCCAATGCCGACCAGATAGCCGAGACGAGGTAGAGCATCCCGATCGAAAGCAGCGTCCTCTTGCGCCCCAGCTTGTCCGTGGGCCAGGATCCGATCAAGGATCCCAGAACCGTGCCCCAAAGCGCAGCGCTCATTGCCAAACCGTGGACGCCGGCGCTCAGACCCCATAGACCTTGAATGGTTTGCTCGGCGCCGGAAATGACGACGGTGTCGAATCCAAAAAGAAAACCCGCCAATGCGGCAGTAATGGCCCAAAGGAATAGTTTGTTACGGCTCATAAGATAAATATCCCAAGTTTGGAAAAGGACGGCAATAAAGGGATCAAACGTGAATGGCGCTTAGTTAAGCGGCGTTTGTAGAGGAATATTGTATGGACGCCCGTCGGGGTCAGCTCCTTGATTTTTGAGATGTCCCCATCTTGAAAATCCAGGACTGACCCCATGGCGGATGTGGGAAAGCTCACGGAAGAAGGGGTCAAGACGCAAAAAGTCATGCCTTTCAGGGTCGGTTGCCTTGCAAAAGTGTATGAAGTGCAACGGAATACAGTTTTCCAGGCCTGATCCTTTTGCTCCGTAAGGCATAACTTTTCTACGTTTGACCCCTTTGGGTATCCCCGGCAATCGTCAGGTTCAAAACCATAACGATTCCCAAGCGCACCGGGTCCACCCCTAACACCTTTGCCACCGGAGCAAGCAAAGGAGAGAGGCCTCTTTACCAAACATCATGGGCCGACCTCTTTTGGCCTTTTTAGAATCAAAGTTCTCATTTTTCATCGCAACAACCCCGATCAGGAAAACAGGTCGTCAATAGGCTCTCCCTTACCATCCTTGGTCACATAAAACGGGCGTCGTTCTATATCATATGCAAGATCCGGAGCGATTCCCATGGCACGGTAAATCGTTGCATGCAGGTTTTCTATGGATACTGGTTTTTCAATGGTCGTACAGGGATGCTCATCCGCTGTCCTGCCATAAACATACCCTTTCCTGATACCGCCTCCGAAGAGAACTACGGATCCGGCATCGGCAAAATGGGCATGCATGCCATAGTGCTCGAGTGTCTGCATGGTGGGTACGATGGCTGCCTGGCCTACCCGCGCCCGTTTGTTTACCTTTCCTTCTATCAGGACATCGCGACTGAATTCGCTGGCGAGAACCACCAGGGTTCGCTCAAGCAAACCGCGCTCATGCAAGTCCCGGATCAACTGGGCTACCGGCCGGTCGATTTCCTGTTTCATGCGGGCTGTCACCTCATGGCCGTGAGCGTGAGTATCCCAGCGGCCAAAGGGTTCATACGGTGTATGCACTTCAATGAAACGAGCCCCGGATTGAACCAGCCGTCGCGCCAACAGACATCCCAATCCAAACGAACCGGTATTATAGTAATCGTAAACTGAGCTGTCCTCCCGTGATAAGTCAAACGACTGTGACACTGGAGAATTCATTAACTGATAGGCCTGGTCAAAAGACCTCATCAATGACTCCCGCTGATAGTCGCTGGCAAGCGCGTCAAGCGGGGTGGCTTTAACCAGCGATCTCCACAGTTTCACTCGGTCGGATAATCGACCTTCACCGACTTGCGAACGCATTTGCTCAGCAGCCTTAGCTGGGAAAGGAACCGAAAAGGGCCCGTATTCCGCACCTAAGAATCCGGCGGTCAAAAACGATTGGATACCGGCTGCTTCACGTTTAGCATCCAACAGAGGTTCATTGATATTGATAAACGCCGGCATATCAGGACGCCGAGGCCCCAGAGTCCGGGCGATGACGGCGCCCAGATGCGGCGCCGCGACAGGCAGAGGCGGCATATACCCCGTGTGCCACAGGTATTGATACCGCGAGTGGGTAATTTTATCGACAATGGGAATGGAATAGGTGCGGATTATGGAACCCAGGTCCATCACGCTCGCGATTTCCTCCAAACCCTGCGAAAGCTTTATGTGATCGACTGCCGAGTCGATCGCCGGAAAGGTGCTCAGCACCTTTCTGGAATCGATACCGGGGGAAAATGGAACGTACGGTTTAGGATCAAAGGTTTCGGTGTGCGCCATGCCGCCCGACATCCAGAGAAGTATCATGGAGTCGGCCGTTGCTGAAGATTGGAACGCCTTTTCCTCCGCTGAAGCGGTAGATACCAAAGGAGAGTCGGCAGCCAGCGCTGAGAGCATCGCAGTCCCCATCCACCGCAATGATTCGCGGCGCGTGATACCTGGACTGTGGAGAGTTGGGATCATGGTGAAAAAATAGTTTATCGTATCAATTGAAATTCCGGTTTCATCACGATCACCCAAAGTAAATCGGCGACCGAACGCTCATCGAGGGTTCTGCCAAAAGCCTTTCGCATGTGCCTCAACTCAGCGTTTGAAGGTCTGCGCCCCAACAGGTGTCGATAAACCGTTTCGACCAATGCGCCTGTCGAATTTCCCTCCTGACTAACCAAAGTTGCCGCTGCCTTGGTTACGAGTTCCTCCAGTCGCTCGCTATTCATCAATTCCAGCGATTGCAAGGGACTGGTGGTTCCACTGCGCTGAGTAACCACCACATTGCGATCCGGCCGACCCAGAGCCCGCATGAACGCGTCATTAGGTTGTTGCCAAGCGCGCTCGATCGACCGGGCCTGCCGGGTGGCCTCAGGCGATGCCAACGCCTCCAGTGAATCGACAATTTGCTCGGCTGTGAGGCGTCGTGGGAGCGGTCCGTTAAAAACAAAGTCCGAATTCGAAAGATCTCGGGACGATCCCTCGGGCAGGGAAGCTTTACTTGTCTGAGCCTTCTTCTCCTTCGTAATGGGCTTTCCTGTGGGCAACTGGTAGGCTTTGGAAGTGACTATCAATTCGATCAATTTTTTCAGGTCGTAATCCTGACGGACGAATTCCGCTGCCAGCCATTCCAGTAATTCGGCGTTCCAGGGCTTGTGCTCGATCATTTCATCGACCGGCTCTATCAATCCACGTCCCAGGAGCCGCGCCCATATGCGGTTAACCATGGTACGAGGCAGGAGGCCGTTTCGAGGTGAAACCATCAACTCGGCCAAACGCGTTCTCCGACCCGAGGTTCCCAGAGTTTGGTCGATCTCTCCCAGCTCGGGAAAGAGAAAGCGCGGTTCGGCGAATTCGCCGGTCCGTACTTCACAGCGCGACATCTCCAGCGACTCTACACTCAGAGCGCTTGCCAAACCCCACGCCTCCGACAGTTTCCAGCGATCCACAAAGCTGTCATGACACGAGGCGCACTGGAGCCGCACGCCCAGGAACACCTGACTTAGAATATGAGCTGATTGCATTTCCGGCCGGCCTTGCGCGGTTGCCACCTCCCCTTTTGGGGCAATGCTCGTGGCATACCAGTCAAGAAACTCACCCGTGAGAATATTCCTTACCAAGTCATCGATTGTATCGCCTGCCTCGAGGCGTTCTTCCAACCATTGTAGAGGCTTTTCAGTATTATTATTGTCGAAGACAGCAGAATCGAGTGCCGAGCCAATGCGTAAATGGTCCATCCAGAATGACATCCAATGCCCTACAAACAACGAATGTTCCTCAAGCAGTTTGCTTACCAGTCGCATTCTTTTTTCCGGATTGGAATCAGCTTCAAACGCCTGCAATTCCGACCGCGGAGGAAGCAATCCGATAATATCCAGAAAAACACGCCGCGCAAATACGCCGTCTTCGACGGGCTTAGCCGGCTTGATGCCATGCCGTTTGAAGTAATCGGTAATAATTCTATCGATCGGATGGCCTTCCCCATCCGGGAGCGTTACGGGTTTGAGGGCTAAATGATAGGGTTCAACGTAGTCTTCGTCAGACCAGTCGACGCCTTGATCAATCCACTGGGTCAACACCGATACTTGATCGTCTGACAGCGGATCTCCCTCATCCTCAGGAGGCATATCGGGATCAGGTCCGGAGACCATTTCAATCAGCATACTTTCCTGACTGCGACCAAGCTCTACCACTCTCCCGGATTCGCTTCCTCTTAACAGTGATTCGCGAGAGTCCATGTTCAATTCACCTTTGGAACGGCCGTTGCCGTGGCACTCGAAGCAATGCTCCCGGAGGATCGGTTTTACATCCCGGCCAAACGTTATCGACCTGGCATCTTCATTGGCTTCTATGGTTGAACTTTCCTTACACCAAGCTGGATGAGGAAGTTGGAATCCAAAAAATGCAAAGACCACTCCTCCCCATAGGATAAAGCGCCGACGAAACCCGGCAGGCTCCGGGAGGGTATCTGCGACTGAATGCTTGCGATCGTGTGTTTTCTCAAACATGGGAGAACTGACAAACAAGCGCCAAATCTACTTTTGCGGTGTTATTCATCATTCGTAAGGAATACCTGATATATCTCGTCAATGGCCTGATTGGAAGTCAGTTCATCGCCTGAATGAACCAGGACCCCAAAGCGAAGCTGTAAGGTTTCACCAACTTCGGTTCATAAAAAACAACGCTTCGCTTGATGCCTGCGGCAACAGGATGGAGCTGCGCTCCAACAAGAAGAAAAAATCCTGCTCGCGAAGCGATCCTGTTGCGGCGAAGCCGGATCGAGCGACCAAAGGAAGCGTTGTTGGAAAAATCTAAAAGATCATCACTGCTCTTTCTCTGCGTTGCTTGGCGCTTTGGCGAGAGTCAATTTCTCTGCCCTCAAACCATGTTGTTTGACAAGGTATTGAGCTAGATGGATTGCTCTTTCGTCACATCAACCAATTCGGAAGCAACAAGGCAATGGCCGGAATAAAGGTGATTAAGATTAATATCAGGACCAGCACTGCGAGGAAAGGCATGACTTCCCTGGTGAATTTGTGGACGGGCACGCCGGTGATGGAACAGGTGGTGAACATCAATGTGCCGAGAGGCGGTGTCACCCCGGCAATCGTCAGGTTCAAAACCATAACGATTCCCAAGTGCACCGGGTCCACGCCTAACACCTTAGCCACCGGAGCAAGCAAGGGAGTGAGGAGAATCAATGCGGCGCTTCCTTCCACAAACATACCGACGATCAGCAGCAGCACATTGATGAGCAGGAGAAGCAAAAAGGGATTGGAGGTAAACTCCACGATGGAGGCCGAGAAACTCATCGGGAGTCGTTCCCAGGTCATATAAAAGCCAAAGGCGTTGGAAGCACAGATGATCAACATCACCACGGAGGCGCTCAGTACCGACTCCATCAATATTTCAGGGAAATGCCTGAGCTTCAAATCTCCGTAGGCAAACAGTCCAACAAGTATGGAATAAATCACGGTCATCGCGCCCGCCTCGGTTGGGGTAAACAGCCCGAAACGAATACCACTGATAATGCCTATGGGTATCACCAAGGCCCAAATCGATTTCCTGAAAGCAACGGTCACTTCTCTCCAACCGGCCCGCTTGGTGCGATTCGATCGATAACCCCTTCTTTTCGAAACGTGGCTGACTACGAACATCAGCCCAAAACATAGAAGGCCCCCCGGAATAATTCCGGCAAGAAAGAGCCGACCCACTGATTCGTTGGCCAAATAAGCATAGAGAATCAGACCGATTCCCGGCGGAATAATAGGAGCTATAACCGAGGAGCAGGCCGTCACGGTAGTTGAAAACTCCTTGTCATATCCGCGCTTCGTCATCTCCGGGACGAGCACCTTGCTCTGCATGGCCGCATCCGCATTGGCCGATCCGGACAATCCGCCCATCAAGGTCGACAGCACGATGTTGACGTGGCCCAGGCCGCCCTTCAAATGCCCCGTCAACGCATCGGCCAGCGCCATCAGACGATTGGTGATACCCCCACGATTCATCACCACCCCGGCCGTGATAAAAAATGGAACCGCCAGCAGCGGAAAGGAATGGGTGGAAGAAACGATTTTCTGCACAAAGACCGCTGGGGGCAGGCCCGACGTATATAGAAAATAGACCAGAGCACCGATCGCAATGGAGTAGCCCACCGGAACGTTTACGGCGAAGAGAAGAAAGAGCAATATGATGGGCAAATACTCCATGAGGAAACTACCGTTCCTCCTCCAGCGCTTGAAAATGAGCCCACATATTGCCGACCTGATAAAATAACATCAGCGCGAAACTTACCGGCACAGCCGAATAGAACACCGTGTTGGGCAACCTCATGATAGAGGTGGGCTGGGCGAAGGACTCGATGGAGAAAATAACACCATAGACCACCATGTATCCGAAAAACACGGACAGTACCAGTTGAGCGGCCAGTAGAAAAATCCATCGAACTCCCCGGGGCAATCGATTCACCAGAATATCGATACCGATATGCATTTTCCTTTTATAGGCGGCGCTGGCGCCGAGAAATACCATCCATGTAAACCCGATCGACGAAACCTCATTGATCCACACCGGAGGATCGCCAAACAAATAGCGCATCGCTACGCCATAAGTGACACTGAGTATGACCACAGCCAGCGCCAGACAGCCGAGGATGATGTCGAAGTTCGCGAATACATTGCCAATACGCCTATTCATCGATTCAATATCTGCCGGATTTTCTCGGATAGACCGGGACTCCAGTCGGGATTGGTCAGGTATACCGTTTCGGTCGCCTGACGAATGGAGGCGTGATCCACGTCATCAATGATTTGAACGCCCTTTGAGCGCAGATAGTCGAGTTGGTCTTCCTCGGAAGCAATGGACAACTCGGTTAAATAAGTTCCCCAGGCGTGGCCCTCTTGCAATAGAACATCCTGCAGGTCTTCGGGTAAGGTTTCCCAATATTTCCTGCCCATGACCATTCCGACAAAGGGTTGAAAATGCGCCGTAGTGGAAAGGACTTTTTGATGCTCGTAGAAACGTGAACCGATGATGGAACCGAGCGGCGCTTCCGCCGCGTGAATCACCCCCTGGGCGAGCCCGCTGTAGACTTCCGACCAGGCCAAAGTTGTGGGATTGGCTCCCAGCGCGTCAAAGGTCCTTACCCAGATGACGTTGGGTGGAATGCGAATTTGAAGGCCGGAAAAGTCATCCAGGTTTCGAATTGGCTTACTGGATATGATGTGGCGCGCGCCAAAGTAGCCGTTCAAGGCGATTACCTTGAATCCTTTTTCATACAACTGATCGACCTGGTTCTCATACCATTCCGACCGAACCACCTTTTCGTAGTCTCCGATATCTTCGAGCAAATAGGGCCCTGCCAGGACTCCAATATCCGGGAGGTAGTCGGAAAGGTAACCGGCATCCACATTGGCGATGACCGAGGCGCCGAGTCTCGCCAATTCATAGACTTCCTTGTTCGTGCCCAAGGCCGATGCTTCGTAGACGTGGACAGTAATTTGCCCCTGGGACCTTTCCTCAACCCGCTGAGCAAAATGGAGAAACGATTGGTGAATCGGTTCTTCGGACGATTGTACATGCCCAAGCTTCAACGTTATCTTGTCTCCCCATAAAAACGAAGCCGGCAGAGCAAAGAGTAGGCAGAAAAACCGGAGGATGGATTGAAAGAAGAAGGGTCCCATTCGGAACGGCTATATTCCCCTGCCAAATCATATAGGTCAACGGTTCGCATAAAAGAAGCGGCCGTTACTCACGTCTCGAATTGCATTCCTAAGCCACGGTTTTCCATTATAGATGCCATGATCGGCAGTCTCACTTCTGAACAACGCAGTTCTTACGAAAACGACGGCATCCTGTTCCCCATCGATGTCCTTTCTCCGGCAGAGGTGAACCGCATGAAGGACGGTTTGGCGGCTATCGAATCCTGCCTGGATCGAACCCCCAAAACAGAGGAATTGCACCAGCTATTTCTGAACTTCCGCTGGGCCTACGACTTAGTGACCCACCCCAAGGTATTGGACGCGGTCGAGTCCATCCTGGGACCGGACATCCTGTTGTGGGCAACTAGCGTATTCGCAAAACCGCCACGCGATCCCGGCTTCATTTCCTGGCATCAGGACGCCACCTATTGGGGCCTGGATTCGGGAAGCATCACCACCGCCTGGATCGCGCTCTCTGAAAGCTCCACGGAGAATGGTTGCATGCGGGTCGTAAGGGAATCGCACAAGCAAAGTATACAGCCCCATAAGGAAACCTACGGTGACCACAACCTCTTGAGCCGAGGGCAGGAAATTGCCGTTGAGGTGACCGAGGAGGAGGCGACGGACGTAGTCCTGGCTCCCGGTCAGATGTCCCTTCATCACGTCAATATCGTGCATGGATCCAAGGCCAATTTCAGCGATAAACCACGCATTGGATTTGCCGCGCGCTATATGACTCCCTCCGTCAAACAAAGGGGTTTCCAACAACCCGTCATCCTTGCCCGCGGAGAAGACAGGTTCGGACACTTCGAGCACATGGTAGGGCCGCCCAATTCAGATGACTTGGCCATCGCGACAAGGAATCACCTTCGTACCGCTCGTGAGCACGTAACAGGCATCCGCGAAACCGCCGGTACGTATGGGCAATCCGAGGAATAGGATCTCGCCAAGGCGAGATGGCACAAAGGGGAGAGAGGACTCTCGCAAAGATCGCTGAGATCGCTAAGATTTCCGGCTTCGCCGGAACAAGAATTAACGGAGGGGGGACATTCCTGTCCCCCACCACGCCAATTGGCGCGCCCCGCGCGCCTTGTAGCCTTGTAGGAGCGGCTTTACGCCGCGATTGCTTCGAGGCTGCTCCCTGGGATCGCATCATAAAGCCACTCCTACTCCCATCCTCCCAATTCCTAATTCCGGATATCTCACAAAATTCGTCGCGAGCGAACGGAGGACGAGTGCTGGTGGGGGTTTCGTGCAGATTCGGGGGTGAAGCCGGGTCGAGACCCTGCAAAGACCCGAATCCAGGGAAATCCGCTCCAGCGCCGTCATTCCGG
>JAJDZZ010000021.1 GCA_022824405.1 Opitutales bacterium
TGATCAGTGGCTAGCGGTCAGTGAAATATGTCTTTCGGTTAATGCTGGATGCTGGGTCCGTGACCTCAGTGCAATCGCGGGATAAACCCGCTCCTACAGTTTATTTTGCCTTTATAATTCCATCTTCGCGTACCTCTCGCCTCATTCCCCCACTCCACCATTCCATCATTCCATCTCTCCCCCATTCCTCATTCCTCATTCCTCATTGGCACGCCTTAGCGCGCCTCTCATGGTGATCTGATGAACGGACCGGTGTAGGGGGGGCGCTCGAAACGGACCGGATTCTCTACTACGCGGGGATCGTTTTCGGCTACCAGGGTATCCATCAATTCCTGGCGGAGTTTCAATTTGATCTCTGCGTAGTCTTTCTGATCGGCCACGTTGGTGAGATAGTCGGGGTCCTTGCGCAAGTCGTAGAGTTCTTCCTCGGGGCGTTTGGCTAGGGCATAGTCATAGAACCGACGATTTTCCGGCTCTTTGCGATGCTCGATAACCCACCTCTTTGTTGGGCTGCCATCCAAGTCGCCAAAGCCTATGAAGGTGTTTTGCTCCAAAGCGTTGAGATCGGAAAATGAATCGTCCAGGACCACCCCTGGCGTTCCCATGGGCCAGCGGTCCGGCTCAAAATTGCGGATATACAAAAATTCCCCGGTGCGGATGGCTCGCTGTGGATATGGTAAAAATCCTTCCCGAGCCGAAGCGACGTGTCGCTCTCGCCCCAGTATCACAGAGTTGCGAGCCGGATCGATCCGACCCGATCCTTCAGCCAGAAAGAGGGGTATCAAATCGCGCTCAGCCATGCCTTCGGGAACAGGGGTTTGACCGGCTTTCAAAAAAGTCGGCGCCAATTCGCGCAGGTTGATAAAGTCACTCACTACCCTACCCGGCTCGATCTTTTCCGGCCAACGAGCGGCCAAAGTTACTTCTGTGCCCAAATCATACAGATTGCATTTTGCCCGTGGTATGCCGGGAATGCCGTGATCCCCACTGATAACCACCAGGGTGTTATCCAGCTCACCCATTTCCTCCAACTTGTTTAAAATCAGGCCGATCCCGGCGTCCACGGCGAGACATTCTCCCAGATAGTCGTTTACGTCTTCCCGCACGTCGTGGACATCCGGAAGAAATTTTGGCAGCCGGCCCTTCAATTTATCGGGATCCAGGCCCCATATTGCTTGGCCCGAGCCCTTGGTCCACTTGCGATGGGTATTGGTCGGCCCCCACCAAAAGCAAAAAGGCTGTCCCTCTTCACGGTCGGCCATGAAGGCCTCGAAATTAGCCCTGACCTCATCGTATAATTCCTGCTTGGCGCCTTCGATTCCCAGCTTCGTAGCATTCCTACTGACGAATTGGGAGAAATTATTAAATTTGGTACCGCCCTGATGGTAGGCGGTCCTCTTTCCTCCGTAAGGCGCATGGGGAGGAGTACCCGGGGTCCAAACCTTGTAGGAGTATCCGATATGGTATCCTGCTTTTTCCAGCTCGAGAGGGAAAGAAGGTATGTTCGGGTCCCAGACGGCGCCCTGCAAGATGGCTCCGCGTTCCGTATTCCAAAAATACCGGCCCGACAATAACGAGCTGCGACAGGGTGTGCAAGATGGAGCGGGAACGAAGGCGTTGGTAAATAAGACGCCTTCATTTGCGACTCGGTCGAAGTGAGGGGTGTCGATGAGAGCGCCGATCGACTGCGGCCCTTCCACCTTTTCATAGGCGCTCGCATAACGGCCCCAGTCATCGGCGAAGAGAAAGACGATATTGGGGCGTCCATCGGCAAAAACCGAGCCTGTCGCCGCAACAAAGAGGATTAGCCCGAATATCTCACAAATCTTCTGCTGCGCTCCGGAATGACGGCGCTGGAGCGGATTTACCTGGATTTCCTGCCCGTGCTCCGCACAGATGCAGGCGGACTTTGCCGGGTGTCGACCCGGCTTCGCCCCCGAATCTGCACGAAACCCCCACCAGCACTCGACCTCCGTTCGCTCGCAACGAATTTTGTGAGATATGCGGGATAGGAACGGTAAAATCGACTTCATGGTTATCCCACAAGATAAAACAGAAATGCCCGAACGGCCAAGCATAGAGGCGCCCAAGGGCGCCAATTAGGAATTAGGAATGGGGGAGAAAAGGATGAAGGCTGAAGGCTGAAAAGGGGAGAAGGGGAAAAACCACAGAGAACACAGAGAGGGAGAGGAGAGGGGACTCTCGCAAAGATAGGCGCCATCGGCGCCTCTTCCCCCTTTGTGTCCTTGTGCCTTTGTGCCATCTCGCCCTGGCGAGATCCCATTCCTAATTCATAATTCCTCATTCGCGCGCCTTGGCGCGCTTTCCCTCTTCATTGCCAATCAAACAGGCGGTCAAGGAGGGGGTCGGCTGGAAATCTCGAAGGACCCGGATCGTTTCCCCGTTTCGATGAAGGCGCACCTCGGGGACATTGATCTGCGGTGTTTTGTGGGGAGCGAAGAGAATATCGTCGTGGGTGGCGTTTTGTGCTTCCCGGAACCGATCCGGGGTCAGGTGACCGCCCAGGTGATCGCTCCGGCCGGTAGCCACGTGCACGGTGCCGAGTATTTTTTCATCCTGAATGTCCCGATTGGAAACGGGGAGGACCTGGGTGCCGAAGCCGAGTTCGCCGATTTCGCCGGTGGCGGGATCGCTGACCATCTTGTCGTTGTGGGCATCGATCACCTTGGGGCTGCCTTCGAGCAGTTCGGCGGCCTGAATACGCCCATCGGAAACGTGCATGAGGCCGATGGTGCCGTCTTCATAAAGCAGGGGAAAACGGCCTTCCGCCCCGGTGGGGACAAAATACACCTCACCGGCGGGGAGGTTGGCGATGTCGGGTTCTTTCCCCAGGCACAGGCCGTGGCTTTTCTGGGCCTCCTGTCCATCGAGCATCAGTTTGAGGGTGTGTTTTTGGCCCTTTACCTCAAAATCGATTTCCGCCCAATCGGAACGGGTCATGTGGAGGCGCAATTTCTCGGCTTGGGCGGATACTTCCCGGTAATCCACGGCCAGACCCGACCGCAGAATAGTGTCATTCATACCGTGCATGGTGGCGCCGCGGAAACCCCATTGCCTGGCCGAGGCGGTCAAAGGCGCGGTGGCAGATTCGGTGGAAATGCAGAGAATGAGATCGTACGGTTTATAGATGTGTTCGACCAGGCTGAGGCGGTTGCCTTGGGGGTCGCAACAATCTTCCGGCAGGTCGAGATTGGAGCCTCCGGTGCGCTTGTAGGCGTAGATTTGGCCTCCGTTCAGCCCCAACTCCCGCAGGACACCCTCCTTGAACCCAAGGTAGAATTTGTCGTAAGCGTGGCGTTGAATGGTTAGGGACGCATCCTCGAGGAAGGCGAAGCCCTTCATCAGGGAAGGATCATCCAAGTCAATCAAGATACATATCTTTTCCCCGGGATCCGGTTGGAATACCGTTTTCAATAAGCGGCCCAGATTGAAGGGAGGGAAAGTCTTAAGCTCTTCTTCTGTGGTTTGAATGTCTATCACGGCGAGTTAATGTGAGGGTTATGGCTGGTGATGATCAAAGCGTCTCATCGAATGCGTCAATAATTTGCTCGATGGGCTCAACCCCGACGGAAATGCGAACGAGGTCCGGATTGATACCATAATTCATTAATTCCATGCGACCGGCCGGGTCGGAGACAATGTCGTAATGGGCCATGTACATGTAGGGGCAAATGAGGGTCCGGACCATACCGAAACTCGGCCCCTTGCTGATACGGCAGGGATCGTAAACCCGGGCCAGGGGCTTAGCCAGGTCGATGGTAATCATGCAGCCCGGGGATCGGTCGCCTCTCTCGATTTTTCGATACCGCTCCCTGTTGGTGTCACCGTAGGCCCAGTATACTTTTTTGACCCCGGGGTGTTGTTGCAGATACCGGGCCAGTTTGAGGGTGTTGGCATTGACGGTACGAGCCACGGTCTGACAATGGGGCAGTTGTTGGGCCACCCGTTCAACGTCGCGATAATAGGGCGGCTCCACGTAATGAGGGACAATGGCTTTGAGTTCGGAGTGAAAGGGAGATTGGGGATTGAGGGCGAGGAGTCCCATCATCACATCCCCCTCGTGCGCGATGTATTTGGTCAAGCTGGTCACCAGAACATCGCAATAGGGCATGGTATCCACATTGAGAATGGAGCTCACGGTCGGATCGACCATCAGAACCACGCCGTGGAGGCGGGAAAGCTCGATCAAACGATCCGCATCGGGCGTTTGCAGCAAGGGATTGGTGGGAAATTCGGCGATTATTCCGGCCACTTCCTGGCCGCGCTCATCCAAAATTGAAGCCAACCGATCGAGATCGGTCGGGTCCGGGATGAGGATTTTCTTGTCCCCTTCCCCAGGAAACTTGTTGAGGATTTCGTAGGTATCGACGTAGAGCCAACCCAATTGAATCCAGAGGGTCCGCGATTTGGCGGCCTGGAGATCCCGGATGGCGTTGAAGGCGGCAAAAACGGAACTCATGCCGGAGGCGGTTAGCCATACATCTTCTTGGCGGACAGAGCCGACAGCCTCGCTTAACGCATCTCGAACGGTTGTGGAAGGTTGTAAGGAGGGCCGCTCCGGATTTGCTCCCGGGATCAACCCGTTCCGGAGGAGCAGGTCTTCGGCTTCCCGTGAGGAAATGCGGACCCCGGTATGTTGCAAAAATTTCCGGGCCTTTTCCTCCGCCTCCCCGCCGCGGACAACCGAAACGACGGCGCGGGATTCATCGGAAAAAAGCCTTACCCGGTCAATTCCGACATAGCGCTGCAAGGCTTTGGCGGCATGGAGGGAGCACAGGCAAAACACCACCCTGTCCCGCAATTGGAGGCGGGTCTGCAAATTGGCTTCCCATTGCAACACCCAATGATGGGAAACAAACCTCGGATAGGCCACCTTGAGACGGGCAACCGCCTCGGGCAGCCTCTCCTCATATTGGACAACGTTCTCCATAGTCGGAAAACTACAGGATACCGCGTGCGGCAAATGGGGTATAGGCCGGGCAAAGGGTATCTGGACGGAAGGTATTTCCACGGAACGATTTTGGACGGGGAAGTTTGGAAGCCAACCAACCGGCCAGAGGAATTCAACCGTTTTCTCCGCCATGTTGGAGAATCGCGGCGCAAAGCCGCTCCTACAGTTGAATAAAATGTATGCGCCAAGCGCAAAGGGGGAGAGGCGCCCAGGGACGCCAGTCGTGGTCAGTTCCTTGTTTTTTACAGGTCCCCATGTTGAAAATCCAGGACTGATCCCTTGCCGGATGCTCAGGGGATCCAATCGGGACTCCTTGGCGGATGCTAAATGATCCTGTCCTTTGTCTTAAGGGCTTTGATTTCCGGGGAATGCCGGATGTCTTCACCTCGGAAGAGAGAGACCACTTGCTCGGCCAAGTTGCAGGCATGATCGGCAATCCGCTCCAGGGATTTGGAGATGAACATGCTCTCCAGCGACTCCAAAGCGGTTTCCGGATCCCTCATGATCCGCCGGGTCAGATTGTGGAAAATATTGTAGTTGAATTCATCGACCAGACGATCCCGCCGAATCAGTTCCTCAGCCAGTTCCACGTCGCCCTCCAAAAAAGATTGGATGGCGTCGTTCAGCATACCGATGGTCAAAGTAATCATATCGGGAAATTCCTGATCCAGTTTGGGAGCCGCGATGCGGCTGATGCGAATAACCCGTTTGGCAATCCCGCATGCCTCGTCCCCTATCCTTTCGAGATCGTGGGTTACTTTGGTGCCGACCATGAGCAGGCGAAGGTCGTTGGCTACCGGAGCACGCAGGCTGATATAGCGAATGGCCTTGGTATCGATGGTTATTTCCAAATTATCGATTACATCATCCTCTTCAAGGACTTCTCGGGCCAGTTTGGGGTCCAAATCCAGGATGGCCTTGCAGGCCTTGCGGGTAACTTCGATAGCCTTCTGCCCCATCATGATGAGGTTGCTGTGGAAGTCTTCCAGTTCGCTGTGAAAAAACCGTTTCATGTGCAAGCCCCCTGACGGGCCGTCAAAAATCAGCGGCAATCATTTCACCTGACTTCCTGTCCAACCCCGTCACGAGGAAGGGGGAAAGAGATTGGATCAGGGATAAATGTGGCGCTTAATTGCTGAACAGTATCCCCCAGCGTAAAAGGTATGTAAACCCACTTTTTGTTCCGATTTGGTTACAAAGCAGCGTCCTTGGAGGCGCCCAGGGGCGCCAATTAGGAATTAGGAATTGGATCTCGCCAAGGCGAGATGGCAAAAAGGCACAGAGGCACAAAGGATTAATCGTGATCGAAAGGAAAGGAGGGAAGGAGTGGTGGAGTGATGGAGTGGTGGAATGTGGTGATGGGGGGGCCAAAGGTAATATTGGGAGGAATTGGGTTGAAAGGAGGCAAATTTTCCTGACCTTTTAAGTTATGGGCATGCGTGAGGCAATGGCAGGAAACCGGGGGAGATTCTGTCTGCTGGTTTTGGCGCTGGTTTTCTTTTCCGTTTCCGCCCGAGGGCAGAAGGCCTTTTCCTATGGCGCGAATGAACTGATCGAGAACGCTTTCGGCTGGTTGGCCGGGCCGAATAATCCCGATCTCATCCACGTTTACAAACTCAGTTGTCCGAAGTGTATCGGGGAGATCAAGGAGGCCTTCAAGGGGAATCCCGACGGGCAGGGGTTGATATATTTTACAACCTTTCAGCAAAATGACCGCATCATAGCCCAGTCTCTGCTGGCCTCCACCCTGTCCCACAAGAATAAAAGCGAACGAACGGATACCTTTGGGGAACTCTTGAACCTGTTCGCGAATTCTCCCGAACATTTTCTGAGCAATCCGGAGGAGTGGAGATCCCTGGCGTTGAGTTTTTGGAATTTTGACCGGTATGCCCTGGAGGACCCGGAACCCTGGGCCGATGCATTGAACTGGATGGATCGACAAAACCGCACCCTTGCCCTCCTCAATAAAATGAGTTACCCGACAACGATTGTGCTCCGGGAACAAGTCTCCGTACCGGAGGTGGAGAAAAATTCCTATCGCGACCAATACCTTTTCGCAACCCTTGCCCTGCCCTGGTTGAAATATCCGGAAAAACTTCCCAGTCGGGAGAGGATGTCCGGGTTTCTGTTTCCGGAACTTCCCAAGATCACGATACAACCGGTGAGACAATACGGCTTTCTGGAATGGAACAACTTCGCGAAAACAGCCGTATCGGGAGCCTATTGGCAATTTTTTGGAGGGGCGGACGTAACCATGCACCCTCGATTGTTGGAGTTTCTCGCCTTGTTTCTGGAACTCCCTACGGACCGGGATCGTCAAACCGCATTTGCCGAGGCCATGCAAATAATTGCCGAAAACACTAGGCAGGGACGTCCCAGAAGCATACTGATCGCGCTGCCCCGGGTACAATTCGACCTCTCCATACCGGAAGAGCGTCGTGCCCGTAGAATGGAAGAGGCCCGCCAAATGATGGAGCAATTTCACATGTATGAGGAATTGCGGGGATAGTGACGGCGGTTTGCCCCCGGCTAAATCCTCTCCTAACGATTTAAATATGGAACCCACCTCACGCAGAAAATTCATGGGAACCGCAACGGGGGCCGCCATTGGCGTCAACCTATTGAATGCGGCCGGCGGTTCCAACCCCGAAAGCAACTCCATGGACGCGACCGCCTTCAAGTATTGCCTCAATACCAGCACCATTCGCGGACAGAACCTGGGACTGATCAAGGAGATAGAAGTCGCGGCGGAAGCGGGATACGACGCCCTTGAACTATGGACTCGCAACATTCGTGCCTACGTATCGGAGGGTGGAACTCTCAAGGAACTGGATGCGAGGATCAAAGACCTGGGATTGACGGTGGAAAGCGGCATCGGGTTTGCTAAATGGATTGTGGATGATCCCCAGGAACGGGCGGCGGGCCTGGAAGAAGCCAGGAGGGACATGGAAATACTGAGGAAAATTGGCGGAAAGCGCATGGCCGCCCCTCCGGCGGGAGCGACCCGAAGGGAAGGGCTCGATCTCTTTCAAGCGGCCAAACGCTATCGGGCGCTGCTGGAACTCGGGGAGGAAATGGGTGTGACCCCGATGTTGGAGGTGTGGGGATTTTCCAAAAACCTTCACCGCTTGGGGGAGGCTGTGTTGGTGGCAATTGAAAGCGGACATCCGGACGCCTGTCTCTTGCCGGATGTCTATCACATTTATAAAGGGGGATCGGATTTCACCGGGCTGAAAATGCTTTCACAAACCAGCGTCCCGGCCTTCCACATGAATGACTATCCAGCCGATCCGCCCAGGGAAACCATAGCGGACAAGGATCGGGTTTATCCAGGCGACGGGGTGGCGCCATTGGACCGGATATTGCAGGATTTGGCGGGAATCAATTCCGGGATGGTACTTTCCCTGGAACTCTTCAATCCAATCTACTGGAAACAGGACGCTTTGGAAGTGGCCAAAACAGGTCTTTCAAAATTGAAAGGCGCCGTGGCATCGGCTTTAAGCTGAAGGGTTAGGCCTCTATAGTTTTCAGGTATTTCGAGGTGGCTTTCGCGCCTCCGTTTGGGCTTGCTCCAAGCCTATCCCAGGACTTATCTCTCCTTTCATGGTACAGCATCCTGTTTTGAGGTTTTCGGTTCCTGCGTTGGATCCTAATATTGTTTCACAGGAAAGCAGACCGTTTTCACTATTACCGGAACAATAATACAGCACATTTTTATGAACGAATCTCAGGCAAACCCTTCCCCAAGCATCGCTTCCAAGCGTTTTTTATCGGACGACCAGGGAAACCCTTCCTCCATGCGATTGATGTCGTTGCTAGCTTTGGTCGTCGCGGCAATTCTGGCGACCGCGCAAGTTTTCGAATGGGGAGCAGACAGCGATAAGACCGAACTCGTTTTGTATTTCCTGTTGGCGGCGTTTGCGCCCAAAGCCATTCAGAAATTTGCTGAAAAATGAGATTTTCGACAAAATGGGGCAACTTATTTTGTGAGAACGCTACTGCATTGCGGATGGGGATCGGCATTCGAGCCACCGCGATGAGCTCGATTTTCACATGATCCAGAATGCGCTGCTTTCAATCGGCCTGTTGGTCGTAGTTGCAAAATTGCTGGAGGGTCTGCTCCGGCGATTCCGGATCAATGCCATCGTCGCCTATACGCTGACGGGGATCCTTCTGGGGCCGGTTGTGGGAATCATCGAGCCCACCAGCGAGATGCACGTCCTGTTGGGTATCGGCATCTTTCTCCTGTTCTTTCTCATCGGCCTGGACGAACTCGACATTTCCAGTTTCATGGCCGCCATCCGCGGCCGCTATTTCGTAGCCGCAATCCTGTCCGTCCTCGTTCCCCTGCTCATTTCCATGGCGATTACCTCGGACGTTTTCTTTGACTTCGGGTTGGGTCTCGACTTCGGGGCGTCCATTGCCCTGGCCGGAATCCTTTCGCTTACCAGTTTGGGTGTCGTGGCCAAGATACTTGTCGACGAGGGGCACCTACGGGAACCCATTGGAATCAGAATCTTCATGACGGCGCTCATTGCCGAACTCCTCCTCCTGCTTATAGTGGGATTCACCATCGGCGAGCATGGAACAGAAATGAGCTGGATCGGGGTTCTCTTCCTGCTGGGCAAGATCGCCGCCTTTACAGTGGTGACATGGGTGCTGGCAAGCCGGGTGATTCCGCCCTTGATCATGATGCTGCAACGCATCCTCTACGTTCCGCAACTTTCCTTCGGTCTGATTTTGGGCGGGCTGTTCCTCACCGTGGTCGGCGCCGAAAAGATGGGATTGCACGGATCCCTCGGCGCGCTGTTGTTCGGCGCCGCCTTGTCGGGGATGCCCTACCAGGTAAGCCGGGACATCAGCCCCGGCATGCGCAGTACGGCAGAGGGTTTTTTCGTGCCCCTGTTCTTCGCCGCGGCCGGCTTGCACTTGAGCCTGTCCTTCACCGAGTTGCCCGGGTTGACCATTGCCGCGCTCGTGCTCGTTCCCTTTGTCGGAAAGTTTACCGGGGCCCTCCTCGGCGCCCTCGTAGCCCGGCTGGAAACACCCTTTGCCCTTGCCACCGGGTTGATGGCCAAGGGCGTTGCCGAAGTGGCCCTGCTGCTCGTACTTTTTGAGACCGGTGTCATTGGAGATGACATCTTTTCCCTGCTGGTATTGATCATGTTCGGGTATATTTTGTTGATGCCGCCGGCGATCAACGCGGTCATCCACCGGTCCAAAACATCGGCGGCAGAAGAGCTTCCGGATCGTTTGCCGCCGGTTCTGGCCCGCTTCGTTCTTCAGGACATCACGGTGGGGGAGATACTCGACCCCAAGCGCACCTTCGCCGATTCGGGGCTGACGGTGCGCGCCTTTGCCGACAGGTGGATAGTTCCCCACCAGCAGGACTATGTCGTTGTCAACAAAGGCGACCTCACCGGAATCGTATCCCTGGGCATGTTGCGCTACCTGCCCAAGGGTGCCTGGTCGACCACGAAGGTGCGAAAAATGGTACGCCGCAACCCCCCCCGCGCCCATCCCGACGAACCGGTGGAGGACGTCCTTCAGCGCATGACGGAACGTTCGCTTACGGTGATGCCGGTCGTAGAACGCGAGTCGGACAAGTTTGTCGGGGCGGTTTCAAGCCGGGACATTCTGGATCTCATCATCGCGGAAGCACGAGGTAACGCCTGAACTTGGCGCAATATCGATTCCTCATCGTCAAAGGAGCTTTTCAGGACGAGGTATCTATTATTAAAGTAATTCGTAGCGCCTGAACAATTCCCCGACTTCCTCGAGAGGGAGCCCCATGATGTTGGAAAAGGAACCCTCCCATCGGTCGACCACAAGTTCCCCACCCTCCTGTATCCCGTAGGAACCTGCCTTATCCAAGGGATTCACCATCTTGAAGTACTCCGAGATTGTGGCATCATCCAAGGACTTGAAGGTTACCCGGCTGGTCACGGTCAATAATTCCTCCGTTTTTCTCTCCGGGCTGACCAGGCTTACCGCCGTGTAAACCGTATGGGTGCGGGCGGCCAGGCGCTTCAACATCTCTCTGGCTTGGCCGAGATCCCGCGGCTTGCCCAAAATCTCGCGGCCCAGGGATACCGTCGTATCCGCCCCCAGGGTCCATTCGCCCGGATACCGCCGGGCCACCCAGCCGGATTTGATGCGGGCATTGGTTTCGACCAATTCCCGCGGGTCGGGGATGTGGTTCATCTCCTCGACCTGGGCCGGGAAAATCCTGAAGGGGATTCCGATCGATTCCAGGAGGCGTTTTCGGCGGGGAGAGCCGGAGGCAAGTATCAACATGGGGGCAGGATCGGGATAATGAACCCGGATTGCAAAGCATCATCTTGCCCGATTACCATTTGGCCTTCATCCTCCTTGGAAAATGCGAATCGGCATCGCGCAGATCAACACCACCGTGGGTCATTTGGAAGGCAATCGGATCAAAATCATCCGAGCCTACAGACGATTGTGCGGAAAGGGGGCCGAACTGGTCCTGTTTCCGGAATTGGCCGTAACCGGATACCCGCCGAGGGACTTGTTGTTCAAAGGCAGGTTTGTTGCGGATAATGAAGATTCTCTTCGGCAGATTGCCCGCCGAGTCGGGAACGTTCCCCTGCTCATCGGTTTCGTGGAAGCAAATCCCATGGAAGAAGGCCGCGATTTTTTCAATGCGGCGGCCTGGTGCCACGATGGCCAGGTGGAAAAAAAATTTCACAAGACCCTTCTCCCTTCCTATGACGTGTTCGACGAGGACCGCTACTTCCATCCTGCAGAGGGACCCGGCGCCCTTTACTTCAAGGGCCTCAAGATAGGGGTAACGATTTGCGAGGACATTTGGACTCATCCGGTGATTGCAGGCGGAAAACGGTATCCCCTGGATCCCTTGGAAATACTGGCGGAAGGCAAGGTCGATCTGGTCCTGAATCTCTCCGCAAGTCCCTGGCACAATGAAAAAAACGATTTACGCAAGGCCCTTCTCAGTGAAACTGCCCGGAAATGCGGTTGCCCGGTGGTTTACTGCAATGCGGTTGGCGGCAACGACGAATTGATCTTCGACGGCCGCAGCCTGGCGGCCGATGCCGAAGGCCGGATTATCGCCGGCCTCGAAGCATTCAGGGAAGACCTCAGGGTAGTGGATCTTCCGCACGGGCCGGAAAATTTCGCCCCGACCTTTGTCCAATCCGAAATGAACGATATCCACGATGCGCTCGTGTTGGGACTGAAGGATTACGTGCGGAAGTGCGGATTCAAGCGGGTCCTGGTTGGCCTGAGCGGTGGAATCGATTCCGCCGTCACAGCCGCCATTGCCAGGGCCGCTCTGGGAGCCGAAAATGTCATCGGCATCAGCCTTCCCTCGGAAATTTCCAGTCAACACAGCAGGGATGATGCCCGCGGTCTCGCCCAAAACCTGGGCATCGAATTTCACTACCTTCCCATAGCCGAAGTAGTGGCGGCGGCGGAGTCTGCCCTGGCCGACCTGTTTCGCGATCGAAAGCGGGACGTAACAGAAGAAAACATCCAGGCCCGTGCCCGCGGACTACTCCTCATGGCCCTTTCCAATAAATTCGGGGCCCTGTTGCTGACCACTGGAAACAAAAGCGAACTCGCCGTTGGGTATTGCACCCTCTACGGCGACATGTGCGGCGGGCTGGCGGTCATCTCGGATTTACCCAAAACCAAGGTTTACGAACTGGCGCGTCATATTAACCGGAAGGGTGAAATCATCCCTCGGTCGACTCTGACCAAGCCACCTTCCGCCGAGTTGCGGCCCGATCAGAAGGACGAAGACAGCTTGCCCCCTTACGACGTCCTGGATGCCATCCTCAAAGCCTACGTGGAAGAGGGACTATCCCGACGGGACATTGCCGGCATGGGTTACGATCCGAAAATGGTTTCCGACGTGGTTCGAATGGTGGACCTCAATGAATACAAGCGCAAACAAGCCGCTCCCGGCCTGAAGATAACCCCTTTGGCTTTCGGGGTGGGACGGCGTATTCCCATCGTGCAAAAGTATGTGAATTGAGAAATGCGGGCTAAGGTTTAAACTCAGTCAACTCGATTACGTGCCCATCCGGATCGCACAAGAACAGTTGCAGGGGTCCATCGGGGCGGTGCTTGGGCCCCATATAGGCCACATCGAGGGCGTTGAGGTGGGCCTGAGCGGCGGACATATCGGCCACCCGGTAGGCGGTGTGACGATCGGGGGGAGTGGTATTGGCGGTAGGCGACAGGATAAGGTGGAGTTCCTGGCCGGGACCGGTTTGAAACCAGGCCCCATCGAATTCGAATTTGGGCCGCAGGATCCGCCTGAGCTTCAATACGTCCCGATAAAAGGCCACACTCCTATCCAGATTGGTTACATGGATAGCCGTATGATTCAGTTGATTGATCTCCACCGTCGTGCCAAGGTTACTAGGTTCTATTAAACCATAAGATCCTGACCATGCAAAGGCATTATTCCGCTGAGTTTCTTCTTTTACTATTATTGCCCCTCCTGCAGTCCTCTGTGTCGGCTTATTATCCCGAGGATCTGAGCCGTCCGTTGACCTCGATTGCTTTCGGATCATGCAACCGGGAGAACTTGCCGCAACCCATGTGGGGAGTAATTCTGGCGGCGAAACCCGACCTGTGGATCTGGGGCGGCGATAACGTCTATGGGGATAGCAAGGATGAAGCGGTCCTCCGCCAGACCTACGAAAAGCAACTCAGCCAAAATGACTATCGAATATTCAGGGATTCGTTGCCCATCATCGGCCTCTGGGACGACCATGATTACGGCCAAAACAATACGGGCAAGTGGTTCAAAACCAAAGCGGCTTCCCAACAACTGTTGTTAGATTTTCTGGATGAACCGAAGGACAGTCCCCGCCGGCGCCAGCAAGGCATTTACACGAATTACGATTTCGGGCCACCGGGTAAGCGAGTAAAAATACTGTTAATCGACAATCGTTATAACGCCGATCGTCCGGGTCCGGATGGCGACCTGCTGGGACAGGAGCAATGGCGTTGGCTGGAATCCGAACTTTCCGGCAGCCAAGCCCGGCTCAATCTGATCGTTTCCGGCATACAATTCCTATCGGAGGAACATCCTTACGAGAAATGGGCCAATTTTCCCAAGACGCGTAACCGGCTCCTGAACTTCATTCGTAACAAGAAAATTTCCGGAGTCCTGTTTCTCAGTGGCGATCGTCATTTCCACGAGATATCCAGGAAGGACGACGGGGATACTCCCTACCCTATTATAGATATTACCAGCAGCGGACTGACCCACCCGATGTTGTCATTTTCCGGTGAGCCAAACCGATACAGGGTCGGCCAAGTCTTCAACCAAAAAGGATTTGGGTTGATTAAAATCGATTGGAGAACGCCGGACCCGGAAATTCGACTGCAGATCAGGGACGAGGAGAACCGAGTCAGAAATGAGCTGAAACTGACGGTGGGGGACCTGCAGCCAAGCCCGGAGGCGCCCATCCTCCTCCGGGGCGTTATGGAGCCGTAACTTGCGCCTTCGACACCCGGCGCGGCAAGGATGCCGCCGCCCTACCACTTACGTTTTTAAATGGTAGGGCAATCGCGTCCCCGCGATGCCGCAACATACGCCTTCACACCCGGCGCGGCAAGGATGCCGCCGCCCTACCACTTACGTTTTGAAATGGTAGGGCAATCGCGTCCCCGCGATGCCGTAACTTGCGCCTTCGACACCCGGCGCGGCAAGGATGCCGCCGCCCTACCGTTTACGTTTCGAAATGACCCCAACGCATCCCTTCTTCGGTCTCAGGGAGAGTCCTGGGGAATGGGGTCGTTTTCACCGATGGGTGTACCTTCCCAGACCGGGACACCCTGGTAATAGGTCAGCACCCGGTGGGAACTACCGGCGACCGGACCGTTATCGATTTTGGGCAGCCACTTTCGCATGGATTTCAAGACTCCTTCTTTTTGGGAAGCGAGGTTGGTCCATTCGTGCGGGTCATTGACTTGGTCGTAGAGTTCTTCAGCTCCGTCCACGTAGCGGATGTAGCGCCACTTTTCCGAAACGATGGAAAAATTCCCCTGGTTATGGGAGGTGATGGCGGGACGTTTACGCGAGGCGTTGGCATTGGTCAGTTGAGGAACCAGGCTGAGTCCTTCCAGGTGTTTGAGCTCGGGCAGGTCGCAGAGGTCGATCAAGGTGGGATATAGGTCCAGAAGTTCGGCCGGTCGGTTACAGCGTTGCCCGGCAGTGACGCCGGGGCCGGCAAAAATGAGCGGCACCCGGGTGGAGCGGGCCCAGAGCGTGTTTTTTCCCGTTATGAGTTTTTCACCGAGGTGGTAACCGTGGTCGCTCCAGACAACCACGATGGTGTTGTCCTTGAATCCCGAACGTTCGAGGGCGTCGAGGATGCGGCCGATCTGGCTGTCGACAAAGCTGGTCGAGGCCAGGTAGGAACGGACGAGATTGATAGCCTGGTCGTTTTCTTCGATCCACTTTTGCCGCGGCTCGGGCAAGCTCCAATGGATCCACCAGGATGACCGGGGGGTGTCTTCGCGGTCGTCCTTGGGCATTTCCGGTAGGATGGAGGCATCGTCGGGATAAAGATCGAACCACTTCTGGGTGGCATAACAGGGCACGTGGGGGAGGAAAAATCCTGCGGCGAGAAAGAAAGGCTTATCCTCAGGCATGTTCTCCAGCATGGCGATTGCCTGAGAAGCCACATCGTAGTCTCCCTTTTTCGAGTCGTCGTTGTCATCCGGCCAGACGCCCCAATCCATGAGAGGATGATTGCCGAAGGGGGTTTTGGGGATAAGTTTGGAAGGTGGCTTGGAACCGACGCCACCGGGTGAGCCCCAGTGTTGGAATTCGGGGTTGTCCATATCCGCCGGTTGAGAGCGAAGGCCGTGATAGATCTTCCCGTTGCTGTAGGTCTGGTAACCGTTGTTGGCAAAATGTTGGGGAAGCGAGACGAGATCGGCCCATTGCGGCACGTCGCGGAACCAGGGTCGAAGGCCATGGACTCCGGTGGTACTGGGGCGGAGGCCCACCATGAGACTGGTGCGTGAGGGATTGCACAAAGGGGACTGGATATGGGCGTTGGTAAATAAGGTGCCGCGGGCGGCCAACCTGTCCATGTGGGGCGTCTTCACCATGGGATGGGTATTCATGCAGCCAATCCAGTCGTTCTGGTCGTCGATGGCCAGGAAGAGGACATTGGGCTTGTGGGCGAAAAGCGACCCCATTGAAAATGTGAGAATAAGGGTGAGGTGAAAAACGAACCGTTTCATGGGAATGGAAATGAGAAGTGTTTTTGATTAAGAAGCCGGGAACTCCATCCTGTGAATTCCCGGCTCGTTGCAAAGGTTATGATTCAGATTAGTAACTGAGCGATCCACTCAATTCGAACCTGCGTTCCGCCGGGATGCGTACCACCGGAATGGTTTCATCCGGGTTGGCAACTACGGGGATAAGTTCGTCCTCGTCCAGAAGGTTTCGGATATTCAGTTGAACTTTGAGGAGCGTGTTCTGCCCCAGGATGAGGCCGAGGTCCTTCTTCCAGCCAATCCAGGCGTCCACCTGAGTTTCGGAAGGTCCGAAAATAGGATTTGCCAAGTCGGGAATGAACCCGAGTTCGGGATGGTTGATAATAGGACGACCGATTCCGATCTTATCCTGCCAACGTACTGCCCCGCCCACATTAAAGCCCCTCAACCTTTCGCCGTCGAATTCGTAGTTGGTGATGAGGTTCCAGCGCCACTCGCGGATTTCGTTGGTTTTAATTCCCCCATCCTCGGAGATCTTGATTTTGGACTGGAGGAGCCCGAAACGTTCGGTGAAACTTCGAATCGTCTCAAACTGACCGGCGTTGGTTGGGAAATGGCCAAATCGGTCAAGGGTAGGATCGACGTCCTCACGGATGAATCTGCCCAGGATAGGAGCGGTGTTGGTGGAAACCACCTCCTGCTGGGAGATATTGAGCAGGAGCCTCCAATTGCTGGTGATGTTGGCAACGGCTTCAATTTCCAAACCTTCGGACAACAGGTCAGTCGGGAACACCAATCCGGGAGGAGTGCTTCGCTGGACGGTTTCGCCATCAGGGCTGATCATGATATTCAAGGTATCGATCACGTAGGGAGCGTTTTGCAGCGCTGTATACCCGGCCAGATCCTGAATGTCAGCCTGTTGCAATAGATCGGTATCTATGTTCAGCTGCCGGGCTACGGGTGCATAACTGCTCAGATAAGGTCCGAGGAACCCGTTAAAATTAGTTGTCAATCCAGAGTCCTCCCCGATCTGCAGGGTTTTATACTGATTCACCCGGATGCTGAATTTTTTGTCGGCAAAGCTTATGGTAAATCCACTTTCTTCGGTTTCACCGCTTACGGGACCGAGGTTCATGCCGAGGAGGTTGCTGCGTTCCTGTCCGATTTGAGCGTTATCGGATTGGGAGAAGTGGAAGCTTAAACCCACACCTTTAAACATGGATTCGATCCATTCATCGGGCGTGTGCAAAACGACCCCCCAACTGGTGGAATCGGACTTGGAAGTAAAGGAGGGCGAATCGGGCAGGGCAAAGGAGTCTGGGCTGATATCCCGGCGATTGTTAGGCATCCTGGGAGGATTCCCATTCGACCAGACTTTCACGTCATCCTCACGATAACCATAAGTGGCAACCATATGGTCATCCAGAAATTTGCTATGTAGAATAAAGGCCCTGCTATCGATATTGTTCTTGGACAGGACCCCTCCGGAAGGCTGGTCGGCAACGGTAGTGAATGTGCCGGTGGTATGCAACTGCGTCTCCCTGTCAAAATAACTCATGGTGTATTGCGGTTGAAACTCGAGCTTGGCTTTCAGGTTGGAGGCGTTGGCTCCGGCCGAACTGGACTGATTTGCAATACTGTCACTGATATAAATCAGGCTACCCACTGCTGTCGCGTTATTCGGATTGGGAGGTGTGCCCATGGTCCGGAAGTCATCACCCCAGTCGTAGTTGGACAGGGTGAAATTGCGGGAATCTCTCCGGGCATATTCCTCCAGAACCGTAAAGGTGTGATCTCCGAGAAGTTCTCCGAGGAAACCACCTACCCTTTCGGTGAGATCGAATTTGTAAAAACCGGTAAAACGATGGTTATCCAGATCCAGATTCCTAAGACGGGTAATTCCACCCCTGCCACCGGCGGACAGGAAAAGGCGACCGAAGTTCGGATTGGGGTCGCCGTTTGGCAAGACAGTGTTTACATCGACCGCGATGGCCTGGAAACGGGAACCGTCGTCCAATACCTGCATGAAGTCGCTGGAATACTCCTCCTTGTTGAAGAAGTATGCCAAACCTGCATTACCCTCGAAGAAGGTTTGCTCCAGAGAGCCGGACATTACGTCAAAATCCTCCCTCTCCCGTTTGTTCGGACCATCGACGAGCAGGTTACGAAAATCAAACAGGCTGGTGTCCTGAATGTGCTCGTTGACGTAGAAATTGCGGGTCACCGATTTTGAATTGCCGTTCTGATCCGTCGGCATACCCAGCATTTCAGAGTATAGCTGATTGACGCCACGCATGGTGACAAAAGATTGAAAACTGATGCCTCCCGAACCATCGGGATTCACGGTAGAGAGGTCGACGCCATACCGGGGATGAATAATGGGAACAAATGCCTGCGTCCCATTGGGGAAAACGCCTCCTCCAACCGCTTGGTTGGCGTCGGCATACCCGACAGCCGCTTCAAAGGTGAATCCGATCGGGCCAAAATAGAGTCTGTCGGCGACATCCCCCGGTGTATTTCCCGTATAGTCGACGTCGTCGCCATCCCGGTAGATAAAGAGCTGGAAATGATTGTGGGCATCGTGAACGGGCTTGGCTCTTCCCTGAGGGGTGCCATTGGGAGCCGGATCGAACCAGCGTGTTACCATATCTTGTGGGGGTAAGGAGCGAGGACGATTAGCGGTGATCGAACCCGTTTCGTAGGCTAGCTTGAAGGTGGTATTTTCCCAGGGCCGGAATTCAAAGATACCGTGAACGCGCTGATCGCGTTCGTAGGCCGGATCCTGTTGGTACTTGATATCCTCATGCAATGCCGCAACCCGGAAAGACAACTTATCCTCTACCAGCACTTTTTCCACATCGATCTCTGAGCGGATGGTGCCATAGCTACCGGCCATAAAAGAGACCTCGCCTGAATTTTGGAAAATCGGAGCAATGGTTTGATTGTTGATAATACCTGCCGGGCTGCCCAGGCCGAAAAGGATGGCATTCGCCCCGCGGTTGATAACCACCCGACTCGTATTGTAGGAATCCATTGCTACGGCGGTGGGAAAATAATTCCGCGTCAGGTCAGCCGCGGCCAAGCCCCGAACCCGGGTGTTCTGGGTGGGGCGCGTGAATTGCGAATCCTGAATGGCCCCAACTACAATGGACTCATTTGGGTTGGCGAAGTTACCCCCGATACCGAGCACTTCCGTATTGGAAGTGTAGACCAGGAGTTCCTGCAGATCGGTCGAACCGGTATCCTCCATGAATTCCTCGGTGACAACACTGATGGTGGCGGCAATGTCGCTCAGCGGCGTGTTCAAACGGGTTCCGGCCAGCGAGGACCGGGCCAAGTAACCGACAGTATCTTCTTCGCTGACATCGAAAGGACTCAGGGTATAAACTTCTTCCTCGTCTTCTTCCTGGGCCAATAGCGGAGTTTGCACGGCCACAATTCCAAGGATCAGAGCTGCGAGGATTGGGTGGGAGAACCATTTGATTTTTTCAGTCATTTTGGAACGGTGTGTGAGAGATTAGTGTAAGAACTCCGTTACGTCATTGAGGTCGAGAGCCCGGTATGAATGCGACCAATGCCAAATTGCGCGGCAAATTCAAAAGCAAGCCTGAAGGTTAGGTTATTTGCGCTCCCAATTCAAATTTTTTTTAATATTGGGGGGAGTGATGGAATGTGGGGAGGGGGGACTCTCGCAAAGAGCGCAAAAGGACGCAAAGAGGGGGAGAGACGCACCTCTCTGTGACCTCTGTGTTCTCTGTGGTGGTTTATTTTTAGGATTCCACACTAGCGGGAATAGGGTTTCGAGATCGGGAACGGGCAAAAAAAACCGCTAAAGCGGAAGCTTCAGCGGTTTAGATTTGGAAAAATTAGGCTGGTTCAGCTCTTATCGGCCAGAGTGATGACGTAATCGATTTTTCCGTGTTCACTCAGCACAGATATTCTTTTGCCCACAACATCGGCGATGTTGACGGAGTCAACCTGACCGCCGTGGACGATAGTGCTGTCCGGCGTCATGGTCAACTGGGCCGATTTTGCCTCCAGTTGCTTGGCGTTGCTGGATAGCTGGACCACGAGGGTGATCTTTTTAGTATCTGCATCCCAGCTTTTAAGTTTGCCGATGCTGCTAACTTTTTTGTTGCAACCGGCCCATGCGGAACCGGCGCCAATGGCCAGAGCCACTAAGATAGTAATAATGTATTTCATGAAGACCTTTCTGTTGATTAATAGAGATTCCGATTGAAAAAGACAGATTGCAATTGAATACCTTCATCGGCAATTTTAAGCAACTATTTTTTTCAATGTCGAAATTATCCCTTAGCGCCTTACAAATGCGGGTGGTCCTGGTGGCGACACTCCTCATACCTCTCAGAGCTTTTGCTCATCCCGTCCCCGATATTCCGGTTCGATCCTTCTTTGCCAGCGATGGTACTGCGACGATTCAGGTTGAAGTCGATCCGCGGTGTTTTGCCCCGGATCCCCTGCACGAGCCTTACCTGATGGTGGCCGCTTTAGAGACCATGGACAAGGCGGAAAAGGCCCAACTCTTGTCCCGAGCGAAGGGGTTCATAGCCAAATTAATCACCTTGCGCGCCAAACCCGGAGGGCCTTTGCAACCGGCATTCGACCTGCGCTTCACCGCTTTTGGCGACGAGGAACTGACGGAGAGTTCTCGCTTCGACACGACAGTGGTCATTACGGGGGAGTGGAAAATCGATGCTTCGGATTGGGAAGAATACCAAGTTTCATCCGCCGAGGAAATGCCCTTCAGCGTGCAAGTCATCAACGTAGTCAAAGGGGAGCGCCAACCCTTGAACGTTCTATTTCCCGGGGAGGATAGCCGGGTCCTGGACTTGCGGGGCAAGTCGAAAAAGTAAGGGGTTGTTTACCCGATCATGGCATTGAGAATGCGCCCGTGCACGTCGGTCAGACGGCGATCGATGCCATTGTGTCGCACGGTGAGTTGTTTGTGATCGATTCCCAACTGATGGAGTATGGTGGCATGAATATCGTATACGGTTGAATAGTTGCTCCGATCCCGGGGCTTGAATCCCCACTCATCGCTTTCCCCGTAGGTGCCCGGTTTCAATCCGCCGCCGCACATCCAGTTCGTGAAGGCAAAGGGATTGTGGTCCCGGCCTGAACTACCCTGCGAGCAGGGCATGCGGCCGAACTCCGTGGTCCATAAAATGATAGTGTCATCCAGCATACCGCGTTGTTTCAGGTCTTTGATCAAGGCGGCTGATCCATGGGCCATGCCGAGCGCCAATGGCTCGTGATCTCGCTTGAGGTTCTCATGGCTGTCCCAATTGCGCCGGGGGAAGCCATTGTCATTCCCACTCCAGATCTGGATAAAGCGCACCCCTCGCTCGAGCAAGCGACGGGCTACCAGGCATTTGCGGCCAAAGAATTCCGTCTCCGCCTTGACGTTCATCACACTGTCGTCCACACCCGGGCCTTCGGGAGCAAGCCCGTACATGTCCTTGATATATTGCGGCTCATTGGAAAGGTCCAGTGCATCGGTGGCGCTCAGTTGCATGGCCCCGGCCAATTCATAAGCACGGACCCGGGCCGTCAATCGGTTATCCCCTTCCCGCTCCGCCGCATGGGAAGCATTCAATCGGTTCAGCAGATGGAGTCCGGCCCTATCGCTATGGGGGGTAATAAAACTACTCTCAGGCGGGCGCAAATCGGCGATGGGTTTTTCATTACCCGGACGAATGATGGTACCTTGGTGCAGGGCGGGGAGAAAGGCTGTTCCCCAATTCTTTGCTCCGTTCGAAGCGAAACCGCGGTGGTCGGGCAAAACCACAAAGGTGGGGAGATCGTCGTTTTCACTGCCGAGAGCATAGGACACCCAGGACCCGGCGCTGGGAAACCCGGGAAAATTAAATCCGGTGGTTTGTAGCAAGGTGGCCTGGCTATGCACGCCGGTCTTTCCCACCACATTATGAAGGAAGGCCAGGTCATCCACTACCTCCCCGAGGGGCGCAACGATGTCGCTCATCATTTTTCCGCTCCGGCCATAGGGTTTGAAAGCCCACGGACTGGCAAATGTGGCGCCGGGCCTGCTTTGAAACAGCTCGACCTCTTCGCCAGGATCCCAAGGTTGGCCGTCTTTCTTTTGCAGAAGCGGTTTGTAATCAAAAGTATCCACCTGGCTTGCCGCACCGGCCATGAACAGCTGAACAACCCGTTTGGCTCGAGGTTTGTGGTGCAGGGACTGAACGATGCCTGGAGCGCCCAGCAAACCATCGCGGCTGAACAGGCTACCGAGAGCCATGCCACCCATTGTGCTTATGAAGGATCTTCGATTCATTTCAATCGAGGTAGATGAAATCATTGAGGTTGAACAGGACACGGGCCATACTGGCGGAACCGTATTTCCGAGAGTGAGAGCCAAGTAATTCACGTTCCCGGGCATTGGGAGGTCGGCCCAGGGCCAGAAGAAAAGCTCTTTTCACAAGGTCATCCGGAGCTTCCTCGGAAAGCCGTTGACCGAATCGACGCGCCATGGCCTCGACCAATACGTGATTCCACTGAGTCAGCGCTTGCAGAGGGGAAGTGGATTCGTCCCGAATGGGCACACTAATGGAAGGGTCGGCGCAATCGAGCGTGGTCAACATGGGTTGGGGCTGGGAGCGGACGACAAAACGGTAGATGGTGCGCCGATGGGACTTGGGATCGTCCGGATCGTGCAGGTGGTATTCGTAGTGCGGTGAATGCCGAGGCTTCCGTATGACAAAGTCGTAAAAGCTCGGGCCGCCCCGTTCGTCCGGATTGAGGGCGCCGCTGACGGCCAGGAGCGAATCCCGAAATTCTTCCGCCGTGAGCCTGCGACGATCGGCCCGCCACCAGTATTGGTTACCGGAATCGATCCTGGCATTGGCTTCATCGTGACGGCTGGACCGTCGGTAGGTTTGACTGGTCACCAGCAGACGGATCATCCTCTTGATAGATTGTTGGGGGTCATCGCGTAGCCGGGCGGCCAGGTATTCAAGTAATTCAGGGTGGGAAGGGAGTATTCCCATGCGGCCGAAATCGTTGGGGGTCCCAGCCAGGGGTTTGCCAAAGGTCCACTGCCAGAGGCGGTTGGCAATCGAGCGCCAGATGAGCGGATTGTCCCTTCGGGTCAGGTAACGGGCCAGCTCCGCGCGAGCTTCCCCCTCCTCCCAATTATCGGATTCGAAAAAAGTTTCCCCTACGCCATCCCAAAGCGGCAGGGCACCCGGACGCATGGCTTTTCCGGGAGAACGCAAATCGCCCCGATGGAGCAGGTGAATGGGTCTTGGATCCCCATTGGTAGACATGAAGCGGCTTCCGTTCACCCAGTTGGCGTTGGCCGCATAGACCAGGGACTCGGACTGGTATGGCTTCAGTTGCTCCCGAAGCGCTTTCTGTTGGGCAACTATCTCCTCCTGGCGAGCCAGGATTTCAGGAGAGCGTATCTCGGCCTGAATCCGCTCCATCTCGGCTTCAAGGGCTTTTAATTCCTCAAAAGGAGCCCCTTCCGAATTCGCCCTGAAGTAAATCCCATCGACGAGATGCGAGGTTTGCCAATTGTCTTCCAGTTCCAAACTGTCCAAGGCTGTAACTGCTTTGTTGAGGGCATAGTTTGTTCGACCCCGAGCATCGATGGCTTGGAGTTCACCCAAGGCAAACAGGTAGTTGGTATCATAACGGGCAAGCCGGGTGGCAGTAACCCGGACATACCGAATGGCGGGTTCCCCAACATCCATCGATACCGTTTTCGATCCGGGATTCGGTTGATCCTCTGAAGTGGCGTCCCAGATCAGGCGAACGTCTTTCCTGAACTCCGGATCGTTGGATCCTTCCACCCGGTAGCGTAGCGGAAAGCCGTAGCCCTCCCCATTGCCATCCCGGGGATGGTAGGCGGAAATGAGGAAAACCTGGGTGGGTTCTATCGACGCACCCAAATCGACCTGCACCCATTTCTCCGTATCGGGAATGGATGCCATTTGGGAGTGATATCCATACTGCGGTTCCTCACTGGTCCCATAGGTTTCCTTGATCTCGGCTATGCGGCGCTCGATACCGGAAATCCTGGCTTCCACCTCCCGGTCCAGTTGAACCAGAATTTTATCTTGTTCCACACTCAGTTCATTGAGTTGACGAACGATGACCTTACGGCGTTCCCGTTGCTCATTGGTAAGACCATGGTAAATGCGGTCGGCACGGTCCACCGCGGCAAAGACGGCGTGCAGGCGGTAGTAATCCTCCATCAGGATGGGGTCGAACTTGTGGTGGTGGCATTGGGCGCACTGCACCGTGGTGCTTTGAAAGACGTTGAATACGGCTGAGATCATTTCGTCGCGGTCGAGGTGCTTGGCAATACGACCATCGAGCTTGTCCTCGCCTACTTCCCAATGACCGACGTAGTCCCAGGGTCCGGCGGCCAGAAAACCCAGACCAAGGATGCCATCCGGTTGACCAGGATAGAGGACATCGCCAGCGACCTGTTCCTGAACGAACCGGGCATAGGGTTTGTCCTCGTTGAAGCTGCGTATGACATAATCCCGGTATGGCCAGGCGTTGGGGCGCAGCTTGTCCTTGTCGTAACCGTGAGTCTCAGCGAACCGAGCCAGGTCGAGCCAGTGTTGAGCCCACTTTTCCCCAAACTCCGGAGCATCCAGGTAGCGGTCGACCCATTCTTCCCAAACGGCTGCCCGCGTGGTCATTGAAGAGGCCGGATCGTAGGCATCGACAAAGCCTTCCGCCTGCTCAGGGGTTGGTGGCAGACCGGTCAGATCGTAACTCAACCGACGAATCAGGATCCGAGGATCGGCCTCCTTCACCGGTTTCAGCTGTTTCCGCCGCAGGTTGGCATGGATAAAGGCATCGACCGGATGTAGGACATCGTTCTGCGGAACAGGGGCTCCTGCCAAAGGTTTGAGCGACCACCAATCGAGATCTCGAGGCCGCTTGTCGACGAGAATACGATCCTCTGGCCAGTCGGCCCCGGCATCGATCCATTGTCGGATTTTGGAAACTTCGTCATGAGTCAGGGGATCCCCATCCTCCGGCATTTCCGGAAGCGTCCCGCCGATCATTTGGACCAGGTAACTCTGAGAAGCTTCACCCGGGACTATGGCATCCGGATGGCCAAAGGCCGCGGCCCGCGTTTCCAGGTTGAAGTCACCTTCCGCGTCGGCCCGGTTATGACAGAACAAACACCTCGCCTCAAATACCGGAGCCACGTCCCGCTCGAAATCTATTTCCGCAGAAACACTCGACAGGAACAGACCGGGCCACATCCAAAGCCAATTCGGCATAAGGTGTCTTCGCTTCTTCACAAAGCAATATGCTATTTCAAGCAAGTGAACTGTCCAGGCAGATTTCCCCTCCCTCGGGGTCATGCCTGAATTGGTCCGACTGACCAAAGAAGACGCGAAAGCGAATCGACATAGTTGGTAAAGTGGAAGCGCCCGCAGCCCCAAGCGGGGCATCCGTTTTGTCCGGTAAGCCAATATCCGGCATAAAGGAGACCTCAACAATTTGAGAATAAATTTGCCTATTCACTCGGGAACAAATACCAAATTATCGAATCGTTTTTCCAGCGAAGGGAACCTCCCAATATCCTTACAGTGAAGAGGGACATTATTATTTCCTTGTCATGGTCTGTATTTTTTCAGTTTGGGAATCAGGTCAATGCGCAATCGACTATGCAGGAATGGGTGGAATTCCTGGAGCAGAAAATGATCGAACGGCAGGTAGGAGGCGGTTTCTACGAGATTTCTCCTGAGGAAACGGGGTACGACGATTACCAGTCAGCCTTGGATTCGGCCCAGGAATTTGCCAACAGGGGCCTGGAACGGTACGAGGAATACAATATCGAATTGAATGAAGGAGGCGCCGTTGTCGGTGGGGAAGCGTTGGGGGGATTCGGAAGACTGATGGGGACCTTTTACGGATTGGGTCTAGCCCTGCATCTGTCTCCCGGACCGGAGAACGAGGAAAGAGCCCGCAATTTCATCAAATGGCTCCGGTGGGCGGGCCTGGACGAAGACAAAATTGAAGAGGAGGAAAATTATCGAGGGATTCTGGGTCGGGCAGCCTTCCTGACGCGTTCGGTGATGGATGCGGGGGATTTGGCCCATTTCCGCACTCTGATATTTGGAAGCTTACCCCTCCAGGCCGACAACTCGCAGGGGGGGATTGAAAAGAACCTTTATATAACCGAAAACGGTATAGGCCAATTCGATCGTGCGACCGGGTTTCGCCAGGCCGATGTCTTGCGCCAACATAGCGGGTCCTTATTGCCGGGAATTCTGATGCTTCCCCACGAAACGGAGGAGGAACTTGAAATCAAGCTGGAGTACCTCGACCGGGCCAAGGCCACCATCATTTTTGGGGCTACTCCGGTTTCGGGCGTTCGCGCTTTTCTAAAACCCGACTACACGGGAAACCACCATAAGTACCACTATACCTCGGCCTACGTGCCCCAGGCCGCCGGCGCTTTGGCGGGAATGACGGAATTCCTCCAGGGAACTCCCTGGCAATTATCGGAAGAAGAACTGGATGCAATAAAGGGATATAGCCGGGAGTTGTTTTTCTATGCCCATTACGACCGTGTTCCCGACGGCTTGAGCGGCCGGGGCAGACCGGATATTGGAATGGTGGGGGAATGTTACTTTTTATTACCCTTGGCCGCGATGTCGGGTGAGTTGCCCGATGAGGAGTTGTTGCAGGTTATGGCTAACACTTATCAACCCGGATTTGCCACTACCTACATGCCTGACAATCGCCTGAATCAAAGAGGGTTTCCGGGTTATGTGGCGACTATGGCGCGGGCGCGGCAGGAAATCGAAAAGCGGAATATTGAACCGCGCATCATCAGCGGCGTTCGTTCCTATCCTTACAGTCCGGCCATGGCCATGAAGCGCGACAACTGGACTGCTTTTGCCAAGGGCATGAGCAAGTGGTGGTGGTCTTATGAAGGAGGCATCACGGCGAGCAATCCCCAAGGGATTTACGGTATCTACAAGAGCCACGGAGCCCTGGAAATCCGTTACAACGATCCTTTAAACCCCACCGGAGGAGCCACTCGGAATCCGATGACGACTCAAGGGAAGGACATGTCCCACCGCGATGGTTCCACCACCCCCGCCCGCACGGACGTTGATATGGTCGATGACGTCATTACTTCCAGGATGAGAATCGACTCAACCTCCGTGGGCGGGGTTGAACTGAATAAGGAACACGGAATTTTCATGTTTGACCTGAAAAATACCCCATCGGACATGAAGGACCCGGGCCTGGAGGCACGCAAGAGCTACTTTTTTTTGGGCGATCGCATCATAATGCTGGGTGACAACATCCGTTCCCAATCGCCCAAAAACTACCCGGTCCACACTACCCTCTTCCAGAATTACCTGAATCAGGAAAACCGGGAAAACAGCCCGATTTTCATAAACAGCGCTACGGCCGTCACGGCGGATACCTATACCTACGATCGGCCCCAACTGGCGGACAGCCATGCGCTGTTGGATTCCTATGGAACTGGTTACTACGTGCCGCCGGGGCAACATTTGCACGTCGAGCGCAAGATTAGCGAATGGCGGCTGAGGTTTACTCTGGATAAAAGCGGGAGTACGGAAGAGCGGCAGCAAGAGGCCTTGGCCGCACCCAATACCCAGGCTTACCGTTCTTTGGCGTGGTTGGACCATGGCATAAACCCGCAAGGGGATGACTACGAATACGTGGTGTTGCCGGGAAAGGACTTCAACGCGGTGGACAGTTTCCGGCGGAAACAGGATCTGGGACAGGTCTACGAAATAAGGGAAAAAAGCGCCCGGGCCCATATCGTTCACGATCTGGAAAACGACCTCTGGGCCTATGCCCTCTATGACGACTACGACTCCCGGGAAAACGGACCGCTGAAGGCGGTGAATATCGATAAGGTTCTTCCCCACCGACACGAAACGGTGGAGGCCAATCCCGGATACGCGGTATTGATCGACAGTAGCGCTTCCAATGCCTTGAATTTAGCCGTCAGCTACCTGGACCTCCGGATGGCAGGCGATTACAACCCGCGTTACACCTTCAGGAATTTGGGTCCCAATGGAATCCGGGAACACTACGGCAGCGCCCCGGTGGAACTGAATGTGGTTGTGCAGGGAATTTGGCAGGTTGTCGACCAACAAGCCGATCTCCTGAATTTCCAAATCCAAGGTAACACGACGATGTTGTCGGTTTATTGTATCGATGGTCGAAGTGTTAATTTAAAGCTGGTGGAATTTAAGGATACTGACCAGGACGGCTTGGACGATTGGTGGGAGTCCCATTATTTCGGAAATCCCATCGATGTTCGGGCCGGTTATAACCAGGACCCCGATGGGGATGGTCAAAATAACCTAATCGAGTACGCCATCGGTGGAAATCCAACGGATGCCAGCGATGCCTTACATTTCCGGCCCATCATCGACCTTTCGGACGACTCCGTGGTGAATCTCATTTTCCGCCGGCGCTCGGACTATGAGAAACGCGGTCTAAAATATATGGTTGAACGGAGCGATAATCTGGAGGCCGATTCCTGGACGACCATGGAGGTGATTGAAACAAGAGTTGAGCCTTTGAAGTATGGTTTCGAAAGGGTAATCAACTCAATTCAATCCAGTTCCAATATCCGCACGTTTGCCCGGCTCAGGATTGTTTTCCCCGATTAATCCATGGGTGGCTCCATTGATCTCGATCCGGGAAAGGCCGGCTTTTGCCGGATCAATGGCAAAGGTGGACCAGTAGTTTTCCGGTTACTTGCTTGCGGTGGAGCGGGTATGTTTGAAGATCGTAGCATGGTTTTGCGCAAAACGGTTTTTATGAATCAAAACATTCCCCTTTTCGTCTTTGCCTTGTTTTTGGCAAGCAACGCTTTTGGCGGGGTTTCTCCGGTTAACAAGTCCGTCCTGAGCAAGGTCGCCGTCAAAGGCTATGACCCGGTTGCCTATTTTACCTCGGGAAAACCGGTCAAGGGGGACAGGCAGTTCACGTTGGAGCACCTCGGGGCCAAATGGAGGTTTTCCAGCAAGGAGAATTTAGACCTTTTTCAAGCAGACCCGGAAAAATACGCCCCCCGTTATGGCGGCTATTGCGCTTGGGCCGTATCGCGTGGCTATACCGCAAACATAGACCCGGAGGCCTGGAAAATAGTCGATGGCAGGTTGTACCTGAATTATAGCAAAGCGGTTCAGTCGCGGTGGGAAGAAGAGATTCCGGCCAATATTGAAAAAGCGGATGCCAACTGGCCCAAGTTGTTGGAAGAATAGGGCATAATTCTTTCTATCTGTTTTCGAACCGCTCGAAGTGGGGACGGGCCCGTTTATCGAACAGGTTGGATGCGGTAAGGTAGATGGCGGCTATCATACCAAAACCGGTTCCGGCGGCAATCATCACCCAGATCATGATCTGATATTTTACCGCTTCGGTGGGAGGAGCCCCCGCCAGAATTTGTCCGGTCATCATTCCGGGAAGGCTTACGATACCCGCCGTGGCCATGGAGTTGATGACGGGAATCATGCCGCCCCGCAAGGCATCGCGGATAAGACCTCCGAGGCTCTCCCAAATTGTCTCACCGAGCATGAGACGCTGTTCCACGATTTGGCGGTTTTGAAACAGGCTGGTGGTCAGTCGATCCATCCCCACGCTGATGCCGGTCATGGTGTTGCTCAACACCATTCCGAATAAGGGAATGGCGTATTGGGGAAGGTACCAGGGATCCGGTCGAATGACCAAGGTCAGCCCAAAAAGAGTGAGAGCGAAGGAAGAAATCATCAAAGTAGCGGTCCCCACCCGCAAGGTCCCCCACCCTTTCAAGCGGTATTTTTGCCTGGCCATGATTTCAAAACTGGCGACCCCCAACATGATGAAACTAATAGAGGCAATGAGCCAGGGACTGCTTTGGCCGAAAACAAACTTGAGGACCAACCCGACCAGACTGAGCTGCAACACGAGCCGCACCACTGCAATGACGAGGGGTTTGGTCAGTTGCAGTCGTTGCAGGCGCAAGACGACGGCCAGTAGGGCCACCGGAATCAAGGCGATGGCCACGTCGATATAGGACAGGGGAATGGTGGTCATTGCGGTGTCATTTCCTTACCTAGTTGTTTCCGCTCCATGACCGCCCTGCGGTTTGCCACCCTTTCCAATTGTTCCCCGCTATGGGAAACCCAAATGGCCGTTCCCTTCATCTCCTTGAGGTACTGCAAAACGACACCCTCCAATCGCAACGCGTTTTCCCGATCCAGGTTGGCGGTCGGTTCGTCCAGCAACAAAACACGGGGCTTGCGGGTAATGGCCCTGGCCAGGCAGAGACGTTGTTTCTCACCGGAAGACAATTGGGAAACGGACCAGGAGGCGACTTCCTTCTTCAGGCCGTATTGGGCCCAATCCACGGCATTGGCCTCAACCGCGAAATGTTGACCGACCGTTTCGTGCCACCACTGGGCTTCGGACGGGACCAGCATGACCTGCTTTCTCCAATCGGGTCCCGAGTGACGGTCGCGGGGAACGCCGTTCAGAAGAACCTGGCCGGATGATTCGATCAAATCGGCCACCGCCTTCAAAAAGAGGGTTTTACCGGAACCGGATTCCCCCCGGATACCGAACACCTCACCCGATTCCAGACGCAGATGAAATGGACCGTAATCGAGGAAGGAGAGGCCCTTTATTTCCAACTTTGGCATGACGAACCAGTCCCTAGAATCCGTACGGCTCTAACCATCCGGATCGTGATTGAGATCGAGTGAGGATCATGATCGGGATTATGGAGGAGAGATCAAGATCACGATCACGATGGAGATTAAGGGAGCGCTGGACAGCTCATTCCGATTCGTTCAACAATAAACCATGGCAAAGAAAGTAAGTATTTTTCCGATAATTTACCTGTTTGCCCTCCCGCTTTGGCTGGCAGGCAACACGTCGCCCAACATCGTTCTCCTAATGGGGGACGATCACGGTTGGGAGGAGACGGCCTATAACGGCCACCCCTATTTGCATACCCCGATCCTGGATGAGATGGCAGCTTCCGGTCTGCGTCTGGATCGCTTTTTTTCCGCATCGCCGGTTTGTTCGCCCACCCGGGGTAGCGTCATTACCGGGCGGCATCCCAACCGCTACGGGACCTTCACCCCGAACTGGTCGATTCGCCCGGAGGAGATAGGCATCGCCCAAATAACAAAAGCTGCCGGTTATCGGTCCGGGCACTTTGGAAAATGGCACGTGGGTCCGGTAAAATCCGACTCGCCGACCAATCCCGGGGCCATGGGGTTCGACGAATGGCTCTCCCACGACAATTTCTTTGAAATGGATCCCTATCTCTCGCGCAATGGCGGACCTCCGGAGCGGTTCAAAGGGGAAAGTTCGGAGATTTTGATTGAGGAAACCATTCGGTTCATCGGTGAAGCCAAACGTGATGACACTCCTTTTTTGGCGGTGGTCTGGTTCGGTTCTCCTCACGAACCCTATATTGGATTAAAAAAAGATTTGGACCTCTACACCGATTTGCCCGCCCATTACGGGGAAAGGTCGGTCAAGTTGACCAGCCTTGAAACGGGGCGTTCGACCCAGAGGCCTTTTGACGAAGTCTTGCAGGAACGATATGCTGAGATTACGGCGATGGATCGAGCCATCGGGCAGTTGCGCGATTATTTGGCGGAAGAGGGATTGCGGGAAAATACCCTGGTCTGGTACTGCGGAGACAATGGGATTCCGACCAGTGGCAATATCGACACTCCCTTTCGCGGGCAGAAGGGGAATGTTTACGATGGCGGCATTCGCGTGCCCGGCATCATAGAATGGCCTCAACGCATAAAAGCTCCGCGCCAGAGCAACCTGATCTCAGTGACCAGCGACATTTTTCCCACAGTTTGCCAACTGGTGGGTCAATCCCTACCCAATCGTCCCATCGATGGCCTCAGTTTACTTCCATTGATCGAGGGTGAATGGTCCGAACGTCCCGCCCCGATCTTCTTCTGGAATTTTACAAGAAATTTTGAGGAAGGCGCGGAGCCCTACATCGATCCGGAACTTCAGAAGGGCACCACACCATTGGTTAAACAGATGAATGGAATCTACACGCGGGTCTTTCGCAATTTCCACTACCGGGAGATCGAAGAGAAAGATTTCGAAGGTCCGCGCGCGGCTTTGGGCAATCGATACAAGCTGGTCATCCATGAAAAGAAGGATGGTGAAATGCTTCGGGAGTTGTTCGATGTGATACTCGATCCGGTAGAGGAGCGTGATCTTTCGGGGGATTTGCCAGCGCTTGTCAGTACAATGGAAAGCCAGCTTCTCGATTGGCAACGCTCAACCCTCAACAGCCTGACCGGGGCCGATTACTGAGTGTTATGAACAAGATTGAAACGGTAAACCATTTGGAAGCGGGAACGAGCGTCCTTTTCGGCGGGGACAAACGCGTCCGCATCGACGCCGGATTGGCGGCCAGATTCCAACCCGGCGACAGTCTGGAAATCGCCCCGAAGACGGGCGAACTCTTGTATATTCCAGCCCGGGAAAAAGCCATTGCCCGAGGGGCGGTTTCCCGCGCGCTCAAGGCATTTGAAAGCATGCGATCCGTTTCGGACCGGGCCATAGAGGGTTTTTTCGGCGCTTTTGCCGAGGGGTTGGCCGACGATAGGGTGTGGGATCGAGTGGTTGAGGTGAACCGGGCCGACGTAGCCGATGCCAAGGCCCGGGGTCGTTCCACCGTTCGGCTGGAGGCCAATGAGAAAATGCGCCTCGGTATGATCGAGGGCCTGAGGGGATGGATTGAAGCGCCCTCCCGACGAGGCCAGATCCTGGAGACGGTGAAGCATGAAGGATTTCGAGTGGAGTTGATCGGAGCCGCTCTGGGAGTGGTGGCATTTATTTTTGAAGGGAGGCCAAACGTATTGGCGGATGCCTGTGGGGTGATTCGCGGGGGCAATACGGTGGTTTTTCGCATTGGAAGGGATGCCCTGAAAACGGCCAAAGCTATCATGGATCTGGCCTTGAACCCCGCCTTGGAGAAAGCCGGGCTGCCCTCGGGCGCAGCCACCCTGGTGGAGAGTTCCTCGCACGCCTCGGGTTGGGCCATGTTTTGCGATGGGCGCCTGTCCCTGGCAGTGGCGCGCGGGTCCGGCCATGCGGTGGAAACGCTCGGGTCCCTGGCCCGCCAGGCCGGGGTGGCCACCAGTCTGCACGGGACGGGCGGGGCTTGGATCATCGCCTCGGAAAAGGCCGATGCCCAGACCTTCGGAGAAGCCGTTTACCGCTCGCTCGACCGAAAGGTCTGCAACACCTTGAACACCGTATGCCTGACCCGTGCCGTTGCGGGTGAATTGTTTCCGGTATTGTGTAAAAACCTGCAGAAGGCGGCCGACCGGCGCGGGCATCCCTGGAAGATGCACCTCTCCAGGCATGACCGAGGTCTTGTCGAGCCGGAGGACCTCGGTCGCGTTGTCGGGATCGCCCGGGCCGAGGGTATCGTTCAGGAACACCAGATCGAACTCATCGACCTCGAGGATATCGGGAAAGAGTGGGAGTGGGAAGGTTCTCCCGAGATCGCACTGACCCTGGTCGATTCGGTGGATGAGGCGGTGTCCCTGTGCAATCGATACAGCCCTCAGTTCGTGGGTTCGCTCATCAGTGAGGACGCAACGGAACAGAAGCATTTTTACGAGTCCCTGAACGCGCCGTTCGTGGGCGACTCCTTTACCCGTTGGGTAGATGGACAATACGCCTTGAGAAAGCCCGAACTCGGCCTATCCAACTGGCAGAACGGGAGATTGTTCGGGCGCGGCTCCATCCTCAGCGGCGACAGTGTATTCACCGTCCGAACCCGCTACATACGGGAATAAAACGATATTGCGGCCCGGTTGGGCGGGGGGAAGAGTTGGTTCAATCCTCCCGGTTGATATACCAGACGGCGTTGTCGGATTGGCGACCGGCCAGAAGAATGTCGAGGCGGTCATCCTTATTCAGGTCCACCGCCTTCAGGTCATAGGCTTCCTGTCCCGTGCCGACGTCGATATCGTAACCCCGAAACCTGCCTTCCCCCTGATTTTCGTACCAACGGACGATTTTCTCTGAAAAAGAGGCCGTGGCGACGTCAAGGTCACCGTCGGAATCGAAATCTCCCACGTCCAGGGCATGGCAATCGGAAATGGCCCCATCGATAGTGTTAAGGTTCCAATAAGGTCCTTTGAACCAGTGCAAACCGGTTCCATGCCCGTTACTGCTCACCACATCCCACCTGCCATCGCCATCGATATCGGCGATCCGAGCATTGGTCACACCCTCCTGTTCCGCGATGAGGTTATCGTTCCATTTGCGGTATAGGGAAGGCGGGTTCTTGTACCAGGAAAGCTCATTTCCCCGTGAATGCCCCACCACTACGTCGGGTTTGCCATCGTAGTCGAGATCACCGATGTCCATGTAATGGGGGCGGACGGCTGCGGTGCCGCTGGCGATCATATGGCGAACGAATTTTCCCTCAAAATTCTCGTACCAGGCCACGGAGTCCTTGAAGTTTCCCTGAAAGCTGTTTCCCACCACGTCGAGCAGGCCGTCGCGGTTCAGGTCGCCCAAGGCCAGGCCGTGACAACCGTGCAAATCCAAGTCGATGGGATGCCAATTCAACTTCCGGCCCAGTTCACCGTTATTTTCAATCCAGGCTACGGAAAAATCGACAACCCCTTTCGGTTTCCTGGCCTTTTCGCGGCGGGCCCGTTTTTCTCGGTAATCCGTCCAGGGGGAGATTCCCCGGGCCACCACGAAATCGAGGTCGCCATCCCTGTCCATGTCCCCGGAAACCGCATAGAGCAGGGCCCCTCCCCCGGTATCCCAAAGTACCTGGGCCCGTTGGTTTTCCATGGGGTTTAAAACGATGAAAACGTTGACCTCTCCGGTCGCCAGAATGTCGAGATTTCCATCGCCATCGAAGTCTGCGGCATCTATTCCCCGCGTTTGTTCACCCAGGGCCGCCTGGTATTTTTGCCAGGAAATATCTCCCTTGAGCGCGGCGGCGGACAACAGAAGAACGGAGACCAAAAGAGTTCGGACCATTGTTTTGATTGAATGGTAAGGTAAGGGAGCAAAAAGGAAGAGTGGAGTCAACCCCGTTCCTATTCGTGCCTCAAAGCGTCGATGGGGTCGAGTTGGGAAGCTTTTCGGGCGGGAAAGAGGCCGAAAACAACCCCTATGACCACGGATACCCCAAGGGATATTGCGACAATCTCCGGTTTAATGATCGTGGTCATACCCCGGTATTCCTGCAGGAAATAGCAGATGCCGTAGGCGCTGGCAATTCCCAGCACTCCACCCATGACGCTCAGGACGACGGCCTCGATCAGAAATTGGGTCAACACGTCTATGCTCCGGGCCCCCACTGCCACCCGGATCCCGATTTCGCGGGTTCGCTCGGTTACGGATACCAACATGATGTTCATGATCCCGACCCCTCCCACGACCAGGGAAACGGCGGCAATGAACATGAGAAGGACCGTCAATTGTTGGGTGGTGGCGGAAAAGGCCTCGGTAATTTCGGTTTGGGTGCGCACGGTGAAGTCATCCTCCTGGCCATCGATCAGTTTGTGGGACAGGCGAAGGGTTTGGGCGACCTCCTCCTGGGCTGCTTCCATGACATCCGCGCTCAAAGCGCTGACGTATATCTGGCTGACGTATTGTGAATCGCCCCGCAAACGGAAGGCGGCGGTGGTAAGGGGAACAAGTATGATATCATCCTGATCCTGGCCGAAGGAGCTTTGTCCCTTGGCTTTCAACACCCCGATCACCTTGAAGGGGGTTTGCCGGATGCGAATCGATTGTCCGATGGGAACCTGGCCTGAAAACATGTTTTCAACTACGGAGGATCCCAGGACGGCCACCTTGGTTCTGGCCCGGATGTCGCGCTCGGTAAAAAAAGTCCCTTCTTCCAGATCCCAACTCTTTATGGTGAGGAATTCCGGAGAAACCCCCTGGATCTGGGTAAACCAATTGGTGCCCCCGCCGATGACCTGGTCGTTAGTGCTGACAATCCCCGAAACGGCCGCGATCAGCCTGCACTGCTCCTTGAGAATACCGGGATCCTTCAGGGTCAACGTTCTCGAACTCCCCGCCCCGCGGCGCACGCCTCCAAAGGTATTGGAGGAGGATCGGACCATTATGAGGTTCGTCCCCAAGGTCTTGATGCGGTCTTCGATATTCTTTTGCGCCCCGTCGCCAATGGCCCTCATGACAATGACCGCCCCTACCCCTATGACGATACCCAACATGGTCAGCAGACTCCGTAACCGGTTTTTCAGCAGACTGCTTCGGGCGACATCGACAAGCTTCAGAATTTTCATTGGGGCGTCAGGTCTCCTTCTTGGGTGGGATCCCCGGTCCTATTAAGGGAGTCCTGACGAGCGTCGATTTTGTCCTCGATCGGTTCGTCCTGGATGATGAGGCCATCCCTCATATTGACGCGGCGGTTGGTATGTCGGGCGATTTCCAGCTCGTGGGTGACCAGGACAATGGTTATACCTTGATCGTTCAGGTCCTGAAAAAGTCCCATCAGGTCCCGGGAGGTGCCCGTATCAAGGTTGCCGGTGGGTTCGTCGGCCAGGATGAGGGATGGATCGTTGACCAGGGCCCGAGCAATGGCCACGCGTTGTTGTTGCCCGCCGGATAGCTGTTGCGTCTGGTGATGCGAGCGATCGGCCAGACCTACCCGGTCCAGGCACTCGGCCGCCTTTCTCTTGGGTTTAACGGAGGATTTCCGCCGTTGGTAGACCAAAGGCAATTCCACGTTTTCCAAGGCCGTGGTGCGGGGAAGGAGGTTGAATCCCTGAAAAACGAACCCGATTTTTTCATTGCGGATATCGGCCAGTTCATTGCGGGACAGCTTGCCGACCGCCACACCGTCCAAGCGGTATGCCCCGGAGGTGGGTCGATCGAGACAGCCGAGGATATTCATGAAAGTCGATTTTCCCGAACCGGAAGCGCCCATGATACTGACAAATTCCCCCGGTTCGATAGTAAGGTCCACCCCACGCAGGGCATGGACCGGTTGGGCCAATTCATAGGTTTTTTTCAGTTCGAAGGTCTGGATGACTTTGTCCATTTGGGAAAGAAATCCGGATTAGAATCCAAGGCGTCCCAGTCCACCTCTTCCTCGTCCTCTGTCGCCGCCCGGGCCACCCCGAGGAGCGGTGGTGTCCTGAGTCGTGGAGGGGGAAAGGACCTGGGAGATGATTTCCAGACCGAGGGGCAATTCTTCCTCGCGAAGGGGCATAATCTCGGTGGTAATGCCGTCACTGACTCCCGTCCTTACGGGGAGGAGTTGGAGTTGTCCTCCTTCGTCGACATACCAAAGGGTGGCCATGCTTCGGGGGCCGCCACGGCCTCCCGAACCTCCGGCTCCGCCTGATTGAAGGCTCCTTCCCTGGGCCAAACGTCCTCTGCCCGCTTCACCCCCAAAAGGCTCTCCCCGGGCAAAACGTCCTCCCCCGGGCCCTCCCTGGCCGCCGGGTTGAGGTCTGGTATCCCCTTCCGTTACGCCTTCTCCGCGCGGGCTCCTTCCCCCACCGGCGCTTTGACGACGCTGCCTCATTTGTTCGCGCCGTTCCTGCATAAAGGCCAACATTTCGTCGTTCATTTTCAGGTTCAGGGCGGAGGCTGGAACTGCGAGGCCGTCTTTCACCTCATCGACAACAAAATCCAGGGTTGCGGTCATGCCGGGCAAGAGCAAGTTGCGGGGGTTTTCCGTTTCAACGACCACGGTGTAGTTCACCACGTTCTGAATTACGGTCGGTTGCAAACGGATTTCCACGACTTTTCCCACAAAATCGAGGTCGGGATAGGCCGCCACGGTGAACCGGGCCTCCTGATCTTTTTTTATCTGACCGATGTCGCTCTCGTCCACATTGGCCAGAATCTCCATGAGGGCCAGGTCTTCGGCGATAATGAACAGCCTGGGGGTATTGAAACTTGCCGCCACGGTCTGCCCACGCTCTACATTGCGGTTGATTATGACACCGCTGATGGGGGCTCTTATTTCGGCGAAGGCGCGGTTTCGCCGTACCCGTTCCAGGGAGGCTTCCGCACTCAGGACGTTGGCTTGGGCGGTTTGCTGGGCGATTTCATAGGGCAGAAAATCGTTTCCCGACAAGAACCCTTTTTCGTGCAAGGGTTTAAATCGCTCGTATTCGATCTGGGCCCGTTTGAAGGTGGCTTTGTGGCGGAGAAGGTCGGCCTCGGAGCTTTTGACTTGCGCGTCGAGTACGGAAGTATCGATAAGGGCAACCAACTCACCCGCCTCCACCGGTTGATTGAAGTCCTTATAGACATCGGCGATGGTGCCGGACACCTGGGTGCCGACTTCCACCAACTCGCGGGCGCTCAAAGTTCCCGTTGCCGAAACCATATTCAAAATGTTCTTTCGCTCGATCTTGGCAAAATTGTATTGAGGGCCGGTCGCGGAAGTTTCTTCAGCGGCCATGAAATGATTATAACCCCACCAGCCCAATCCGGCCAACAGGAGGAAGAGAATCGTCAGTTTTACTTTCACTTTTTTTTACTCCAATTCGGGAATGCTCGTTTCCAACTGCGAGAGGAGGAAGTATTCAATGGTTCCATCCTGGAAGGCAATGTCCATGCGGCTGGTAAAGAGGTTGAACCAAGCCTCCTCCACCGCAACCGCGGCGTCGAGGCGGGTGGAGCGCAGACTGTTTACATCCAGCAAGGTTGCCGCCCCGGCATCGTAACGGGCCTGTTCCGCCTGAAGCGCTTCCTCCGAGGAACGGAGTTGGTCCTGGGAAAATGACAACTGGGCCATGGCGGTACGGAAGTCGAGCAATGCCCTGCGAAGATCGGTTTGAGCGGCCTGTTGCAAATCGATCAGGTCGATTTCTTCCTGCCTGCGCTGCAGCACTGCCCGCGCCAGGTTCGTTCGGGTGCGCCGGCGATCGAAAATGGGCAAGGAAAACGCGAATCCCCCGATAAGGTCGGGCTGATTTCTGAAATACTGGGTGGCGAAGGAAGCGTTGGGCTTAACACTCGTATAGCTGGTGCGGAGACTGGCCGATGCGGTCAAGGTGGGCAATCCTCCCGCCCTGGCCACACGAATCCCCTGATCGGCCGCTTCCAGTCGATGTTGCTGGGCTATGAGATCGGGTCGTTGCACGATGCGGTTCAGGGAATCTTCCATGAGAGGTTCCGGCAAACTATCCGGATCTCCCCAGCGGATATTTTCCAAATTAAAGGCAATTTGGGTCTGGGGTGGCAGGAGCAGCAGATCCTTAAGAATGTAAAGACTGGTTTCATGGGCCTGCTGGGCCTGGACCAGGCGCCGTTCGCTGTCGGCCACCAGGGCCCTTTGCCGCAAAACGTCGGCCAAAATGCGTATTTCGTTTTCGTAGCCCACCTCAATCCTCTCCAGGTTCTCCTTCCGGATACCCAACTCCTCGGATTGGATGTCTATTTCCTTCAATCGTAGCACGGCTTCCAAATAGCGAATTACGGACTGGAACAGAATAAATTGCTTGGACCGGTCGTATTCTCTCATGCTGGCCTCGAGGCTGGACCGAGCCTGTTCGATGGCTGCGGCACGTTCCCCTCCGTTATAAAGAACCAGGGAGGAACTCAGACTTCCGGAGGCGGTGTCGGTCAAATCGCCGCTATTCCAAAATGCCTCCCGACCGTCTCCCGAGTAGCGCAACTGGGCTCCCATGGAAGCGTTGAGATTGGCCTGGGAATCGGCTTCCCGGAAGCGGGCGTCGTTTTCCCTGAGTTCCACCAGCACCTGGGAGCGCTGCAGGGCCAAGTTGCGTTCCAGAGCCAGAGAGATGACCTCGGGCAGAGAGAGCGTACGGTTGAGAGGCATCTCCAATTCCTGGCCGGAGAGAGGAAGGGCCGCAAAAACAGGTGCGATGAAAAAGGTGAGGATTCGAAGCATAAAATTAAACCATGGATAAAATCGGACCTCCAGAATAACGCCGCCAAGGTCGAAAAGGTTTCATTGGTTTAAAGATTCTTTCTTGAAGGAGTTAACAGCAAAGGACGCAGAGGTTAATCGTGATCCCGATTATTATCAGCGCCTTCTTCCTTCTTCCTTCATCCTTCCTCTTGAGGGGGAGGACGGGCAATTTCGGGTTGCGCCAGGGGAGATGGGGAATCAGTTTGGGGCATGAAATTCACGGGGCGGCGGACCACCCGCCCTATCTCTCCGTTCATCCATTTTTACTTCTCTCATGATCTTATCTCCGGCGCCGGTTTTGGCCGCATCCATGGTTTGGCCGTTCTTCGTATTGGCCATCGGGATATTGTTCATCATTCTGGCCATCGCGGTATTGCGTTTTCATCCCTTCATTGCCCTGATGCTGGCCGCCATCCTGGTAGGGGTGCTGGCAGTCTCCCTTCCGGGGGAGGAAGGCGGTAACCACGCGGTCGCCGCCATTGAATTGTCCATGGTCGAATTTGGTTCGACGGCGGGAAAAATCGCCTGGGTCATCGGATTGGCGGCCATTATCGGGCTCTGTTTGATGGAAAGCGGAGCGGCCGACCGGATCGTGCGCGGCCTGGTCAGAACCCTGGGGGAAAAGCGGGCCGGATGGGCCATGATGTTGGCCGCTTTCTTCCTGTCGATTCCGGTTTTTTTCGACACAGTGTTCTTTCTCATCATACCCCTCGCCCAAGCCTTGGCCTTCCGTCTGGGCAAGCGTTACCTCTACTTCGTCATGTGCGTATGCGGAGGAGGGGTTCTCACTCACGGACTGGTTCCCCCGACCCCGGGTCCGCTGATAATGGTGGATACTTTGCAATTGGACCTGGGTTTGGCCATGATGGTGGGGATAGCCTTGGGTTTGCCGGCCGGGGCATTTGGCATATGGGTCGCCGCCAGGATGGATCGGAAACTGAACCTCGGTTTGCGGGAGAGTCCCATCGTAAAAATTGCCGACCTGGAAGAGATTGTCGGCAAAGACGACGGGGAACTGCCTTCCTTCTTCCTTTCCATCATGCCGGTATTTCTTCCGGTTTTCCTCATTGCCCTGGCCTCTATCGTCAAAGCCTTTGCAAATTTGGAAACAGGCGCCCTCGGGGCGGCAATCGAGGTATTGGGAAACAAGAACCTGGCCATGGCCTTGGGGGCGGCGATCGCCATATATTTGATGGCCACCCAGCGGAAGATCAAGTTGGGCCCCCTATGGAAGGAAATGGAAGGGCCCATTGCCACGGCCGGGACCATCATATTGATTACTTCCGCAGGCGGCGCCTTTGGGGCCATGATTCGCCACGCCGGGGTGGGTGACGCGGTGAAGGCGGCTACCGAGGGGACCGGGATTTCCCTGATTCTGCTGTCCTGGATCATCGCCTCGGTCCTTAAAATTGCCCAGGGCTCGGGCACCGTGTCCATGATCACCACTTCCGGGATAATGGCGGCTATCATTGGAGTGGGCGGAGGGCCCGAGGGCATCGCCCTACCCTATCATCCCGTTTACCTCTTTGCCGCCATCGCCTTCGGTTCGGGGGTCGGCTCCTGGATGAATGACAGCGGTTTCTGGGTGGTTTGCAAATTGAGTGGATTTACCGAAGTCGAGACACTCAAGACCTGGACCGTAATGCTCGCGGCCCTGGGCGTGTTCGGACTGGTTGAAGTTTTGATTTTCGCCAGGATTTTTCCGTTGATTTAAAATGGTCCGGGAATTCCCGTGCGGTTTCCCAGGGCGGCGCTCGACACTCCCCTGCCCTTCCCTTCATATTCTCATGCCATGAGCGAGGAAAGACTCAACTGGAGAAGTCGGGAGTTGACCGATGGGGACAATGTGGCCATTCGCGCCTTCTATTATGGGCTGGGCTGGAAGGGGGATGATTTTAAAAAACCCCAGATCGGAATCGGAACCCCTTTACACGAGATCAACTTGTGCAATATGCACTGTCATGCTATCGGGGGTTCGATCAAAACGGGCCTGGATGAGGCTGGCATGCTGGGATACCGATTCGGGGTGCCCTCGGTCAGCGACAACATCACCCAGGCGCACAGCGGTGGAAATGCCTCCCTCCCCTCCCGCAACCTCATCGCCGACAGCGCCGAAATGGTGATTACGTCGCACCGTTTCGACGGGATGATCGGTTTGCACCACTGCGACAAGAATGGGCCCGGATTCGCCCTGGCCCTCATGCGGAGCAACGTGCCGGGATTTATTCTGAGCGGGGGGACGATTCGTCCGGGACGCCTGGATGGTAAGGACCTGACCATTCAGGACATATACGACGTGCAAGCGGAGGTCGAGTTGGGAAAGTCCACCCCAGGGCAACTCCTCGAAATTGCGAAAAATGCCTGTCCCGGTGCGGGAGGTTGCGGAATCGCCGCTTCTTTCAACACCTGGGGCCTGGCCATGGAAACCATCGGCCTCATGCCGCCTTACAGTTCTTCCAATCCGGCCGTAGGGGAGGCGAAGCTGGAAGAATGCCGGAGAGCGGGTCGATGGATGCGGGAAATTTTGCAATCGGGCCGTCGCCCTCGCGACGTCATCACGGTGGAATCCCTCGGTAATGCAACCGCCATGGTTGGAGCCAGCGGAGGCTCAACCAACGGTATTCTGCACCTGCTGGCCCTGGCTGCGGAGGCGGGAACGGACTTTGGATTGCGGGACGTGCAGGCGATATTGCGGAGAACCCCGGTATATTGTAACTTTGCCCCCCGAGGGAGGGGTACCATGATCGACCTCTACCGAATGGGAGGTACCCCGATGTTGATCAAGCACCTGATTGAGGTGGGTGTATTGGATGGATCCCAACCGACCCTGTTTGCCGATTCCCTGGCCGATCAGGTTGCCCATGCTCCGGCCATTCCGCCTGGCAACGACCTGATCGCACCGGCAGACAAGCCCTACAAACCCTTTGCCGATATGCAGATTTGTTTTGGTAACCTGGCTCCGGACGGCATCGTATTCAAAGTCTCCAGCCGCCAGGACCCGACTTTTCAGGGTCGGGCAATCTGCTTCGGCAATGTCGAGTCCCTGGTCGATGCGGTGACTCAAGGACGGATAAGGGCCGGACACGTGGTGGTGCTCCGCGGATGGGGCCCGGTGGCAAGGGGCATGCCGGAAGTCCTGGTGGCCACCTCGGCCTTATCCACTCCGGATCTGGATGGAAAAGTCGCGTTTGTCTCCGACACCCGCGTATCCGGGGTATCCCATGGCGCCATTGGGGTGCATTGCGCCCCGGAAGCGGCCGTTGGCGGACCCATCGGGTTCGTCCGGGACGGAGATACGATTTCCATCGATTTGTTAAAAGGCAAGATCGACTGGGAATCGTCCCGCCGAAAATCGATGGAAAACGGCTTCAAACCGTATGCCGGCGGCAGGGTTTACCTGCGCGAATTCACCAACCGGGTATCCCAGGCGGACAAGGGATGTGTGGACAAGACGTCGATCGGGCTCCGGAATTAAGCTGGGAAGCAGCCGGAAGGATCAACGCCAACGGTTCCGGTGTCCTTTTCTACCTCTATCCCCGCCGTAGCTGTCCCTTCCACCACGGTGGCGGGGTCGGTCCTGACGAGGAGTAGCCTCGACGGCGTTAATTTTACGCCCCATAAAATCCCTATTATTTAAAGCCTCAATTGCGCTTCTGGCTTCGGCATTGTCATTCATGGTAACAAATCCGAAACCACGGGATCTTCCCGTATCGCGATCTTTGATTATTTTGGCAGATGCCACATTGCCATGGGCGGCAAAAGCATCGAACAGGTCTTGATCTTCAGCAGACCAAGGCAGATTTCCCACATATATTTCCATTTGATTCAAGTGTGCGCCATAATTTAAAATCAGAACCGATAAACGACGCAATAAACCGACTTCTGCCAAAGGAACACGGAGTTCTTTCAGTTTGCAAGAAGCTATCCATAGACTACTGGAAGAAGCGGGCAAGCCTAATCAGGCAGTTTATTGAGGCGGTCTTTTCGCCAGGTAAGGCAAAAGCCTCAGCGGCTTCGCGCCCGATTGAAATCGGATGGCGGAAGGGATCAAAAAAAATGCCCCCGAAGGGGCAAAAAAGAACCCGCTATTGTGCCGTATGCTCATTTGTTCTCCACCTTAAGAGGCGAGGTGGGCGCTTTCCTACGAACTTTTGCCTTCCGATTTACGGCCTGACAGCCATTCGTCGGGGTCAAGCTCCCTTAATATTGGATTAAAGTAAAAGAACGATTTTTCACACCTCGAACACAGCAGGTTTTGAGAAGGCATCATAGGTTGGGCGGGGGGGGCGTCAACCGAGAAGATCTTTTTTCTTTGGGTGGTGGAGAGGAATGACTCTCGCCAAGATCGCTAAGAACGCAAAGGAGTCCGGCTGCGCCGGAACAGGAGTTAACGGAGGGGGGACATGTCAAAAATCAAGGAACTGACCCCTTCCTTTCGATCACGATCACGATTATTCATCCTTCAGCCTTTTTTATCTCTGTGGTTTATTTTATTGATCTGTTTTGCGGCCGGCCCTTAATGGCGTCCACGGTGAGAGCAAAACCTCAACCCCCTGATAAACAGAAAGAAACCAAGCGGCCCCAACTGCGCAGGAAGGTCTGGCCCTTGCGATGGATTGTGCTTTTCATCCTGATTTACATCGTCATATACACCTATTGGAGACTGAAATGATTTTCGATGTTCCCCGATCCACAGCACATTACGGAAATCAAACCGGCGGATTTGCGGGGCATTCTGAAGTACGTTCCCAAATTCCAGAATCACCTTTTTGTCATAGCAGTAGACGGCCGGGTCATTGAAGATCCGGTCTTCAACGGTATTTTATTGGATATTGCCGTATTGAGAAACCTGCAAATCAGGGTAATCCTGGTATTCGGAATCGGCCTACAGTTGCGCAACCTGGCCCGTGAACTGGAAACGGGCTATTCCGACCTCTACGGGACCGGGGCGGTAGATGCGAAAACCCTTTCGATGGCGACAGGGGCGGCCTCCAAAGTATCGCACCTCATCATGAAAGGATTGAGTAAATTGGCCATAAAGTGTGCCACCACCAACTCGATCCGGGCCACCCAGGTAGGGGTGATAGATGGCCAAGACCAGCAATTTCGGGGCAAAGTAGACCGGGTGGACAGCGACAATTTAAAGCAACTGCTGGACAACCAAATAGTCCCGGTTATCGGCCCGATCGCCTTCGACAGGGAGGGAGAAAGCCTGAGATTGAATACGGACCACCTGGCCGCGGAGGTGGCGATCGCCAGCGCCGCTTCCAAGATTCTCTTTCTCACTTCCCACTTGGGGCTCATCTCGGCGGGCCGGTTTCACCGGGCGCTGGAGACGGAGGCGTTGGAGCGCCTCTACCGGGACCGAAAGGAGGCCTTGGAACCGGCGCTGCAAGGCAAATGCCGTTACGCCTTGCACGCGCTGAAAAACGGCACTTCCAGGGTTCATATACTGAACGGACTGGAAGCTGAAAGTCTCCTCAAGGAATTGTTTTCCTCGGTGGGGGTGGGAACCTTGTTTTATAACAATGAATACCAGAAGATTCGCTGGGCCCGACCGGCCGATGCCCAGGCGCTTTTCGACCTCACTCGCGGGGCAACCGAATCGGAGGAATTGGCCCGGAGGTCGCTGCGTGAGATCGAAGAAGGGATCGGAAGGTATTTCCTGTATGAGATCGACGGCTATATCCTGGCCTGCGGTTGCCTCATCGGTTATCCGGAGAGCAGAACCTTCGAGGTGGCGTCCCTAACTGTAAAACCGGGCCAGACCGGCAAGGGATTGGGCACCAAGTTGGTGAAATTTGCCGAGGAAACCGCGGCCAAAAGGGGTGGCAAGCGCCTCATCGCACTTTCCACCCAGACCTTTCCGTTTTTTACCCAAAAATGCGGGTTCGGAAAGGGTTCGATTGACGACCTTCCGCTAGAACGGGCCGAGATTCTGTTGTCCAGCCGGCGCAATTCAAAAGTGCTGATCAAAGACCTTTGAGGAAATCTTTCAGGGGTTGGCCGAAGGATCCGTTGGTGAACAGTAGAATGACCCGGGGTTGGCCGTTGACCGAACCGGCCAAGTCCCGGAACAAATCCTCTTTCGAGGCATAGGCCCGGGCCCGCTTCCCCACCCTGCCGATGCATTTTGCCATCTGAATGGGATCAATGCGTATTTCATCGGGATAAACCTCGGCGCGATGGACCGGAGCAATGAAAACCGAGTCGGCCAAGGAGAGACTGTGGGTGAATTTGTCCTCCAGCAGGTTAGTGGCGGAAGTATTGCTGCGGGGCTCGAAAACGGAAGTAATTTCGGATTCCGGGTAGCAATTGCGGAAGGATTCGATACAGGCCGCGATGGCGGTGGGATGATGGGCAAAATCCTCCACAACCTTTAAACGATCCGACTCCCAGAGAACATCCTGGCGACGGCGTACACCCTGAAAATCCCGCAGGGTCGCGTTCTGCAAAAAGGCGGTACGCTGCGCCTCCTGAAGGGATTGAGCAGCGGATAAAAATGCCATGGCGGCGTTCCTGGCGTTGTATAGGCCGGTAGTTTTCCAGGCAAATTTACGGTGGAAACCGGACGGACCCGTCAGCGTAAAAGAGCTTCCCTTCGGACCCTCGGAAAAATCTCCGATCACATAGTCGCTCGATTCCTCTATTCCGACAAAACGGGTGGGAGCCCAATCGACCGGAAGCAATTCCCGCAAGGCCGGATCGTCGCCGTTGGCCAGGATCAACCCGTGAGATGGCACGATGCGGATGAGGTGTTGAAAGGTCCGCTTCACATCGGTCAGATCGCGAAAGATATCGACGTGATCGAACTCGAGGTTGTTGATGGCCAGCACATCGGGCCAGTAGTGAATAAATTTGCTGCGTTTGTCGAAAAAGGCGCAATCGTATTCGTCGCCCTCGAGGACAAAAGGGCTTTGGGAATGTCCCAACTCGGTGCCGGAGGAAAGACAACCCGGGACCCCGCCGATCAACCATCCGGGCCGGACACCCGCCTCCTGGAGGAGCCAGGCGGCAATGGCGGTGGTGGTGGTCTTTCCGTGGGTTCCGGTGACCACGATCCGCTTGCGGCTGCCCAACAGTTTTCGGTCGATTAAGGCCGGCAAACTGGTAAACCGGCAGGGGCGTGAGGCGAGGAGAAACTCCACCTCGGGATTTCCCCTGGTTACGGCGTTGCCCACTACCACCAGGTCCGGCCCAAAGGAAGTAATGTTTTCCGGATGCCAACCCGGATACACCTCGATATCCGCATCGGCCAGAACATCGCTCATGGGTGGGTAGATTCCGCGATCGGACCCCGCAACGGCATGTCCCAAACCCTTCATCAAGGAGGCGACATTTCCCATGGCGGTTCCACAAATGCCAATGAAATAGAGCCTCATTTGGGCCTGAAGGGAAAGGTATCGATTCCTGGCAAGCAAGGGAATTCGGAGGTGACAGGCCGGGAGCGACTGCCATAAAGTCACCCTGCCCTTCCGGACTAATTTCATGCCCGTTTATCTGCAGTATTATTTTTGGCTCATCCTAGCTTCCCTTTTCTGTTTTTTATTGGAGAGGATTCATCCCTGGCGAAAAAAGCAAAAGGTTTTGCGCCAAGGTATTTGGCAGGACGTGTTCTGGCTTCTCTTCAACGGGCACTATTTCGGACTCCTGCTGGCTCTGTTCACCGGAAACCTGATTCGCATGACCAACACGTTCCTGCACCAACAGGAATGGCCGGTCCCACAGGATATTGCCCTGCTCTCCGATTCCCCCCTTTGGCTACAGTTCATGGTATTCCTGCTCTTGAAGGATTTTTTGGAATGGAACGTCCACCGGTTATTGCACAATGTGCCCTGGCTATGGGAGTTTCACAAATTGCACCACAGCATCGAGGAATTGGACTGGATCGGAAATTTCCGGTTTCACTGGGGAGAAATCCTGGTCTACAAGACCGTCACCTACCTGCCCCTGGTCATATTGGGCATCGATGAAATTGTTCTCCTGTCGATTGCCATTGTCTGGACCGTTCTGCTGGATTTGAACCATTCCAACTTCAGGTTCAGTTGGGGGCCGCTACGCTACGTTCTCAATTCTTCCGCCATGCACGTCTGGCACCACGACAAGGAACTTCACGGCAAGGGAGGCCAGAATTTCGGCCAGGTCCTGAGCATCTGGGACTGGTTGTTCGGCACCGCTTATTGGCCGAAAGAAAGCGACCAACCCCGACAATTGGGATTCGAGGGGATGAGGAAGTACCCCAAAAATGTTCTGAAACGCCTCATTTATCCCTTTTGGAAACCTTGAATTTTGGGCTGACAGCATCAGCCAGCATGCTTGGAATGTGATCCTGGGTTTGAGGAATTAAACGAAACGATGCCGAAACGAGTACTTTTTATCTGCACAGGAAACATCTGCCGGAGCCCTATGGCGGAGCGATTACTGCGATTTGCCCTGGAAGGAGAGGAATACCCTTACAATCGGATCGAAGTCCGCTCAGCGGGTATAGCCGCGGGTGACGGTTACCCAGCCTCATCCAATGCGGTAGCGGCTTTGAAAAAAGTGGGCATAGACCTGGAAGACCATGTCTCCAGAAGAGTCACCATGGACGATCTCCTGGCTACCGATTATGTCTTTGCCATGACAAACGGGCATATGGCCTCCCTGAGCAACTTGTTGGGAGAAAGAAGTGTAGACAGCCTTTTTCTGATGCGGGAATTTCTCCAAGATACGGACGAAACCGAGATTCCGGACCCCTATGGATTGAGTTTCTTTCATTACGAAAATGCCCGCGATTCCATGGTGGAAGCCATTCCCAGCATCGTCAGGTTCCTCAAATCGAATTGGACGGGTTCCCGCTGAAAATTGCATGGGACCTCCGAGAAAGAGGGAAAAAACCGCTCCAACCTCGGGATGCCCGGAATAAATCCGGGCTGGGGCAAGGAAGTGTTGCCGAAAATAGGCCAAGGCAATTTATTCCTCGATTATTTTTCAACCAGCCTACCCTTTATCTATGAAATCCAAGTTCCGTTACTCCAGCCTCGACAGCGAAGGCTTTACCCTGATCGAAATGATCACGGTAATCGCCATCATCTTATTGCTCGGCGCTCTCTTGTTTCCCACCGTAACCAGTTTCCTGAAAAGAGGCCAACAAGCCCAATCCCTCAACAATATCCGGCAAATTGCCAATGCCTACATCCAATACCGCTCGGACAATATCGGCAGAAATCTGCCCCTGAGGATCAGCAAAAATCCATCTACCGGACAGAATGCCGGTTTCGAAATCGCCAACCCCTATCATATCGCTTATGAATTTGCCTGGCGCGAATACCTCAACGAAGGCGCCATCTATCAAATTCCGACCGACTTGCACGTGGAACAACAAGGTGTCTTTCCCCAATCGGTGGCGGTGCGCAATGCGGCAGACTCCCCCTGGGTCCTTTCCAATACCTTTAACAATTCCCCCATCAGTTTCGATCTGGTAGCGGGACTTTCGTCCAATGCCCCTCCCTCCACCCCGGTGGCCATTACCCGGGGATTGAATCCGGAAACGGGAAGATGGGATGAGGACGAAACCGTTTCCCCTTTCGGGGCGGAAGGCGGGCACATCGCCTTTCTGGACGGTCACGTGGATTGGCACGAAAATGTCACCGATAGATTGACCAACCCGAAAACGAGGCAACCGGTCGATAATATCCTCCGGGCAATTTCCCAAGGAGCCAAATTTTTCGGCGACCCACAAAAAAGTCTCCTCCACAACAAAGAAGGAATCCCGGCCGATTAATCCCCCTGAAACGGGAGAGAGGAATCTCGCAAATATCGCGATTAATCTAATCCCACAGAGTCGGGACGACCCCGGACCTGATTATAGCACGATCTTTGGTAATAAGGGTAAGCCGGTGCGTGCGAGCAGTAGCGGTAATAACCCTGTCAAAGGGATCTTTCTGCTTCCAAGTAAGATTGGCCGCATCGGCAGCGATTCCAGCTGTTATGGGCAAAATGATGAATTGCTCGGCAATGCTCCGCAAGCCTAGCTCGATATCGGGTTTTAGATTTACCACCCTCCTACCTGCCAGCATGGCTATTTCCAGCAGTGATATGTCCGAGAGCGCTACCGAACCTCCAGGCTCAAGGCCGATCGCCTCGCGGGCCGCAACACCCAATCGCGTGTTCCCTTCAAGCAACCATATCGCCGCGTGCGTGTCCAACAAGTAGGTCATAGTCGAGCTTCCCAATCGGTGGGTGAAGCGCCTGAATCTTCAGGTTTCAATCCCATTGATTGTATGCTCTCCCGCAAGGCTCCGAAAAGGCTATCCCCGGCCGGCTTCTGCGCTGTCAATACGAGATTCCCCTCCCGCGTCTTGATGACAACTCGGTCGCCGGCCAAGGCGGCGCGTTTGATTCGGGGAAACTCCCGCAATAAACCGCTCACGTTCGTTTGCATGTCAAGTAATTTGTCTGATCATTTCATGGGAGTCAATGCCATATCTTTGTCCATCCGCGGTCAATTCTCTCCCTCTCTGTGCTCTCTGTGTCCTCGGTGGTTAATCCCTCCCCATTCCTTTCGATCACGATCACGATAAAACTTCAGCCTTCCCCCCCTTTTTCCCTATTCTACATGCGCCAGGGGGTCAGTCCTGGATTTTCAACATGGGGACACGTCAAAAATCAAGGAGCTGACCCCTTCCTCCGGATCACGGTTACGATTAATCACAGCACCTTCAGCCTTCCTGCTAAGGGCTGAAGGTTTGGGAATCGCCGAACATCAATTCGGTGTAGAGGTTTTCGTAATCCCGGGCGGAAAGTTTCCAGGAAAAGTCGCGGGCCATGGCGTTTCGCTGGATTTTGCGGTAGCGTTTTGTGTCGGCGTATAATTCGAAGGATTGCTCCAGCCCTTTTCCGAGCCCTTTTTCGTCGGGGCTGAAGACGATTCCCGTGCCCGATTGCGGATTCTCGAGGGCATCGACAACGGTATCGGCGAGGCCACCCACGCGGCTGACGAGGGGCAATGTTCCGTAGCGTTGACTGTACATCTGATTGAGGCCGCAGGGCTCAAACCGCGATGGAATGAGGAAAAAATCGGCCCCGGCCTGAATGAGATGACTCAGTGCTTCATCGTGGTCGAAGCAGGCATGCACTTTGTCGGGCAATTTTTTCCCAAGTCTTTTCAATCCCTGTTCCAGCTTGGCATCCCCTTTCCCCAAGGCCACAAATTGAACGTTTTTCTTCGCCCAGAATTTTCCCTGTTTAAGAATAAAATCGATGCCTTTCTGGTCGGTCAAACGGGACACCAGCCCATAGAGGGGAGCGCCGGGCTTTTTCGGTAAATTTACCTTTTTCAACAAGGCCTCTTTATTTTCCCGCTTACGATCGAGGTTTCTGACGGTGTAATTTGCGGGGATGTGAATATCGGTCTTGGGATTCCAGGCATTGATATCGATACCGTTTAAAATGGCGTGGAGTTCGTTTTGGCGTTGTTGCAGAACGCCTTCCAATCCGCAGCCGAATTCGGGAAGGAGGATTTCCCTGGCATAGTTGGGGCTCACCGTGGTTACGCCATCGGCAAAGAGTATGCCACATTTCAGAAAATTGACCTGTCCGTAATACTCCAGGCCATCGATGCTGAAGAAAGCTGAGGGCAGGTTGGTCAAATCGAAGGCCCGGTCGGGAAAAACCCCTTGAAAAGCCAGGTTATGGATAGTGAGCAAACTTCGCATACCTACCTGCAAGCCTTTGTAGGCCTCCTCCACGCGAGCGAAAATGGGCACCAGGGCGCTTTGCCAGTCGTGGCAATGAAGGATATCGGCGTGGATATTTTCCCGGATGAGGGTATCCACTACGGCCTTGCAATAGAAAATGAACCGGGCATCGTTATCGCTGTAATCCCTGGCCTTGGTACCGTAAGGATAGCTGCGGTCGAAGAACTCATCGCGGCCGATCAGGTATAATTCAAGGCGCCTGCCCAATTTCAAACGATAAACTTCCCCCTCGTAAGCCTCATCGCCCAACTGTATGAAAATCGAATGTCGCCTTTGAGCTTTGGCGAACCATTCCGATTCGCGAATCGTGCGATAAAGCGGTAAAAAGCTGATAACCTCATGACCCTGTTTAGCCGTATGCCTGGACAATGATTCCACTACATCAGCCAGTCCCCCCGTCTTGATAAAGGGATGCTGCTCACTGCTTACGTGAACGATTTTCATCCGGTCAAAATGGGTATAAAAACCTGTCGAGCAAAGAAAAAGCGCAAAAAAATTCCAATTAATCCGCACCATAATGAAATTTAAAAAACCCATTTTGGATCTCCTCGGATCCAAGCGATACATTCCCTTGGGGGCTCATGGCATTGGAACAGCCCTGGGCATAACCAAGAATTCCCACCAACAAATTTTAAACCGGGAGTTGGGACAATTACTGTCCCAAGGCCAGATCGTAAAGATCAAGAAGGGACGCTTCGTCATCCCCAAGGACGCGAACCTGGTAAGCGGCACCATTCGTTTTCGCCAAAGTGGAAATGCGATCCTCCTGGCCGATCCTCTCCCCGACGGTACGATGCCCGATCCCCTGCCCATCCGGGCTGCCGATACCGGGACTGCTCTCCATCAGGACAAGGTAGTGGCGAGGCGGTTTAATCGGCAGCGTCGGCTCTACGGACGGGGACGGCGGGGGCACCGCCTTTCCAAACGCCACGATACCTACGGCCGTGTAATCCGAATTCTCGAACGCAAGAACCGGTGTATCGTCGGCACTCTGAAAAAAGCCCGCTACCATTACTACATTGTGCCGGATAACCCGTCCATTCACGTGGACGTGGTGGCCCTGTCACCGGAAAAGAGCGGCCTGCGCCCCTTGCCCAAAATTGGTGACAAGGTAGTGGTTGAAATGGAGGATTGGAATCAGCCCCACATGAACCCGGAAGGGAAAATCGTCGAGGTTTTGGGCAAGACCTTCACCCCCGGGGCGGAATACAAGGGTGTGCTGCGAAAGTTTGGATTGGAGCCTCAATTTCCCCCGGCGGTTATGAAGGAGATGAAGCGATTGCCCGATTCGATCCCGGGGAGAGCCCTGGCGGGCCGGAGAGACCTGTCCCAGGTTTTGACCTTTACCATCGACCCCGAGGACGCCAAAGATTTCGACGACGCCTTATCGGTGGAATACCTGGACAATGGAAACATACGGATCGGGATCCATATTGCGGACGTTGCAGCCTTCGTTAAACCGGGAAGCGCCTTGGACCGGGAAGCGCTCAAGCGTGGAAACTCCACCTACCTGGTCGGAACCGTTATACCCATGCTTCCGGAAGGGTTGAGCAACGGTTTGTGCAGCCTGAAGGAAAACGAAATCCGTCTCACCAAGTCCGTCATTTTCACCTTTTCCCCGGAAGGCAAGATACGAAAGGTGGATTATGCCAACACCTTCATCAAAAGCCGCAAAAGGCTGACCTATGGACAGGCCCTGACCTTATTGAAGGAAGACGACTTGGAAGCGGCGAGGAATCTGCCCTTGCCCCCCAAGCACCAGACCGCTTCCACCGGCCGTCCCCTGCGCAATATGAGCGATGGAGAACTGGCCGAGTTGCAAACGGGGATCCGCGCCTGCTGGGGCATCGCGTCCATTTTGAGACAAAAACGTTTCGCCCGGGGGAGCCTGGACCTGGACATGCCGGAGGTGAAGATTCATGTCGACGAAGAGGGTTACGCCTCTGAAATGAAGGCGGTAGAAAGCGATGAAAGCCATCAACTGATCGAGGAATTCATGCTGGCTGCGAACGAGGGTGTGGCCCGCCAGTTGAGAAAACACAAGTTACCGGCCATCTACCGGGTCCACCAGAAACCGGATGAACAGAAGCTGTTCGAACTACGCGAAACCATGCTCACCTACGGCCTGCGGACCGGGGATCTGAACAGCAAGCGGGAAGTTGTCAAATTGCTGGCGGCCATCAAATCCCACATCTGTGGCTACACGCTGCGCATACAGTTTCTCCGGTCCCTACGCCAGGCTTGCTACAGGGCGAAACCAGAGGGGCATTACGGACTGCACAAAGCCAATTACACCCATTTCACCTCTCCCATCCGGCGCTACGCCGATCTGATCGTCCACCGCATCTTCGATAATTTTCTGGTTCAGGTAAAAAACCGGAAACCCCTTCCGGGAAAACAAACATTCTATAAACCGTCCCGGCTGGAGGAATTTGCCCAACAGGTCAGCTCGACCGAACAAAACAGCACCCAGGCGGAACGGGAATCGGTCAAAATCAAACAACTCGAGTATTTTGAACGGGAGCTGAAAAAACCCGAAAAAACCGTCTATAATGCCGCCATTCTCGATATCAGGAATCATGGGCTCTTCGTGGAATTAAAGGAATCCCTCGTCTTCGGGCTGCTGCCCATGTCTAGTTTGAAAGACGATCTTTACCGGGTATCGGAGGACGGCAATCAGCTCTACGGCCGCCGTACCGGAAAGACGATGAGGGAGGGTGAGACCATCCAGGTGGTGGTGGCCAAAGTCGATCGATTCAAACGGCAAATCGATTTTGATCTGGCCAATCCAAGAAAATTGCAAAAACCTGTGGCCCGTTAAGGTGCAAGCGGAATTCCACAATGGAACAGCGAACAGAATGAATCATTACGACTACCACACCCGACTAAAGGCGCTTTGGGAAAAAGGCGTGGAGGATTATAATCAGGGAGGGCGGTCGCCCAGAGCCTACCTGACGAAGGAAGATCAGGCCTTTTTGTCTGAAATCGGGGCCAATGAGCAAGATCTCTACGACTTTGTCGATGATAGTATCCGCTACGGGGAACCCGACTTCGAGGTGTTTTGGGCGGTACAGTCCATGCGGTTCAACTATTTCAAGATGATCATGCAAAACCGATCGGGGGACTACATAGCGCCGATGGAAGCATATTCCCCCAAGAACGCGGAGATCAACGGCATCCCCTGGCTCCCCAGGATCATCCAAAAAGGCAAACGCAAGCTGCGAGGGGAACTCAATACCGATATCATGTACGGATGTGGAGGGGACCGGCAATTCTGCAAAACCCACAACCTTCATCTGGCCGAGTTTTTGCAATTGGTCTGGACCCATTGGGATGACCATCAAGCTATTGCTTCCTACATCGAAGCCAACTCCCCCGCCCTGCAAAAACAAGAGGCTTGAACGGATCGGGCTCCTTCCGACCCTTCTTATTTTCCCTCTTCATCCACATATGGAACTTGCCCACCCGCTTTGGGTGTTTTTTAGTCAAGGCTATGGACAAGGGGATAACACCCGTTACTATCAAAGGCTTGGTCCCTACAAGTACGGGCATGGCGGTATTTTTGGGAACCGAGTTAAAGACATTTGTCATCTATATCGATCCGAATGTGGGCCATGCCCTTTCCCTGGCCATCAATGGGGTAAAAAAAAGCCGGCCCCTCACCCACGACCTCATTTCCCACCTTCTCCTGGGTCTGGATGCAAAACTGGACCGGGTCATCATTAACGATGTCGATTGGGACAAATTTTTCGCCCGCATGATCATCGTCATGGAAAATGAACTGGGCAAAAAGATCATCGAAATCGATTCGCGGCCCAGCGATTCCCTGGTCATCGCGATTCAAAAAAAACGGCCCATATACGTTGCGGACAAAGTTCTCGAATCCGTCGATGACGTGACGGAGGTGTTTAACGACATCAAGTACCAATCGGGGGAAGGCGAAGGCAAAGGACCCCATCCTTGAAGCCCGCCGAGACCGCCCATGCGAAAGGCTTTGCCGGATCCCATAATTGAGGGCCAGGCTCCCACGGCCTTGGCTCCCATGCAGGATGTCACGACCTGGGAATTCATGAAAGTGGTGGACCATTTCGGATCGCCGGACTACTATTTCACCGAGTACTTCCGGGTGCACCGGACCAGTGTCCTGGACAAGCACATTTTGTACTCCATCACCCACAATCCGACGGGACGACCCGTATTCGCTCAACTCCTGGGAGAAAACCTCGAGTATCTCAAGCGCGCGGCAGGGGAACTCGGTTCCCACCCCATCGCCGGCGTCGATCTCAACTTGGGTTGCCCCGCCCCCAAGGTTTACAAAAAGAACGTAGGGGGAGGGCTCTTGAGGAACCTGGACCAGGTCGACAAAATATTTGGAGTATTGCGCGAGTTTTCTCCCCACCGCTTCGTGGTAAAGGCCCGCATCGGTTTTGACAATACGGTCCCGTTCGAAGGTTTATTGGAACTGATCCGAAAACACGAAGTGGATTTACTCAGCTTGCACGGAAGAACGGTAAGGGAACTTTACTGGGCGGACGTTCACTACGATTACATTAAACACGCCGTAGACGCCCTCCCCTGTCCGGTTTTGGCCAACGGAAACATAACCAGCTACAGGAAAGCTGCTCAGGTGCTCGAGGAAACCGGTTGTCACGGTATCATGATCGGCCGTTCGGCCATTCGCAACCCCTGGATTTTCCGGCAGATTCGTCAGCATCTGAGCGGCGAAGCGGTATTCCAACCGTCGTTGGGCGACGTTCACACCTACATACAGCTACTGCAGGAAACTTTCGCCAAGCCCGACGTGCCCGAGCGCGCCTGGGTAAATCGTTTGAAGAAATTCTTCAACTTCATCGGGTTGAGTGTCGATCCCAAGGGGGAGTTTCTATATGAAATCAGGCGGGTGAAATCGATCGAGGAAATGAACGATGTGCTGGACAGACACCTGTTGCGGGAACCGGAGCGGCCTTTTTCCGTAGAGCCTTATCCCGGACTGGTGGCCCGTCCGAACCGCGAAAGCCCGGTAAAACCACTGGCCCAAGCCATCTCGCCAATGCGAGATGGCACAAAGGATTAATCGTGATCATGATCGTTATCCAAAAGAACGGGATTAACCCGAATATCTCGCAAAGCTCGCTAAGAGGGGGACGGGAATGTCCCCCCTCCGTTAACTCCTGATCCGGCGAAGCCGGAACCCTTTGCGTCCTTCGCGATCTTGGCGAGAGCCTTTTCCGGGTTAAAATTTCACCTTCAATATGGCGTCGAATTCCGGTGGCGTGGGGGAGCGGGCCTGGAAATGTTGTTTTCTTCCCTTCCAAGTCCAATGGATGTGTATGGAGGAGGCATGCAGAAACAGACGGTCGGGTTTGATGTTCTTCCGCATCCTGCGGTTGAAGTGGAAATCGCCGTAGGTCCTGTCCCCGACGATGGGGAGTTTTCGCTGGGCGCACTGCACGCGCAGTTGATGGGTGCGGCCCGTCAGGGGTCTTAGATTCAAGAGGCTCAGTCGGGGCGAAGAAATTTTTGTCAAAAGGGTTTCAACCTGGGATTCGGCCAAGCGGCCGCCCGCACCGCCGATTTCCGAACGGATGCTCAAGCCCGTCCTTCTCCGACGCATGAAGTCTTTCCAATGGTAATGCTTCTCCCGGGATAAACCCGCCACAACGGCCAGGTAGGATTTGGACACCCTTCGGCTGGAAAACTGTTTTCTCAGGATTTCCGTCATGGGGGAGTTTACGCAACCCAGGATGACTCCGGAGGTAGGGGAATCGAGTCGGTGCAGCAGGTGAAATTGAAACGTCTCGTCCCCCCGCTTCCAAAGGTAACGCTCCCGTTGCCTGCTCCAATGACAAGTCAGAAGACTTCTGATCCTTTCCTCCTTGGAATTAGGGTGAGACAAGATGCGAACGGGTTTTTCCAAGGCAACTAATCCTTCGGGATGGGTCTCGATTACGGAAACCCCGCGGCCCAGGGGAATATGTTCAATAATCCTGGCCAGGTCTGTCACCGTGCAATGTCCATTTATATGTGGGAGAAATGAAGGGGATGGCTTGGGCCCGCAAAACTAAAAAAAGATGAAATTTACCACTATCCGTTCCGGGTTTTTCAAGGTGCTTCTCATTTCATCCGTCCATTCTCCATAGGGGGCGCGGTTGTTGACGGCGGCGGCGCAAATTACCTGGGCTTGAAGCGATGAGGTGGCCCCGAGGATTTCATAGTCCACGATTTCGCCGTCCTCATTCAACAAATAGGCCACCGATACCCGGGATCGCCTTTCGGTCAAGCGTTGTTGGAAAATCAGGTTGTGCCATTCCAATTCAATCGTTTCGAACATGCGGTCCAAGTATTCGCCGAACTCGCTGAATTGGGCCGAATAATTGGCAAAATTGGCCAGACGCGAGACCCCCGACAAGTGACGCTTGAGAGGCCCGGAATGGGAATACTTGACCCTGGGTTGAGGAAGTCTTTCAGGCCTGTCTTCGGGGTTGGGTTCGGGACTGGGAGGCACAGGGGGAAGGAAAGGGGTTTCCTGCTGCACCACCTCGAAGCGGTTCCTGGTCGTATCTTCCTCGTCATCTCTTTCGCTCTCAACAAATTCATCCTCCTCCTCATCCTTCATTTCTTCGGGAACTTCCAGGAGGGAGCGGGGCCCTTCCTCTTCCAAGGCTTCTTCCTCGAAAGCAACCGGAGCAGTGGACCTTTGCCGGTCCAACTCCTCACGCGTCATGGGCCGGATGATCTGAATTTTCGGTTGGGACGGATCCTGTTGTTGGCGCGGTTCCGCATTGCTGGCCACGGAAGGGGGAACCGGGGGTGAAGGAGGCACCTGGATCGGGTCGCCCCGAACCACATTATTGAATTCTTCCGATTCCCCCTCAACAAACGGGGTGGTTTCGTTGAGGTCATCCACCAATTTCTCATTGGCGGCCTGGGTATTTTGGGATCCAAAAAAATCCGTCTCATCCGGTTCGTTGTCGAAATCCTCCCTGTTGACCGGAACATACTGCTTCGTGTCATCCGGCACTTCCTCTTCATTGAGGATGATATCGAATTCCTGCCAGGGAAGATCGGGCTCGGCCGCGGCCATGACCAGAAGCGTTTCGGGAACGAGGAGAAAGAGAATGATGTGCGACAGAACGGTCCCGAGCAGGCCCCACAGGACTACCGGCCAGCGGGGAGCTTCATCGCTCCCGAATTCATTTTGAACACGACTGGATGAGATTTGGGCCAAAATCAGGATATTCGGTTCGCATTGATGGCTGTCTGGCAATATGGGGGACCCACCTTGAACCCTCAAGCCTACAATGGAAGTTCCCTGATATGGTAAGGATACAACCCGACAAGATCCCGGAAGATCGCCATAAATTCTTGTTAGGGGCAAAAAAATCCATCAAAACGGATCCCATGTTGGTACATTCCGTCTATTTTTTTCTGAAAGAAACCGTTTCGGACTCTGAAATAATTGAATTTGGCAAATCGGTAGAAGCATTGGCCGATATTGAAACGGTCCACGGCTTTTACCTGGGAACCCCGGCGGCAACCCCGGACAGACCCATTATCGAAAAGGGATACGCCTTTGCCATGACCATTCTGTTTCAAACCATGGAAGATCACAACATTTACCAGGAACACCCCCTCCACCAAGCCTTCATCCGGAATAACAAGCGTCTTTGGGAAAAAGTTGTCATATACGACGCCGATTAGGAGGTGGAAGATCCAAGCGCTTTCCTGATGACCGATAACCAAACCTTCACCTTTTATTTCGCCGGAGAACTCTTCAGCCACAAGCACCTGTTGGGAAATGCATGCCTTGCCCGGGAAATTTATCGGGTATCCCAGGGTAAATTTGTCGCCATTCTTCCGCAGGATCTGGAATTGCGCGACCAGCATCCCCAGAGCATACGGGATCAGGATATCCTCGGGTTGCTGCGCTGCGATCTGGGGCTTTTCAATTACGATGGACCGGAGCTGGATTCGGGAACCGTGGTCGAGTTCATGATCGCCAAGTTTGCCGACATACCCGCCGTTTTGTTGAGGACGGATTTCCGCTATGGAGGAGACCAGAAGGGCGATCCCTGGAATCTGATGAGCAGCTTTTACCCGCGGACCGAGGTCGTGGTAATCCCCTCCATGCCGCTGGCCAAAACCCGCTCCTTCCAAAATGTGTTGCACGATCACTCCAATGTCACGGACACCGGTTTCAATGTGAAAGCCCAGGAAGCGGCCCTGGAAGAAATCGCCCGGAAAACCATAGCGGCCATGGAAAATGTGTTGCGACAGGGTCCGGTATTGGAAGGAAAAGACGTCGAGGCCATTTACCGCTACCTGGCCAAAATGCCGGGATTTCGAAGAAACCCCGAAGCAGTCGTCCGTATAATCGAGAGCGCTCTCCACCGTAAAAAGACCAAAGGCCTCCTCTAAGACATGCCGTTAACCCTGATCGATCATCCCCTGGCCGATGTCCTGATAACCCAGTTGAGAAATAAGGACACAACCCAAGCCTCTTTTCGCGACTGTTGCGAGAAACTCACCTATCTTTTGATCATCGAAGCCACGCGATCGTTTGGCACGGAGAACATTCGGGTAACCACACCCTTGGAAGTTACGGACGGGGTAAGGTGGCAACGGGAAATGACCATCGTATCCATATTGCGGGCCGGTATCGGTATGGTGGACCCCATCCACAAATTCTTTCCCCATGCCTCCGTCGGCTACGTCGGTCTGGAACGAGACGAAGCAACCGCCATTGCCCACCGCTATTATTGCAAGTTGCCAAGCCTGGAAAATCGTCACGTATTGATCGTGGACCCCATGTTGGGCACGGCGGGATCCGCCCTTCAGACCATTGAAATATGTCGTCGACACGGGGCCACTGACATCGGGCTGATCATCATGTTCGCCGCCCCGGAAGGGATTGAGGCGCTGAAGGTAAAGTATCCCACCCTCCCCGTCTATGCTGCCGTATTGGATCGCGAATTGAACGCCCAAAAATTTCTTCTTCCCGGGCTGGGAGACTTCGGTGACCGATTGTTCGACACCTCGTAGGCCCATGCCATCCCCGGATAAAACGATGGAAATTCGATCCATCCAAACAGCCTTTTCCTTCCCGCCCGAATAACCCGATGTCCCAGGACGCTTGCGAGGAGTTTCTCAAAGTCGCCCCCCAGTTCAAACTCGGGAAATTGGTTACCGAACGACCCCACCCTGACACCACGGATCTTTCCCTTCTGGCCAGGGAAGATTTGCCGGGAGCCATTGCCTGCTTAAAAGCGGTGGACGACAAAGCCTTGTCCCAAATGCGCGGTTACGCCGGAAAAATTGCCCGATTGGGCTCCGATATTCAAACCGTCCTGAGGCGGGGAAACCGCGTATTTCTGTGTGGTTGCGGAGCAACCGGGAGGCTGTCCATTGCCCTCGAGGTATTTTGCCGCGAAGGGATGATGGGGGAGGCCTCCCAGGATCGGGTCGTTGGATTCATGGCGGGGGGCGATGCCGCCCTGATCAAGTCGATCGAGAATTTCGAGGATCGGCCTTCCTTCGGAAAGCGGCAATTGTTGGAGTTGGGGTTTTCAGAGGACGATTTGTTTATCGGTATTACGGAGGGAGGGGAAACGCCCTACGTCATCGGGGCCACGGAAGCGGCGGCGAAATATTCCAATCGCAAACCCTGGTTTCTTTATTGTAATCCCGACGACCGACTCATCCGGCTGGTGGAAAGGTCCGCGTCAGTCCTCGGCAATAATGGAATTAGCAAATTGAACCTGCAGGTGGGTTCCATGGCGCTTTCCGGCAGCACCCGAATGCAGGCCAGCACCGTGCAAATGGCGGCGGTCGGTTGGGCCCTCATCCACGGGCACGACAGGGAGAAAATTTTATCCGGCCTGGTTCGGTTAAGGGAATTCTGGGATGGGCTGGAAATCGCTCCTTTGGCCGATTTCACCAATTTGGAAGCCCGTATGTACCGGGATAAGGAATACGTTCTCTACCAAACCGAATCCTGCGGAGTAACCGTATTGACTGATACGACGGAACGATCCCCCACCTTCAGCTTGAGTCCGTTTGAAAATAATCTTCTGCCCGGGGACAGTCCTTCCCTAAGTTATTTGACCCTTCCCCAAGCCCACGACCCGGCCTCGGCTTGGCGAGAACTGCTGAAACGTTCTCCCCGGTGCCTGGAATGGCCTGAAGTAGCAGCTTTCACGGGAGAAGAATTTTTCTACGGTTTCAACTTGGACTCGAATTGCGAGAAACGGCGGCGTCAAAAAACGGGGTCGCCCCATCACCACCGGTTCATCGTTGAATCGACCGACGAGGGGATACGGTGGAACCTGGGTCCGACCGATTGGGATATGGCAACCGGCACATTTGGCATTTTGGAAAAAAACCTGATCCTCAAAATGCTCTTGAATATCCATTCAACCCTGGTCATGGGAAAACTCGGACGATACGAAAGCAATTTGATGACCTACGTAAAACCCAGCAATTTCAAGCTAATCGACCGAAGTATCCGCTACGTAAGGTTGTTGGCGAGGCATCGGAATATCGAACCTCCGAGCTACCCGGAGGTGGCCCGCCTCTTGTTTGAAGTGAAAGATACCATTGGCCCCGAAGATCCCATTGTATTGAAGGTATTGGAAAAATTGTGATACAGTGGCCCTTTCCCGAATTTCCCACCATGCCTATAAAGATTCCCGATAATCTCCCGGCAAGGAGCGCCCTGGAAGCCGAAAACATCTTCGTTATGACCGAAGACAGGGCCATCCATCAGGATATCCGCGCCCTCGAAGTGGCGGTGCTCAACCTGATGCCCAATAAAATCGAGACAGAAACCCAATTGTTGCGGTTACTCGGAAACACCCCCCTCCAGGTCAATATCACATTTCTGACGACCGACACCTACAAATCAAGGAATACGAGTAAAGATCACCTTTCGGCCTTTTATCAGACCTGGAATGAGGTAAAGGCCTATAAATTCGATGGCCTCATCATTACCGGAGCCCCCATCGAACGACTGGATTGGAAAGCCGTCGCCTACTGGAAGGAGCTGACCGCAATCCTGGATTGGAGTCGGACCCACGTGTGGTCCTGCTTTTTCATTTGCTGGGGAGCCCAAGCAGCCCTTCAGCACTTCTACGGCATCCCCAAATACGAGTTGTCCGAAAAATTGTTCGGTCTCTTCACCCATAAGAAAATAAAACGAGACTCGATCCTGTTGAGGGGCTTTGACGAAGAATTTACCGTTCCCGTAAGCCGCCACACGGAGGTGCGCCGCCACGATATCGAAAAGGTGAACGACTTGGATATCCTGTCCGAATCCGATGAATCGGGGCTCTATATCGTTCGGGACAAATCCACCCGTCGGCTCTACGTCTTCAATCATTCGGAATACGAGGCCGATACCCTCAAACGCGAATACGAACGCGACCTGGAGAAAAACCTGCCCATTTCCAAGCCCCGGAACTACTTTCCAAACGACGATCCCAGCCAAAAACCCATCCTGTGTTGGAGGGCCCATTCAAACCTCCTCTACAATAACTGGCTCAATTACTACGTTTACCAGAGCACCCCCTACGACATCAACCAGATCGATTGAAGCGCCAATCAGGAATGAGAGAGAAGGGAAAAAACCACAGAGGACACAGAGATAAAAAAGGATGAAGAAATGACTCTCGCAAAGATCGCAAAGGGCGCAAAGGTATCCGGCTTCGCCGGAAGAAGATTTAACGGAGGGGGGACATTCCTGTCCCCCGCCATGCCGGATACCTCTGGGCATGGCCCAGACACTATTTCTCAACTGTAGGAGCGGCTTTACGCCGCGATCCCAATAAACGTCCTCACCCCAATCGGGGGATAAACCCCCTCCTACAGTTTATAATGCCTCTTCTCCCCAATTCCTCATTCCTCATTCCTAATTCCTAATTGGCGCGCCTCAGCGCGCCTTTGTGTTCTTCAACTCCAACAAACCCTCCAATCGGTCCAACCGACTCAAGCGATCCCGAACCTTTCGGGCCCCTTTGAATTCCTTGAAGAAAACGACGAGGCGTGGCTTCAATTTGCCCAGCAAAGCGCGGGGAGGCAGGTGGGCATAGTGCCGTCTCATGATACCTGCGTAACGCAGAACCGCCTCCCAGCGGTCCTCCAAAGTAGGGATAGGGGTGTTTGGCTGGCCGTCCCGGATCTCCGCTTTGATTTGGCTGAAAATCCAGGGATTGCCTAAAGCGGCGCGTCCCACCATCAAACCGGACACCCCGAATTCCGACCGCAGGGCCCGAACGTCATAGCCGTTTTGCCTGCTGCCGTTGCCAATTACCGGAATTGAAACGGCCTGGGCCGTTCGGTGGATGATCTCCCAATTGGCGTCCCCCCGATAACCCTGCATCCTGGTGCGGCCGTGAATGGCCAGGGCCCGGATGCCGACCGATTCAATCCATTGCCCCACTTCCACCGCGACTAGCGAATCGTCATCCCAGCCAATGCGGATTTTCGCGGTGACGGGATAATCGGGAACAGCCTCCACCACGGATTTACAAATGGCCGCCAGCAAAGGCAAATCCCTCAGCAAGGAAGAACCGGCATTTTTACAAGTCACCTTGCGGGCCGGACAACCAAAGTTCAGGTCGATAAAATCCGGCTGCAAACGCCGGACAATTTTTTCGGCCGCCCGGGCCATTATCTCGGGTTCGGAGCCGAATATCTGGATCCCCATGGGACGCTGGCTATCGGAAAATTGAATTTGATTCCACACCTTGAAATCCCCCCTTACCACGGCGTCGGCCAATACGAATTCCGAAACCAGAACATCCGCTCCCATCTCCTTGCAGAGGGTGCGAAATCCCATGTCGGTAAATCCGGCCATTGGCGCCAGGTAAAGGGGAAATTTTCCGGGCTCGAACCAGTGGAGCATAATGCCCTACCCTGCCGTCCCGACAACCAAAGTCAATACGTCGGGGTCATGCCTTGTAATCTTGACGCAGCTTGCGGAGTCAACCGATTCAAGGCTTGAACCCTTCCTCCACGCGCTTTCCCACATCCCTCAAGGGGTCAGTCCTGGATTTTCAAGAGGGGGACATGTCAAAAATCAAGGAGCTGACCCCGACGGGCGTTCGTCCTCCGCTTCGATGTGCCACACATCCCCCACGGCGGGAAAATCGTCCTGGGCCCAATTGCTTCGGTTGGGATTGCTCGGGTCCTTCTTCACGTAGAGATCGAGCCATTGTTCCATTTCAGCCAGCATGTGCAGGATGGATTTATCCCCGCGAAAGGTATGCCCCTCATGGGGAAATAAAACCAGGCGGGCCGTCCCTCCCATTCCCCGTATCGCTTGAAACAACCTTTCGCTTTGCAGGGGAAAAGTGCCCGAATTATCGTCTTTGCGACCGTGGAACAACAAGAGGGGTTCTCTGATGTTCTGGACCCGGAAAAGGGGAGACATCTGAAGATAAACATTAGGCACCTGCCAAAAAAACCGTTCTTCATTTTGAAATCCGAATGGGGTCAGGGTTCGGTTATAGGCCCCGTTGCGGGCTATGCCCGCGCTGAACAGATCGGTATTGGCCAAGAGGTTCACTGCCAGAAATGCCCCGTAGGAATTGCCGCCGATGCCGATGCGACCTTTCTCACTGATACCCAGACGCAGCAACCTGCTCACCAGCGCTTGAGCAGACAACTTGATTTGCCGGATGAAATCATCGTTAGGGCTGGCCTTGTTCCTGCCGATAATGGGCATGGGGGGACCGTCCACGACGGCATAGCCCCGCCTTACCCAAATAGCGGGGCGGTACCAGCGCGCCTCGTAAAATTCATAGGGGGAGAAATTGGTCTGAGCCGCATAGGACGGATCACTATAGGATTTCGGGTAGGCCCAGATCAAGGTGGGTAAAGGCCCGTCCCGTTCCGGGTCGTAACCGGAGGGGAGGTAAAGATTGGCCGTGAGTTCCAAATAATCGGATCGCTTATACCTCAGGATCCTATGTTGCATTCCATTCAGAAGGCGGTAGGGGTTGGATTCCCGGGTGATCGATCGCTCGAATTTATCCTCCGGATTCCACAAAAAGTGATTGGGGGGCATCTCCCTCGACTCGCGTTGAACCAGCAACCGGTTCCGTTTCGTATCGAGCAGGGTATGAGGCCTTTCGTAGAAGGGGGGTTGAGAACGAAAAATTTCTTTCTTTCTTTTCGTCAACAGATTGAATTTTACCAAAAACGGTCGGTCGCCTTCCCGCGTTCCCCCATCTCCGACCAGGTAGATATGGTCTGCTCCCTCGTCCGTCTGAAGAATGGGCAGTCCCTTCTCATTGTAGGTTATCAATGGATATCCCGAATGTTTGTAACGATCCCCTACCTTGTTGGTTATCAATCGGCGGGGAGACTTTCTTTCCCCCCGATCGGGATACATGCGGAGAAAGGACATCTCTCTCTCTTCTCCATTGAGCAGGACCAACAAGGCCAAGTCTCCGCTGTGCCAGATCACGTCGGCCAATCGTTGGCGCAACCGGGCCAATACCTCCGGTGGCCCGGCAAAGGGCGCCTTCAAACTGTAAAGTATGTCGCGTATCCTCGCTTTGCGGCGAAAATCACCCCCATCCTGGGCTTCTACCCAGACCAGAGTGGCGGGAGCATCGGGTCTCCACCGAACCCCCCTGGCACCGGGATGAACGGCGCTTTTGCTGGAGGACATGGCTTCTCCCAAAGGGGCGGTAGCCACCGTTTTGAGGTATCCATCCCGGACCGTCCAAACCTCCCAATGGTATCCGAACCGTTCTTCGGGAACCATGTCGGACCAGGGTTCAACCAGCCTTTCCACCAACAAATATTTCCCATCCGGACTGGGTTGAATGGACCGAAACAATCCCGGATTCCCCACGTGGACGGTGTCCCCGTTCAACCTCACGCAGGTAATTTGCGAGGAAAAATAGTACTCGAACCGTTTTACATCTTCGGCCGTTTCCAGCAGGTCCTGAAAGGTATATGCCGGAAGGGCCCTATCCCTTGTCACGTGAACGACCGGTCCATCCGAAGCTGAATCTTCTCCCGGCGGATCCCTCCAATTCTTCGGCACGGATTTCAACCACAGGGATTGGCTGGAGGATCCCCATTGCATGGTCGCACCCAGTCCTGGGTGAATGCGGATTCCCGACCACCGTTCAGCTTTCGCCGTTCGCGTATCCATCTTCCACAAACCGACTCCGTTTTCCTCTTCCAGCAAAAGAGCAAGCCAGGACCCATTGGGTGACCACCTCACAGTGAGTATTATCGGATCGGCCGGCAAACCGGTGACCGGCATGGGCGGACCTTCTTCGATCCGGACAAGGGTGAGGCGATCCAGGTAAAGCGATCGGTTTGGGGCCAAGGTTTCGGGATGGAGAATTCGTCCGGCAAGTCGAATTTCTTCCCTGGCCAGCCGATCCATCGGAATGAGCCCTTTCAGCCCCAATTGGAGGAGAAATCGCTTGGTAGGATCGATCACGGTAAGGGGCAGCCAAGGCGCCCTCGCCAACTCGACGATCTCAGGAGAGGGTTCGCCGTATCGAACATCTTGAATGGCATTTACTCCCTGGCTCCAACCGCACAGTAGAATGGCGCTTATGAAACGGACCATGGGGATAAAAGGGGGAAAAATCGCATTATTCGGTCATGCCTGCCGAGTCGACCACCTTGCCTAGTTTCCATTCTTTCTGCAATTCCGAAAAACGTTACCACGAATTAACGGGATGGGTAGGAAGGAACACCACCCATGCATATTCCCTGTGATTTTTTCCTTTTCCTATCCAGCGTGCGCTACGCGACACTGGGCTTTGGAGTTCAACGACAATTCCTCATTGGCGCCTAAGGCGCCTTTTCAGGCTTGCCCGGCTTTTCCGAGCAATTCCGCGATAGCTTCGAAAACCTGGGACAAATTGATGCGAGTCACACTTATTCCGCCCGTCATCGGGCAACCCATTGGCTGAACTATCTTTTTGGGGGCTTCAAATATCGGGCCGGTTCGCACGGGGTTGGTCTCGCCATATAAACCGATCACCGGGATTCCCATAGCGTTGGCCAGGTGGAGACCGCCGCAATCATTAGAAATGACGATGGAACAGGACTTCAAGGCTATGGCAAACTGCAAGAGATTGGTGGACCCCGTGAAGTCGTGGATAGAACCGGGCTCGAATTCCTCAATGATTTTTCGGCTCACCGGAAGATCGGGGGAACTACCGAAAAGGCATATGTTACTTTGAGGATAGAGATCCATCAGGCTCGCCACGCATTCTATCCAGTAATCGATACTCCAACACTTTTCAATCCGGTCTCCCGCCCCACAAATCAACCCCAGGTAAGGGGCTTCCTTGGATTCGGTTTGAAGGCACCGCAGCGGATTGATAACCAGATTGTCCGCGGACAGTTGCAGGGGCGACCAGTCGAGGTCTCCCCTGAGACCGAAATGCCTGAAAAACATTTCCCAGAGATGGGTTTGATGATTTTTTTCTTCATCATAGCCGGGATCGAGTGAAAATTTGTCAGTGAGAAATGGACGCGTCGAACCCGGAATCCTCAGGCCGACCCGCCTGGGGGCGCCCGTTAAAAGCGCCTCGATATCCCCCGGGAATGTGCCGGTTAAGGGAAAATAAAAATCCGGATGGGCCGTGCGCATTCGGTAAAACCGTTTGAAATATGCGGTATTTCTTCGCGGTATGGCCACCACCTGCTGGGCCACGGAGAGACTTTTCACTAAAACGGAAAAGTGCCTGTTGATCAGAATAGTGATCTCGGCATCGGACCGTGAATCCCCGATTTGTTTAATAAAGGGCAGCATCTTGACGAAGTTGCCCAAATTATTGGGCATGCGGAACCAGTAACGGGTTTTTTTCGGGATGGATGGCCAGCCGTAATAGGACCGGGTTTCCTCGACGATGCTTTTCGGGTGTTCCAAATTCAGGATCTCCCGATGGTCTTTGTCGGTTTTCCATCGGTCGTGCATCCACATCCAGTCATCCACCAATTTTTCATCGGTCTTCAGTCGGTTTTCCAACCATTCATTGGCCTTGAACAAGATGGGTTCGTCCCGATTACCGCGGGCGACCCTTTTAATGTGGAGGTTTCCCTCCCAGAAACCCGTTCGCTCGACGTAGACGATGGCGACGTCCGATCTGCAAGCCCAGGCCAGGGTCTGGAACAAAGGGTTGGTCGTGGCGGTCCTCCCCAGAAAAAACCCCAGTTGGCCTTCCTTGAGGTCCGCTCGACCATAGTTGAGGACAACCCAATTGTTCTTCTCCAGATGAGCCTTGGCCGAGTCCGGACCCTTCTCGGAGGAAAGAATCACACAACCGTGGGCGCTACGGCTGGCCGCTGCATAACGGTCCACAATGACCTGTTCCGAATGCCTGTAGTAGAGACCGATATCGGGTGATTTTCCGGGATAGACCCGGCGAATCAAGGTGAAGGCCTCGGCCAGGCTGGTGTGGAGAGACAACAGAATGAGGGGTCGTTCGGGTTGAAGGTACTTGTGCAGCAATTCAACCGTTGCGTTGGTGAGGAGAAGGGTGCGGTTGAGGCGACCCTGCTCCAAATGAGGTCGGGACAAGATAAACAGAACTTTCTCAATCAACCGGCGGCAACTTTCCCGCGCCTTTCTGCGTCTCCAGGGGATGGGTTTTTCGGGAAATACATGATGGATATTGGAGAACAGGATACGGCGGATGGGCCAGTGGAGGAAATAGATGATATCGCCTCCGACAGCGGCAATAATACGCAGGAGGAAGACGGGCAAAGCCGCGAAAATCCAACCGGCAAAATGGATGAGTTTGATCACTTCTCAAAGTGGGAAAGACGCCCAACGGGCGGCATTGTGGGAAACATGGGGCATCAGGGACAAGAAAAAGTTAACCGGTCACAAAACCTGCCAACTGGATTTTCCATGCCTCGGCCCGCCGCAGAACTTCCTCCTTTTCCAGGATAATGGTTTTATCGGCTTCCAGGTAGCCATGGTGAATTCCCGCCTCTTTCATCACTTCCAAGGTGCGCATGCCGAATACCGGGACATCGAAACGGAAATCCTGCCGCGGTTTAACCGCTTTGACAAATACGAGTTGATCCGTATCGAAACTACCAGCCCGTCGCAGCATTCGATCCGTTCCCTCAAATGCCTCCACCGCGACTACGACCCCCTTGCGAATGACGACTCCCTGGCCGATGTCCAATCGGGCTATCTCCTTGGCCGTCTCGATTCCATGCCGGATGAAATCCGGACGCACCCGGTCCCAAATTCTGGTCATGGGTCCGGTTTGGGCCATCTGATCGTCGAGAAATCCCCGCGCATCGATCAACTGGATGCCGAGTTTGGCGATCTCCTCCGAGACCGCCCCAAAGATACTTTCGGCATTTTTTTCCCGGAGCCTGGCCAAAAGGGCGATAGCTTTCAGGTCCGGGTGAAGGTCCTTGAATAAGCGGCCCGGGGTAATTTGTCCCGCCATCAAGGCCCATTTTACTCGAAAATCCTTCAGAGCCTTGAGCAATTTTCCCATTTTTCCCACCTTGATGCGAATACGGTTTTTTTTCGGGAACATTTGGAAAAGACTTTCTCTCGTTTCCCCTTCAAATGCGATAAGTTCCACCCGCACCCCGGCCTCCAACATGCGGTGCGCCACCATTTCCGGATACAATTCCTTACCCGCTATGAGGCCGATACCGTCTTCGGGCCGGAAGTTTGGAGGCAGAAATTGGGAAAGGGGATGGGACATTCAAAGGTGGGATATTTTCCATATCGCGTTGCTTGTCCAAGCAAAAGAAAGGGAAGGCGCGCTAAGGCGCGCCAATTAGGAATTAGGAATTAGGAATTAGGAATTGGATCTCGCCAAGGCGAGATGGCACAAAGGCACAAAGTGGGGAAGCGCCCAAGGGCGCCTATTTTTGCGTCCTTTGCGAGAGTCATTTCTTCATCTTTTTTTCGATCACGATCACGATTAATCTCAGCACCTTCAGCCTTCAGCCATTTTTATCTGTGTGTTCTCTGTGGCGCCTGCTGTTGAACCCCGTTGGGGTTCGGTCATAGGGGCGATCGGTAACCCAGCGTGCACTGCGCGACACTGGGCTCTGGAGTTTAACGCCTTTGGCGTAATAGCCAGATACTGGTTCGGGTCCTCGGCGTATCTCCTCCCCCCAATTCCCAATTCCTCATTCCTCATTGGCGCCCCCAGGCGCCCAAGGCCCGGACCATCTGTTCCGATCCGCCGGCCAAACCCTGGAGATCGTAACCGCCTTCCAACAACGCCACCACTTTGCCGTCGCATAACCGATCGGCCGCTTCCAGAACCAGGCGGGTCATCATGGCGAAATCCCCATCCGTCAGGAGAACCCCGGCCAGGGGATCGCGTTCGTGAGCATCAAAACCGGCCGAAATCAAAATAATTTCGGGTTCGAAAGCATGCAGTGCCGGGACCACTTTTTCCACCATGAGTCGTTGGTAAACGTCACCCCCCGTTCCCGCCGGGACGGGCAAATTCAAGGTATAACCTTCTCCCGGACCGTGCCCGGTTTCGGCGGAGGATCCGGTTCCCGGATATAAGGGGCTCTGATGGATGCTGCAAAAAAATACGGATGGATCGTCGTAAAAGCTATCCTGAGTTCCGTTGCCGTGATGGACATCCCAATCGAAAATAAAGACCCGCTTCAACCCATGGCCTGCAATGGCGTAACGGGCCGCTATGGCAATGTTGTTAAACAGACAAAACCCCATCGCCATCGAGGCGAGGGCGTGGTGTCCGGGTGGGCGGGTGATGCTGAAGGCATTTTTCGCTTCGCCTTTCAGCACTGCATTCACGGCTTGAATCCCAGACCCGGCAGAAGCCAGAGCGGCGCGATAGGATTGTTTGGACAAGGAGGTGTCCAAATCCAATTGCCCGCCTCCCTTACCAGCCATCTTCGCCACCGAGGCAATGTAGTCGACGTCGTGGTTTGTCGCAATGGAGGCAGAGGTGGCAATCCGGGGGGTCAACCAATCCAATCCCTCCAGGCCGCTGGACTGAAGGCGTTGCCGAACGGCCCGCACCCGGTCAGCCCGCTCGGGATGCCCGTAACCGGTGTCGTGCTCCAGGGAAAGCGGATGAAAATAAATCTGGGTAGATGGATCCTTCATGGTTTCCAAGGCGCCTTTCCATCTCAGCATCTCAGAATGGTCAGTAACTCGGAATCTTTGCGACCTTTGCACTCTTTGCGAGAGTCTTTTTCTCCACGCTGGATGCTGGTTCGTGACCTCGGCGAACTCTCCCCCTTTGTGCCTCTGTGCCATCTCACCTTGGCGAGATCCCATTCCTCATTCCTAATTCCTCATTCTGAATTCGCGCGCCTTGGCGCGCCTCCCTCCTCCTTTTTTATCGATCACGATCACGATCACGATCACCATCACGATTATTCAGCCTTCAGCCTTCAACCTTAAGCCTTTTATCCATTCCTCAATCATCAACGGCGCCATCGGCGCCTCTTTGTGCCTCTGTGCTTTTGTGCCTCTGTGCCATTTCGCCTCGGCGAGATTCGATGCCGGAAAGTTAGCGGAAATCGACACCGCTGTGGAAGGAGCGGTGGCACGGGAGAAAATACCGGGAGGGGTTTTTTGGCTGGAGCATGACGGGGAGGTTTATGCCAAAGCATACGGTCACATGTCGGTGGAACCGGAAACCATACCAACCCGTCTGGATGTCATTTACGATGCCGCTTCCCTGACCAAAGTGGTCGCCACGACCCCAGCCATTCTGTTGCTGATGGAACGCGGACAGATAGAACTCGACGCCCCGGTCCATCGCTATCTCCTGGATTATACCGATGGAGAAGGAACGGACCTCACCATCCGCCACTTGATGACCCATACCTCCGGACTTCCCCCTGGCATTCCCCTCTCCATCGAAGCGGAAGGGGTTTCCAAAATGTGGGAGGGTTACGAAACCGCACTGGCTCTGGCCATGGCGGAGCGCCCCCAGGCCGATCCAGGAACCCGATTCGTTTACAGCGACATCAACTTCATTCTCCTGGGCGAAATCATTCAGCACACAACGGGCCTCCCGCTGGAGGCATTTACCCGGGAGGAGATATTCGAACCGATGGGAATGGTCGACACGGGTTACCTGCCCTCCCCCGATTTGAAATCCCGCATCGCGCCGACCAATTGGGAAGACGGGGAAATGCTCAGGGGCGTCGTCCACGATCCCGTTTGCCGGAGGGCGGGCGGGGCGCTGGGACATGCCGGCCTCTTTACAACCGCAGCCGACCTGGCCCGGTTTGCCCGAATGATCCTGAACAAGGGGGAATTGAACGGCTTCCGCCTGTTCCAGCGGAAAACGGTAGAACTCATGACCTCCAACCAATCGCCGAATCAATTAGACGCCCGGCGGGGATTGGGCTGGGACATCGATACCGGCTATTCCGGGCAACGGGGGAGTCTTTTCCCCGTCGGTGGCTTCGGTCACACAGGTTTCACCGGAACGAGTTTGTGGATCGATCCCTACTCCAACTCCTTCGTTATCTTCATGAGCAATCGAACTCATCCGGATGGCAAGGGTAACGTCCTCGAACTGCGGCGTCAGTTGGGCACCCTGGCCGCCGCAGCCATTTCAGGCTTTGATTTCGATTGAGGGATATTTGAATGCTTGGATGGGTTAACCACGGATTACACGGATGGGGAATTAACCACAGAGGACACCGAGAACACAGAGTTTTTAATCGTGATCTTGATCGTGATCGAAAGGGGAGAGAGGGATCTCGCAAAGAGCGCAAAGAAACGCAAAGGAGGCGCCTTTTGTGGAACCCCGTTGGGGTTCGGTCATAGGGGTGGTCCAAAACCCAGCGTGCGCTGCGCGACGCTGGGCTTTGGAGTGTAACGCCTTTGGCGTAATAGCCAGATGCTGGTTCGTGTCCTCGGCGCTTCCACTCCACCATTCCATCACTCTATTACTCCATTACTCCTTTCCTTTCGATCACGATCACGATTATTTAGTCTTCAGCCTTCAGCCTTCAGCCTTCAGCCTTTTTTAGATTCCTCATTGGCGCGCCTTCCCCCATCCTCCACCACCGGGAGTGAGGATGCGGAGGGTGTCTCCGGGACGAACCTCCACTTGGTCGGATGCCTTGAGGGGGTGCCGGGTTCCATCTTTTCGAATCAACCATTGCTCCCCGGGTTGTCCAGGGAGTCCCCCCATAAGGCCGTAGGGACCTTCGTTTCTGTGCTGGGCTATCAGGGAAACCGTCAAAGCTTCCCTGAATTCCAATTCGCGCACGACCCCGTCGCCCCCGGGGAATCGACCGGTTCCTCCCGACCCCTTACGGAGGCAAAACGTTTTCAGCCGGACGGGATACCTGTACTCGAGTATTTCCGGATCCGTAATCCCCGTATTGGTCATGTTGACGTGCACCCCGCTTTCCCCGGCAAATCCATCTCCCGCTCCCGATCCCCCGGCGATGGTCTCATAGTAACTGATACGGTCGTTTCCAAAGATCAAATTGTTCATCGTCCCCTGACCGCAGGCCCCTAAGGCGAAGGCCAGGAACAAGGTATCGACCAGGCGTTGACTGGTTTCGACATTTCCCGCCACCACCGGGGGACATTTTTGAGGATCGGAGGGAAAGAAAGGATGGAGCAATCCTTCCGGCAAAACAATTTTGACAGGTTTTAACAATCCTTCGTTCAAAGGCATCGGTTCATTCACCAAGACTCGCAGGAAATAAATGATTGAGCTGTAAACAACCCCCGGAGGAGCATGGAAGTTGCCCACATGGACCTTATCGGTACCGGAAAAATCCAGGCTCAAGGAATCGCCTTTTACCCAGGCGACCACGTGGAGACGGGTTCCATCGTCGAGTTTTTGCTCCGCCTCGTATCTTCCATCGGCCAGGTTATTCAGTTTGCGGCGGAGACTCCTCTCGGCCCGGTCCTGAATGGCTCTCATGAAACGGCGGACGGTTCTGCTACCGAAGGATTCGGCCAAAGCGGCCAAATCGCGCATCCCTTTAAGATTGGCGGCAATCTGCGCTCTCAGGTCGGCCAAATTTTCCTCAACCGCCCGGCTCGGGTTCGGTTTCGACCGCAACAATCGTTCCATTTCGCCCAGGTCGACCTGCCCGTCGCACATCACCAAGGTGGGGGGAATGACCACGCCCTCCTCGGCCAGATTTCTGGCAAAAGGAGGCATCGAACCCGGGCTGATACCACCCAGTTCGGCATGATGGGCGCGGTTGGCCAAAAATCCGGTCAACTTTCCATCATCACGGAAAACGGGACAAATCACGGTGATATCAGGCAAATGGGATCCGCCAAATCCGGGATGATTGGTGGCGACCATTTGGCCGGGTTCCCAACAATGACTTCGGGAAACCGTGCGAAGGCAAAGGCCCATGGCTCCGAGGTGAACCGGAATGTGGGGGGCATTCACCGCCAGCCTTCCTTCAGCATCCAGTAGGGCACAGGAAAAATCGAGCCGTTCCTTAACGTTGGTGGAAAGGGCCGTGCGCTGGAGGCGGTAGCCCATATCTTCCACCAAGGTGTGAAACCGGTTGGTGAACAACTCCAGTTCGACCGCCTCCAAGTTCATTCCTTTCCTCAGGTTCCTTTTTGAAAGCCGGAGGCGCAGGGTATGATGCGAACCGACCAGGCCTCTCCAGCCCGCGTCGACGAAAAGGGTACTGAAGGAATCCTGGATAATGGCCGGTCCGTCAACGGGGCAGCCAACGGGTAAATCCGCTCTGCGGTACACGGGCGCGCCGACCCACCCCATCCGACTGAAGACCCTTTGCCGTTTCAAGGGTTCAATGCCTCCCCTTCCCTCGATAAAATTCTCTCCTTCCAAGCCCGGAGCCGGAATGGAAACGATCACCCTCATGGATACGACTTCCACCCGGTCCAGGGGAGGCTTGTAACCAAAGGTGTCCTCGTATTGCCGGGCAAAGTCATGCAGGGCGGACCGGTTTTTCTTCCAATCGATATCCATGGCCACGGCCTGACCCCGTATGCGCATGCTCAAAATACACCTGCGTTCCACCGCATCCCGTCCATGGCGCGGGGGCAATTTCTCCATCGCCTCGGCGGTCAGTGTCGTGAGCAGATCCCCCGCCATCCCGGAAAATTCGGCATAAACCTCCAGGATCTGTTTTTCCGCGAACCCCTCCAACACCGCTTGCTCCAATCCGACCGCGCTGAGCAAACCGGCGTCGCCGGGAAAGAGTATCGTTTCCATCCCAAGGTTTTGCGCGATGGCACAAGCATGTTGCCCGCCGGCCCCGCCAAACGCCACCAAGGCGTACTCGGAAGGATCATACCCTTCGGCGGTAGATATCTTGCGGATGGCATCGGTCATATTTTCATCGGCAATCTCCAACAATCCCGCAAGCAGCCGGTCCAAGTCCCGGCCGCTCTCTTTCCCCAACTTCAACCGTCGGGCCAACCGCTGATAGCGGGACCGGCTATAAGCAATGGAAACCGGTATTCCGAACTGGTCCGGATCCATCCTTCCCAGAAGAAGGTTTACATCCGTTACGGTGAGAGGACCGCCGGTTCCGTAGCAGGCGGGGCCGGGTTCGGCGCCCGCGCTTTCAGGACCCACCCGAAGGCGGTCCCCGTCGAATTGGCAAATGGAACCTCCTCCGGCCGCCACGGTTTCAATTTTCAAACTGGGCGCCATCAAATGGGCATGGCCCACCCGGGTCTCGAACTGATACTTGTAGGATCCGTCGAAGCGCGTTACATCGGTGCTGGTCCCACCCATATCGAAACCGATAATCTTGTCATATCCGGCTCGTTTCCCTACTGAAACGGCGCCGACAAGCCCACCGGCGGGTCCGCTGAATAAACTGTCTTTTGCCTTGAAGGATCCCCGGGGCAACAAGCCTCCCGAACTGGTCATCACCGTGAAACCTTCCGATCCGAAGGCAGCGGCAATTCGATCGAGATAATGGTCCAGCACCGGTGACAGGTATGCCTCCACCAGGGTCGTTTCGGCACGGGGCAAAATCCGCATGAAGGGGGCACAATCGTGAGAGACAACCACGGAATCCATGCCGGCGTCTCTCAAAACTTCCGCCAATTGAAGCTCCCCGGAGCCATCGGCGTAACTGTGCATCAGGGCTACGGCCGCATTTGGAATGCCATCCTCCAGCAATTGCGCGACTTTCTCCCTGAGTTGCGACTCCTCGATGACACCGCGCTCATCATCCAGGTCCACTTCGACGACCCGTTCGTGCAGGGGCCGGGGCCGTTTGATTTCCAAGGCAAACAGTTCGGGCCGTTGCTGAGTGCCGATGGTCAGCAGATCGGCCAACCCGCGGTCGATAAACAAAGCGGTGGGAGCCCCTTTTCCTTCCAGGAGGGCGTTGGTGCCTCTGGTTGTGGCCAGGCGAAGGCGGGCGGGAGGAAGGGGGGCGTCTCCCCCGGTGGCGGTGAGAAGCCGAGCCCCCAATTCAGGCGCTTCGCCGGGAAATTGAAGAATGAGCAACTCTCCCGGTTGGAGTTGCCGGGCCAAGGGTTTGCCCAAAACGATTTCTCCCTTGCCGGAATCATAATCCATTACCTCGTATCCGTTTTCCAGGCCCGGCGCCTCCAGGAAAAAGCCTTTGAAAAACCCATCCGGGCATTGCCCTCGAAGTGAAATGCGGATTCGGCCGCCTTCGGCAACCCCTCGGACCCTGGCCCTCATGGAACCATTGCTCAGAACCTTGACCCGATGCCATCGGCCGGTCGGGCTGCAGGCCAGGCAGTCGGTGAAGGTTCCCCCGGTATCGATCCTGAACTCCCACACGCTAATATGAATCCCAGTTGACAATTTCCGGAAAATCGCTGCGAGCCGTGTTGCGCGTATACACCGCGATGGGTTGGCGGAGATCTCTTCCCGCCGAAACGGGCAGGTTTTCCTCCCGAATGCGCAAATCCAAATCGGCATCAATGACCACCACGATGTTGGGATTTCCAAAACCATCGACCAACCCCGGGGTTCCCCCTGGCGATGCCAACTCCTTCAATTGCAAATCGAAATACCGCTTTCGCTTGAGGTTGAATTTTTTGATGAGCGGTTCATCTTCCGGGTTTCCGATAACGGAACCATCCGGCCTGCTCAGGGCCAGAATCCCGGTGAAGGCCCGCCAATGTTCGCTGTTGTTCAGCTCCACGATGACGTCCCCATTGCTCAGGTTACCCGAAAAATCGGGATAACCGCCGTGGTCCTGGTAGTACAGGGTCAAGGCGTTGACAATTCTGCCGAACAACGCCTCGGTTTGGGCCCGCTTGGCCCGGTTTTGCACGCTGAGGATCGATGGAACTGAAATTCCGGCCAAAATAATCAATATCGCAATTACGGTAATGACTTCGATCAGGGTGAACCCACCCTTGACCCGTCCGGTTGGATTCGGGATCAGTTGCCGGAAACCGCGTTTCATGGAGGGGAGCCTAGGATGTAAGGTTCGGCGGTCAACGACGGTAGCCTAAATTGTCTTCATCCATCCGGAGATCACCATCCCCGAAGATACTGGCTTTGCCGTCCGGTCCCTTGGAAAACAAGGTATAACCTGACCCCGTCGTAGCGGGCGGTTCGCGGGAAATATAACGGTATTGATAGGGATTGTCCCAAGGATCTAGGAGTTCCGGCAAGGTATCGCTGCCGAGGGAAAATCGTCCCGCTTGCAAAAATGGCCGGGCGGGAGGGTTGAGGACGGCAGGGGTGACACCCGGGCCCAGTTTACCGTCCAAAGCGTCAAACAATTGGCGCGGATTCCGGGCCTGGGGATAATCTCCGAAATGCATCCGGTAAGCCTCCAGAGCCACAGAAATGGCCTCGATTTCCGCATTGGCGCGGCTCGAATCTCCCCGTCGAAAGATCCAGGGTGAAATGGAAAAAATCAACCCGCCGAGAATCCCTATCAGGGCAATCGCCACCAGCAACTCAACCAGGGTAAAAGCTCCGGCCGGACGATGATTGGAAGAGATTGGATCCATCAACCCCTTACTCTCTGAATGTTTCCTAATAGACGAGCTTTTTTACCTCATCGGGTTGGCAATGTGCTATTGACATGCAATCCAAGTACCCCAAAATTGCGGCCTTTCCAGAATTGGTGGAGGTTTGAGCACAATTCTTGCTTAGCCCGGGTAACCGACCATTCGGTTCTTGAAAATTCGCCTGCTTTCGTTCGGTTCTTCCGGTCCCGACATTTTCGTTTTAAACAAAACTTCCATGCACAAATCTTCCCTCCAAACTCTTGAGGTAGAAGGCATATTGGATGTGATGAAGAACAAGTCGGGTCACCTGCTCGATCCGGCTCGCAACGGAAAACCGCGGCCGACCGATCCCTTTGTTCCCCGGGAGTTGCTTCGGCGGTTCAAGCTCAGGAAGGGGAGCCAACTCAGGGCAAAGGCCAAAGCAGACCCGCGGTTTCCCAACCCGAAGGTTAATTTTATTCTGACCATCGATGGTTTGGAACCGGAAAAGCGCAGGCTTTGCTTCGAATTTACCAGCCTGACCTCGATCACCCCCCAGGAAAAACTGACCCTGGAAACGAAAGACGCCCGGATGACCAACCGGTGCATCGATCTCTTTTGCCCCATCGGCAAGGGTCAGCGCGGTTTGATCGTGGCCCCTCCCCGTACCGGCAAGACCACTCTCCTGCGCGACATCGCGGTGGGAGTTCTGGAAAACCATCCGGAATGCCATGTCATCATGCTCCTGGTGGACGAGCGGCCCGAGGAAGTCACCGACATGAAACGGACCGTGGGAGCGGAAGTGTTTGCCTCCTCCAATGACGAGCCGCTAAAAAACCACATCAGGATTTCCGAACTTTGCATTGAACGTTCCAAACGGCTTGTGGAAGCAGGCCGACACGTGGTCGTTCTCCTGGACTCTCTCACCCGGCTCAGCCGGGCCTATAATTCCGCCAAGGGCGGGGGCGGGCGAACCATGACCGGAGGTCTGGATATTCGCGCCCTGGAAAAACCGCGGCAGCTATTCTCCAGCGCCCGCAATACCGAGGAATCGGGCAGTTTGACCATTATCGCTTCGGCCCTGATCGAAACGGGCAGCCGCATGGATGAACTCATTTTCCAGGAATTCAAGGGTACCGGAAATATGGAAATGGTCCTCGACCGCAAGGTGGCGGACCTGCGGTTGTGGCCGGCTATGAACGTCAACGCCTCCGGCACCCGAAAAGAAGAACTGCTCATTCCACCGAAAAATCTCGACACCATACACTTTTTCCGGCGAGCCCTGGCCCCGCTCAAAGTCGATGAAGCGGCCGAATCCATGATTACACGTCTTTCCAAAACCACCACCAATCAAGCCTTTTTGTCATTAATAAGTCGTTGACACAAAGGGAGGTATTTTTTCCACATATCACGATTACAATTATCGGCTGTTAAAACTTCCTGAATGCAACAATTTGCTGAGCAATGCACGGAAATGGCCCGTTCCATCCTAGGGCACAATCTCTCATCGATCAACCAGGATGGAACCATAGTCCCGACCGCGGGGGAAAAGAGTAGAATAGACGAGCCCGGTCACGCCGTGCTCGCCATTGGAGAATTCCACCGCGCGACAGGCGAGAGCCAGTTGGATGGTTTCGATCTGATCGATCTCGCTGCGCGATGCGTAACGGCTCAGACCTTCGCAAATCCCGTGGCGGAAAACGGGTTGGCCTACGCCGCTCTGGGCCTGCTTTCCTTTGGTCCGGCCAAAGCCCGAAATCCGGTCTGGGAACGATTGGTCGATGAAACCCGCGAACGGCTGGACCGGTTGCTCCTGACCCGGTCGGACTACCAAAACCACTGGCAGTCTTTCAATGTGGCAAAAGCGGTGGCCCGTTACAGCATGGGCCTGTCCAGGAAAGATGAAACCGGGAAATTGATCGACCAGTTTCTGAAGCGGATCAGAGAGAATAGCTCGGGCAACTTCCACGACGACAGTCCGAGTAAAAAAGGCGTGTACAATATCTATGGGGTGCTCAGCCTGATTTTTATCCGGCAAGCGCTTCAACTGCACGCCAATATTCAATTGCGTCAGCGCATTCTGCCGAGTTTGCGAACCTTTGCGGAAAAGTACCTGCGCCTCTTGCCCGATCTGGTGCGTGAGGATGGTTTGGGCTGGTCCTTCGGTCGGGGGGGTGGCGCCTACGGGCAAATGCATTGCATCGGCCTCATCCTGCAGGCCTTTCGCGACAACTGGATCCCGCCAGAAAAAAAAGCCCAGTATTTCGACTTGCTCAGGCGCCTGTTCTATTTCTTCTACCTGACCTATCTGGACCAGGAAAAGGGCAACATGGTTATCCGCGATTCCGAGCGCGGGGCCGTGGCAAATCTCACCACGCGCATTGCCGATTTCGACGGCGTGCGTTACCTCAGTCAGTGGGCCCGGCTGGCGCGAAATCTGGAAGCCACCAAACCCGGGGAAGGATACGTGTCCAAGCAAACCAGTCGCTTCGTCATATTCGACAAGACCGCCCGTAAGGAACAAGGCCTCTTCATCTACCGGGATACCAAGAGCGGACTCCATTTCAATATCCCCCTCTGCCAAAACGATCAGGAAGACAGCTCCGATTCCCTGGCCTTCCCCCATAGTCCCGGGATCTTCGATTGGCCCATCAACCGGTACCTGCCCGTAATGATACCGGAACTCCAGTTTGGCCAACACACCATCGTCCCATCCTTCTATGGAAAGCGATGCACTTACGGCTTCGGCCTGCGCCAGTCCATTTACTTCCGCTACGAACAACCGGAACTGATCGACAAAGACCAGAATTTGGTTCCCGGGCTGGGTAACTGCAAGGTCAGTTGGACCTTCTCTCAGGGAAAAATTACCAGCGATTTTATTTTTATGGTGAAACATCCGGTCACCATGGACCGCATGCGCTACATGTTGGTGATCGGTTCCCCCCACTCCCTGCACCGGACGGGCAATACTTTCACCCTGGGAGCCGAAGGGTTGCGCTTTACGGTCCTGAAAGATAATTTTCATGCCCATTGGGCCGAAACCGAAGTGGTGACCAACGAGTTGGGCTACCGCACCCAGTATGGGAACATTCATTACCTCCAGACCCTTGTCCGCGACCACCCCCTCAACATGCGCCCGAGGCAACAATACCGATTGACCGTTGCGTTTGAGCCCGATCTGGCCCGGGTGGAGGATTGAATCGAAAAACCATGCTCTCCGTGCGCATCATTCCATGCTTGGATGTGACGGATGGCCGGGTGGTAAAAGGGATCAGATTCAAGCAACTGGTCGACGCGGGCGATCCGGTGGATAGCGCCAAAGCCTACCAGGAGCAAGGCGCCGACGAACTGGTGTTTCTCGATATCACCGCCTCCAGCGATGAACGCAATATTATGAGGGACGTGGTTTCCCAAACCGCCGAAGAGTGTTTTATGCCGCTCACCGTAGGGGGAGGATTGAGAAATGTGGACGACATCGACGCCATGCTTCGGTCGGGAGCCGATAAAATCAGTCTCAACACAGCCGCCGTGGCCAACCCGGACCTGGTGGACCAAGCCTCCAACCGGTTTGGCAATCAATGCATCGTGGTGGCTATCGACGCCAAACGCGTCTCGGGAAAGGACAAATGGGAAGTCTACACGCATGGGGGACGCAAATCCACCGGTTTGGATGCGGTGGAATGGTCCCGAAAGGCGGTAAGGCGCGGAGCTGGAGAAATTCTTCTGACCAGTATGGACCGGGATGGAATGAAGACCGGGTACGATCTGGAGTTGAACCGCCGCATCAGCGAAGCGGTAGCCGTGCCCGTCATCGCTTCCGGGGGGGCGGGAAATCTGCAACACATGGTGGATGTATTGACCAGGGGGAAGGCATCGGCCGTTTTGGCAGCTTCCATATTCCACTTCGGAACCTATACCATAGGCCAATGCAAAGATTATCTGGCCGATCGCGGGGTGCCGGTAAGAAAACTGAACTGAATAATTTGACTCTCCCACCTTGTCACGCCGCTGTGCCCTGCGTAGCATTGCGAAGCATGGTAATCCATCACGCCATAACTCCATCATTCCTATCTTCCTTCTTCCTTTATCTCCCCCTCTGTGTCCTCTGTGGTAATTAATTCAAATGACCCCCCATCGGCGTTCACTCAAACTGGATACGGCTGAAGAAGATCCAAAGCTGGATGCCCTTCAGCGCAAGCTCACCGATTTGCACATCCCCGTCATCGTGGTATTCGAAGGGATGGAAGCCGCGGGCAGAGGGTCGCTCATCAATCGCCTCCTGCTTTCCCTGGATCCCCGGGGGTTCAAGGTCTACTATTCCCACACTTCCACCGAAGAAACCCGGTTCCGGCCATTTTTGTGGCCTTTTTGGCTCGAAACTCCGGATAAGGGCCGCATTGGGATTTTTGACCGCTCCTGGTATCACCCTGTCATACAGGATCGTGTCGAAAGGAAGCTGACCGTCAGGCAACTGGCGCACTCCTACAAGGAGATCAACCAATTCGAAAGGCAATTGACCGACGACGGCGCCTTGCTGATCAAGATCTACCTTTCCGTAGGCAAGGGATCACAACGGCGGCGTTTTCAACAGTTGGAAGCCAACCCGGCCACCTCCTGGCGCATTACCAACATAGACTGGAGAGACCATGAGGAATACGACGAATACGCGGAAGCGGCCATGGACGCGATCAAACATACCGATAGCAAGTACGCGCCCTGGAAAAAAATCAAATCGAACAACCTCAAGAAAGCCTTCCGCAAAGTTAAGTCACTGGTCAGACAACGCATGGGCAAGGCAATCGAATCCAAATTAAAGGCCAAGGAGCCCAAAATATCGCCTCAACTCGATTGGAATAAAACATCTCTCAAATCCAGCCGTTTGGACCGGATGGATCTCAGTCTCAGCCTGGACCGCCAAACCTACCGCCAAAAACGCAGGGCTTTACAGAAGCGCTTGCACGAACTGGAACATGAAATCCACTTGCGCCGGATACCCGTGGTTCTGGCTTTCGAGGGGTGGGATGCAGCCGGGAAGGGAGGCGCTATTCGAAGGCTGGCCCGGGGCCTCGATCCGCGGGGCTACGAAGTAATTCCCATCGGAGCGCCCAGCAGAGTGGAATTGAACCACCATTATCTGTGGCGGTTCTGGAAGGTGTTTCCCAAAGGCGGCCATATCGCAATCTACGACCGATCCTGGTACGGACGGGTGACCGTAGAGAGACTGGAAGGTTTCTGCAACAAGGAGGAATGGCAGCGCGCTTACCGGGAGATTAACGAAACCGAGGAACAATGGGCCAAATTCGGAACGGTAATTTTGAAATTCTGGCTGCACATCGATCGCAATGAACAATTGCGGCGTTTCCAGGCCCGGGAAATCAACCCGGATAAGAATTGGAAAATCACGGCGGAGGATTGGCGGAATCGTGACAAATGGGCCGAATACAAGGTGGCGGTCGACGATATGATTCAACGGACCGACACTCCATTTGCGCCTTGGATATTAGTGGAGGCCAATGATAAACCCTACGCCAGGATCAAGGTCATGGAATCGGTGGCCGAAGCATTGGAAGCTCGGCTCTAGCCCGCATGTCTCACAAATTTTCTACTGCGCGCCCGGATCCCGGCACTGGAGCGGGAATCGCTGGAATTCATGCCCGTGCTTCGCACAGATGCATGCCGACTTCGCAGGGTGTCGACCCAGCTTCACCCGCGAATCTGCACGAAACCCGCACCAGCACTCGGTCTTCGATCGCTCGCTACGAATTTTGTGAGAAATGCGGGCTAGTTCGGAAGGAATCCGGCTAATCTGGTTATTTCCGGTTTTACCTCGGCTTGCCCGGCCAGGTTCGTCCATTCGTTGGGATCCCTTTTACGATGGTATAATTCCTCGCTTCCGTCTTCATATCGTATGTACCGATACTGCTCGGTGGTCACGCTGTGATTGAATGCGAACAAAGTGGTAATGGCCGGGTGATTCCATTTCCGGGTGGGCTCTTCCATAAGCGGTTTCAGGCTCCGGCCTTCGTTTTTTCTGTTTTCGGGTAAGCCGCAGAGGTCGACCAGAGTCGGATAGAGGTCGAGGAGACTGACCACCCGGTCGCACACCTGTCCCTTGGGCAATCCGGGACCGGCAATTATGAGCGGCACGCGGGTGGATCTATCCCAGAGCGTCACCTTCTTAAACAAACCTTTTTCTCCCAAATGATAACCGTGGTCGGACCAGAGGATTATAAATGTATCCTCTGCGTAGGGGGAGGAATCCAGCGCATCGAGCAATTTTCCAACTTGGTCGTCTACAAAAGAGATACAGGCCAGATAAGCCTGAACGATGTTCTCCCACTCCTTGTTATCGATAGCCCATTGTGTGGACGGGTATTGGGGTTCCCAGGCCACGGTTCGGGCAAACTCCGGAATGTCATCCCAGTCGTCCCTCTTGTAGGGGGGCATTTGCAAGGACTGGATCGGGACCTGTTTATCGAACCATTTCTGCGGCACGAACCAAGGAACATGCGGCCGGAGAAATCCCACCATTAGCATAAACGGCCCCTCGCGATTCTCCCGCAAGCGATCCATTGCCCATTGGGCGGCCTCGTAGTCGGCGGTTAGTTCATCCTTATCCGGCCAAGCCGCCCAATCCGTACTCGTCTTTTCACTCACCCAATTGTAACCGGGTTTGGGTCTCGGCCCAAATGGTTGGCGGCCTCCCGACATATCGACACTTCCACTGGGGACGTGCTTGTGACAGATCTTACCCACCGCCATGGTTTCATAACCGTGATCGGCAAAATAGGAATGTAACAACCGGGTCCCCTTTTCATGGGCCCGCTGTTCCAAGGTCTCGTCGTTCATATGTGTCCTGAACCCCAGCGACGTCGGGAGCATTCCCGCCATGAGACTGGCCCGGGATGGCCCGCATAGCGGAAACTGGCAATGAGCATCCCGGAAAAGGGTTCCCCGCCCGGCCAAGCGATCGATGTGGGGCGTCTTGGCATCCGGATGCCCCTGCAGGCAAGCCGGCCAGTTGTTCAGGTCATCGATGGCAATAAACAGGACGTTGGGCCCAGAAGCGCCCCCGACAACCTGAGCGATGAAAGGGAACAAGAACAATCCAAACTGCCATAACGCTTTCATTCCCCCCATTGAACCTACTCTCGGTCGCGAGGCAACCCTTCTGCCTCTCGCCAAGGCGAGATGGCACAAAGGCACAAAGGGGGAGAGAGGGAAAGGCTGAAGGAAGAAGGAAGAAGAAGAAACGCGATAATTTTCCTGGGATAGTGATTTGGAGAACTGTAGGAGGGGGAGAAAGGCGCCCAGGGGCGCCAATTAGGAATGAGGAATTTTGTGTTTTTTGCGGCTAATTGCTCTTTTTTCGATCACGATCACGATCACGATTATTCAGCCTTCCTCCTTCAGCCTTCAGCCTTTTTTAACTCTGTGTTCTCTGTGCTCTCTGTGGTTAATTCGTCATTGGCCCCCTTGGGCGCCTAAGCGAGATTCCATTCATTTTTGGCGTGAAAAATTGGGTTCGCCCTGCTAGGGACATGGTATGAAAAGAATTATTTACGCCTGCTCGATCCTCTCCCTGACGGCCTGGATACCGGCTCAATCGGCCGATGTTTACTTTGGCACGAGGAGCCAGGACAGCAAAGGAATCTACCACGCTACCTTCGACACCGCCTCGGGGAAGTTGAGTAAAGCCACCGTGGCGGCGGAAATCGGCTCTCCCGGATTTCTCGCTTTGCACCCCAATGGGGACAAACTATACGCCGTGGCAGACGATGGACAACCCTGTGTGGCATCGTATGAAATTGGCCGGGACGGCAGTCTCAGCCCCATAAATACCGAACCCATTGGCGATGGGGGCGGAGCACACCTCGCCGTTCATCCATCGGGAAGGTTTTTGATTACGGCTCAATACGGCGGAGGATCCGTGGCGGTGTTCCCGGTTATGAGAAACGGCGCCCTGGGAGAGCGGCGGCAGTTGATCGAGCACAAGGGCGGCTCCGGTGTGGTGGAAAGACGTCAGGATGCTCCTCATCCCCATTGGACCGGTTACTCCCCCGATGGCCGATTCGCCTTCGTACCGGATCTCGGCCTGGACCAGATCGTAATTTACCGGATAAATGAGAGGCGTTCGACCCTCAAGCAGCATGGAGTCGCTCAATCCGTCCCGGGGGGCGGTCCCCGCCATATGCGCTTTTCCGTGGACGGAAACTTCATCTATCTCCTCAACGAATTGACCCTTTCGGTAACCACCTTTGCTTACGATGCGGAAAGTGGCAAGGTGGAGCGCAAGACCACCACCCCGGCCCTTTCCGAGGAAGTAAAGAGTGCGGAAGCCTTTAATTCCTCCTCGGAAATATTGGTCCATCCGAACGGTCGATTCATCTATTCGGCCAACCGGGGGGACGACACCGTAACGGTGTATCACGCCAATCCGGCCACGGGAAGGCTCCTGGTGCGGGAAGTGGAAAATGTCCGCGGTTCCTTTCCCCGCAACATCAATCTGGATCCGACGGGAAAGTGGCTCCTGGCGGCGGGTCAGCATTCCAACACGGTGGCCGTTTTTGCCATCGATCAAAATAGCGGCGACCTGACCTTCCAGACCGGAGCGGTCATAAACATTCCCGGACCGATCTGCATCCTGTTCAGGGAGTGAAAGGCGCCCAGGGGCGCCAATGAGGAATGAGGAATTGGGGAGAAGGGAAAGGGGGAAAGAATCTCACCTCTGTGCTCTCTGTGGTTAATTCCCCATCATTGACACGGTCCGGGAATTCCCAATCCTCTCTCCATGGCCAAAAATATATATGGAGACGATCTGGTTCCTTGCAGCACATCTCCCATGACCGGATTTTTCCGCAACGGGAAATGCGATACCTGTGCCGATGACTCCGGTATGCATACCATTTGCGTCCAGGTAACGGAGGAATTTCTGCAGTTCAGCCGGCAGCGGGGCAACGATCTCTCCACTCCTCAGCCGATGCTGCTATTCCCCGGACTGAAACCGGGCGATTTCTGGTGTCTGTGCCTGGCCCGTTGGGTGGAAGCCTACAACGCCGGTCTTGCCCCCCGGGTGAAACTCGAATCCACCCACGCCTCAGTAATTGAATTTATCGACCTGGAAATCCTGGAGAGGTTTGCCGTTACGGTATAGTTAGTGGAGAGTGGAGAGCCTTCAGTCTTTTGTGGCTGTTTTCTATTCCCAAATCCTGTGCAACCTGTCCTTCCGCAGCTATACTGTCCCCAAACGAAGCAGGATCCCTTTGCGCCCTTGGCGAGCTTTGCGAGAGTCAAATTGTTCAGTTGTCAGTGGTTAAGGGCGTAAAATTGGGTCAGATCTAAACTACTAACGGCGCTGGGAAAACATCCAGTTCCACAGTTCGGGATCGCGGTAGGCCTTCACCCAGGCGTCGTGTTTTACATCGGGATACTCGGTGTACTTTATATTTCCTCCCAACTCCTTGATGGCCCGATACATTCCACGGGAAAAGTCCACCGGAACAGCGTTATCCAGGGCGCCGTGAAACAACCACATGGGGACTCGGGTAAAGCGGTCCGCCTCCTGCGTGGCCCATCCACCACAAACCGGAACAGCCGCCGCCCACATTTCAGGACGGGCATAGACAACTCCAAAACTGCCAAATCCACCCATGGACAAGCCCGTCACATAAAGCCTGCTCCGGTCAACCGGATACGCAGCCATTACTTCCTCGACCAGACCGAGGACGAGATGATCCACGGGCGGTCGATTGCGGCTCGATCTTTTGAGCGACTTGCTCATGGCCCAGGTATTGGGTCCCGGGCACTGGGGGACGAGGTAAAAGGCAGGGTATTGACCACGCACCTCTTCAGAGGCCAGATGCGCTGGAACCTCGGCGTCGATAAGATTGCGTATGTTGGCCGACCCGCGTCCGCCGCTGCCGTGCAAAAACAAGACCAGGGGATAAGATTTTGCCGGGTCGAAATTGGCCGGTTTTAAAATTTGGTAATGCAGGGTCTCGTCCGATTCATCCGTATATACGCCCGGCTGGAAGTCGCGGTAAAGAGCGCTCTGGGACCTCCAGGCCAAATGTTCGATGAGGAATTCTTCCGGCGAGGAAAATCGAGTCTCGGGTCCGGGATAATCCAGGGTCACCTCGACCCCGGCCTCCAGGAGCTTGTACTGCATGGCAATACCGAAATTGACGTGGTGAACTTTCCAACCGGATGGATTATTCTCCGGTATGGGATCATCCGGCTTCATGTTGTAGCGCATATAAACGGGAGGATCATCCGGAGTGATGTGGTTTATGACGGAAATCTCCTCGATCAATCGCCTCCGTTCCTCCCCTTCTTCATTCAGATAATCGGATACATCCCGGTGCGGTTTTTCATAACCGGGAATATTGGCCGTCCACCAATCCAGATCCATGGTGCTTTGGCAGCCCTGAAGGGCAACACAGACCAATCGGGTCGACTCCCGTGCTATGGGATCCTCGCTATCGGGGTCGGCCATATCGTCGTGCCAGGCCAAATAAGCGGACAACTGGGCCCCGGCCGATCCTCCCCAAGCGCCGATATACCGCGTATCGATGCCCCACTCCCCGGATTTGGAACGGAGAAACTGAATGGCTCTGGCCACATCCTGGTGGGCAGCGGGTAACTTTGCGTGTTTCAGAAACCGATATTCCACCGATGCGACGTTGATACCGGAGGCCAGGAGACGGTTAACGGTGTTGGCATTGATCCTCTTATTGCTACCCCCTCGAAAACCACCTCCGTGGATGTAAACGGCCAAGGGAGCCCTGACTCCGGTATCTGCCCGCCAGAAATCGAGCACTTGGTTGGGATGCTCCCCATAAGGGACATCGGCCCTTGTGACCGGTGGCGGACTCGGCCGAGGGCTTTCCTGACCGAAGCCGGTAGAAATAGGCAATAGTATGGCGCCTGCAAGCAGGACGAAGTTTCGGGAGTTTATGAGTATCATGGTAACAAAATTATGTAAGCTACGAATTTTGTGAGACATGCGAGCTAGCATTGCGAAGTACGGTAGCCCTTGGGCAAAACGGGATCCATGTTTCAATTTTCGATCAAGATCAAGATGGCTCTATTGGTTTTCTCACCTCTTTGTGTCCTCTGTGGTGATTAAATAAGAGGACGCCAAATTAGCGGGTTTGGCATTGATAAAGCAGGTATCCCAGGCCGGCTCCAAAACCGAGTCCGTAACCGACCCCCCACAAAAGGCGACCGATCGATCCTCCCACCAGGTAATAACTTTCACCTCCCAGATAATAGCCCAGGGTATGCAACGTGAAAACCACTCCCCAATTTGGTAGAAATCCCCGAAGTTTTCCCCTTCCCACAACGCTTTGAAGGATCCAGGTAAAAGCGGCGATTCCGACAGCCGATCCAAACAAGTCCGCCTTGAATTTCCCCCCCAATCCAAACCAGAAAACGCACCAGATAATGGCGTAGACCAGAAAAGCGGTAGCAAAGATGACAGAAAACCTGAAGGTTGCGCCCTTGGTGGCAACCAGTCGGCTAAGGATCGGGCCGGAAAGCACGATATAAATAAGGGCGATAAGGGCAAACATGGGGCCAGCCCCCGGCGCCAAACGAAAGGCCCAGATGGAGAAGGCAACGACGCTTAACACGCCGAAACCCAAGCTGCCATACAACATCGAAAGTTGAGATGAAATGAGAGGTTTCATAAGCAATCGGTTCTTTTAATCTATTTTCCACCCATTCGCTAGGGAGAAAGGAGATTTCCTAAATTCGGTTAAAGTGCCGGTCGGCAAAATTGAGGTACTGCTCCCAGTCATAGTCGGTTACATCGTGTTTTCCGGAACGCAGGTGATAGCCGATAAAATCTCCCACGGGGTGATTGAGGCCGGGTTGATCTTCCACTCCCAACCCGGTTTTGTTGAACAGTTCATAGACGGGATCAGCGTGCATGGCCGATAGGAATTCCCCCATGGGATCAGCCCAAAGATCCTCTGACGCACTGGCCACATAAACCGGCCGAGGGGCCATCAAGGCTATCAGCATGTGCTGGTCGATGGGCAATTCGGATTCATTGGAATCATAGTTTTTAAAATTCCGGCAAAACCAGTGCGGAAAATGAGTATTGATGCGCTGAATCGTTTCCCCAAATGCCCGCCGGCTCAACGCCGCGCCGCCACACCCGGAATTGTTGGATATCACAATGGCAAATCGCCGGTCCGATGCGCCGGCCCAAAGGGAGGTCTTGCCCAGCCGGGAATGCCCCATCACGGCAACCCGATCGGCCCTGACCGCCCCATCGGTCTCCAGGTAGTCCATCACCCGGCTCAAGCCCCAGGCCCACGCCGCTATTGCCCCCCAGTCCTCCGGCTCCAGCCTGTCCCCCGAGCGGTCCTTTTTCAAGTGGGCGCGGATTCCGTCTTTCCAACCGTCCGCGCGGTCTGGTTCGACGTCCCCATAGTAAAGCGTTACCAACCCGTAGCCGCGATCCAAAATGGTCTGCACAGGCCAGCGACTGGAAGCCAAACCGCGGGCTGCTTCGGTAGCACGGTGATTGATGTGGGCCTCATCGTTTCCTCTCCGCATCCAGGCCTGCGATAAGCGGATGGCCGGATCGGCATGAATCGTGTGATTGCCGCCAAAATTATAACCCATGAACACCGGAACCTTTTCATTTACACCGGCCGGTAAATACAATAATACATGTAAATCGAAACGAGGGCCCACCTCACCCAGTCGAATGATTACCTCTTTGCGAACCGCTTCTCCTGCCAAGGCATTTTCATCCAATGAGTGAATAAAATACTCTACCCTTTCCGGTTTAGCAGGGTGACGGCCGTACATGTGTTCCTCAAACAGGCGCAGGATTTCGGTGCGCCGGTCCCGGTTCCATTGCCATTTTTCAGAAACTTTTTCTCCATCGAGCTTCGTAAAGAGCCTGGGCAGGGTATAGTCGGGGACCTTGGCTTCATCGTAGTTGATTCCCTTCTGTTGAGCGATACAAAGAGGCGAAATCGAGGCAAAAACAAAAATAGTGAACAGGGAAGGTCCCCAATTAGAGTTAAAAAAACGACTCATGACGAAAATCATATGCCCTGAAACGACTTGAAAAATTTCAGAACACGTCCAGGAGTTCGACTTCAAAAATCAATACCGAATTTGGGGGAATATCCGTACCCGCCCCCCGCGTTCCGTAACCGAGGTCGCTGGGTAAGAATAACCGGGCCTTCCCACCCAGGCGAATATTCATCAACCCTTCACGAAATCCCCGCACCACACCGCTCAGCCTGAACTTGGCCGGTTTTCCCCGCTTAATCGAGCTGTCGAACAGCGTTCCGTCAATCATCCATCCCTGGTAATCCACCACTACGGTGTCCTCTATGGTGGGAAAGCGTCCGTATCCCTCCTCCAACATCTCAATTTGCAAGCCGCTTTCCTTAACCGTGACGCCCTCCCGTTTGGCGTTTTCCGCCAAGTAATCCTTGTTTGCCTGTATCACCGGATCTACCGATCGTCCACTGATAATCCCGCCACCGGTCCCTTGAGCCTGGGCCAGGTTCGTCCAACAAATCCCGTAAACCAGACCGACGAATAAAATTTTTTTGACCATGCTCCAAAGCTTTAACCGATTTCACCCCGCGACAAGTCTGAAATGGGATCTCGCCAAGGTGCGCGAACCAGCATCGAGCATTGAGGAAAAGCCTCTCGCAAAGCTCGCTAAGAGCGCAAAGAGAGAACTGACAGGGGACATTCCTGTCCCCTGTCATATCTTTCGAGCGGGGGACCCGCCTTCGCCAGAGGTCTACGGCGTGGTGGGGAACAGGAATGTCCCCCCCTCCGTTAACTTCTGTTCCGGTGAAGCCGTACCCCTTTGCGTCCATCGCGATCTTTGCGAGAGGCTTTTCTTTATCCCGTCTATCCGTGGTTCCTCTTCTCTCCATCATTCCATTCTTGAATTCCGCGAGGCGGTTTTGAAAATTGACTTCGATGCGCTTTCCTTATTCCCGAGCCCTTTTTTGTCTGTGGATGACCACCGGGGTATGTTTATTGGGGAAGGTTGGGGGAGACCGGCTCGATAATTATACCGAGTGGGGCATTTACCGAGGCGACAAGAAGGCCAACCAATACGCCGAAATGGCCCAGATCCACGCGGCCAACGTCCACACCCTTCAGCCCGCCTGGGAATACCGCACCGGTGATGCCAACGAAAAATCCAATATGCACAGCAATCCCATCGTGGTGGACGGGCTGATGTATTTTACTACCCCAACCCTGCGCGCAGTGGCCGTTTCCGCCGGAACGGGCGAGGAGGTCTGGGTCTTCAAAGCGGAAGATCATCACCCGGAAGGAAAGGTGTTCCGCGGTCGAAGCCGTGGAATAGTCTATTGGGAATCGGGCGACGATAAACGCCTCTTCCATGGGGTGAAGGACCGCATTTACGCCCTAAATGCAAAAACCGGGGAGTTGATCGAATCCTTTGGGGATGGAGGTCATATCGACCTTCGCCAACACCTGGGAGTAGACCCCGAAACGGCTTCCGTCGAAGTGACCAATCCCGGCGTTGTCTACAAAAATTTTCTCATAGTGGTGTCGCGGGTTCCGGAGGGTTACGAATCCACGCCCGGCCACATTCGGGCCTTCGATACGGTAACGGGCAATTTCAAATGGATATTTCACACCATACCTCAAAAAGGGGAATTCGGTTACGATACCTGGGAGTTCGTCGAAGGGGAAAAATACGGCGGAGCCAATGCCTGGGGCGGTCTGACCGTGGATGAGGAACGGGGCTGGGTATTCGGCGCCACCGGTTCTCCCTCTTTCGACTTTTACGGCGGAAACCGCAAGGGCATGAATTTGTTCGGCAACTGTGTCCTGGCCCTGGATGCCACCACCGGCGAACGTCAATGGCATTATCAAACCGTACACCATGACCTATGGGATTACGACAACCCGTCCGCCCCGGTATTGGTAACCATCGATTACGGAGACAGGAAAACGGATGCCGTGGTCCAGTTTACCAAAATGGGGCTGACCTTTGTCTTGGACCGCGATACGGGGGAACCGCTCTTTCCGGTAATAGAAACTCCGGTCCCTCCCTCAACTATCGAAGGGGAAGAAGCCTGGCCCACTCAACCCATTCCCACAAAACCGCCCCCCCTGAATCGTCTGGCAATTTCCGAAGCGGATCTCACTCAAATCTCCCCGCGAAAACACGCTTACGCCAGGAACATCCTGGATAAATTTCTCCTTCGCCCCCTTTACACCCCTCCATCTGAGGCGTTCACCATCGTCCAACCCGGAACCCTGGGAGGAGTGGAATGGCACGGCGGTTCATTCGACCCCTACAGCAATATCATTTACGTAAACGGCAACGATGCCCCGGGCTACAGCAAAATAACCAAACCCACCAAACCGATCGGCGGGGAAACCCAATCCGATCAGCCATCCAAATGGCGCTACCGGTACCAAGGCTACGGATTTTTGACCGATCCGGAAGGCCATCCCATTACCGAACCCCCATGGGGAACGTTGACGGCTATCGATTTGGCCAGCGGCAACTTCGTCTGGAGAATTCCCCTGGGGGAATATCCCGAATTGGTCGAGCGGGGCATATTCAATACCGGGACCCCCAACTTTGGGGGCGCAGTCGCTACTGCCGGCGGGTTGGTATTCATCGCGGCGACCATGGACGAAAAGATAAGGGCCTTTGAAAAGAGCCGGGGGCGGCTACTGTGGGAATACCAACTACCCGCCGCAGGATACGCCACCCCCAGCATTTATATGCACGAGGGTCGTCAGTACCTGGCCATCGCCTGTGGAGGGGGCGGAAAAAATGCCACTAAATCCGGCGATTCGGTAATGGCGTTTGCCCTGCCGGATAAACGGTTGTCGGCTCGTAAAGTGGCATCCTACCCCAAGGCGGACCGAGAGGGCTGGATCGACCTCTTCGATGGGCAAACCCTCAACGGATGGGCCCACATGAACGGATGGCACACCTACACGGTGGAGGACGGCGCCATTGTGGGGAGAACCGCCGCGGGCAGCCAAAATTCCTTCCTCTGTTCCTTGCAGGAGTTTGACGATTTCGAGCTGGAGGTCGAAACCATGGTGGATCCCATCACCAACCAGGGCATCCAGTTCCGGTCCTCCGTCCGCCCGGTCAGCGAACGGAACCATCCCAATTGGCGTGCCGGACGCGTCTGGGGACCGCAGGTGGAAATTCGCCACGGCACGGAGAACATCGTCTCCGGGATGCTTTACGGAGAGGCCTTGGGAACGGGATGGCTTTCTTCGACGGAGAATGGAAAGGACGACCGCAACTACTTCATTCCGGACGAGTGGAACAAGATTCGCCTGGTGGCGGACGGACCACGGCTGCGAACCTGGGTGAATGGCCGCCTGGTGGAGGATCTCGTGCGCGAGGATGTCTACCAAACCCACCCAAAAGGGTTCATCGGCCTGCAGGTCCACGGTATCCGGGGCAAGCGCCAATTTGTCATGAAGTGGCGCAATATCCGGATCCGGCCGCTGTAAAATTGGAAACAGATTCGCTTCCACAGCAGGAGGTTAACCACGGATTACCCGCCTGAGCGTCTCCGTAGCCCGCATACCCGACGCGCTCTTGGCGTCTTTGGGTCATTTCGCGGGTCAATTCTCAATTCCTGGTTCCAAAACCGTGTTTTATCCCTATAATAAAGGTTTCGATATGAAAACCGTACATTTGATCCGCCACGCAAAATCGAGTTGGAAAGACTTTGCGCTTACCGATGTGGCACGGCCCCTCAATAAACGGGGCCGAAAAGCCTGCCGGCTCATGGCCGAGCCCATCCTGCGGGCGGGATGCAATTTCGACAAGGTGTATTGCAGCATCGCCCAACGGGCCCAAATGACGATCGAAGGCATCGGTCGAGCCCTGGAAAACCGCAAGATTGAATGGGAATTGGATGACTCACTCTACACTTTCAGCAGCCACAATTTATTCCAACGATGCCGCGAATTGAACGATTCCATCAATGATGTGGTCTTGGTTGGACACAATCCCGCCATGACCGAATTTTGCAATATCATGGGAAACCGTCCCATCGCCAACTTGCCCACCTGCGGTTATGCCCAACTGAGATTTCCCCAAAATACTTGGGAAAGCCTATCCCCCGGAAGCGCGGAAACGGTAGCCTTGCTTACGCCCAAAAGTATCAAGTGAAATGCGTCATCTCCTTCAACCATCGTTATTTTCTCAATACTTTCCCGCCAGGTCCTCCCATCATTATTGGACAGTATGGACCTGTTTTTTCTCGATTGCCCTCGGTCATTCCCTATTGGGCCAGTCGGATGAACCGGAGTTGCTGGGGGAAGTCATCGATCTGGAACCCTTTGTCATTCACGCCGGCGAGATCGATGTCATCGATGGCCTGACCGGAGAGCCCTATAGCGCCGGCCATGCTGTGGTTTGGGGATTCGCCGACAGCATGAAGGATTTACTCCTCAAATACCACCACAGGTTGTTGGTGGATGAAGCCCGATTCCTCAATAATTACCTGACAGAGGGAAGGCAATTTTCCAAGGACCTGGCTGCGCTGGCTGACTCCTTCGGGATACGGGGCTTCCGGATAAACAAGGAAAATTGGAGGCTGAAGGAGAGGTCAATTCTTTACCGCCTGAGCACCAAACCTTTTTTTCGGATCAATGCCCTGATCGTTTGGGATAAGGATAAACTGGAAAGGATGTACCCCAACCTGCCCAGGACCCAATACGCCATGGACATCCGCTACCATGAGGCAAAGCAGCTTTGGCAAAGGTGGGTGACCACCCGCTGGGAGATCAGTTATACCCAATACAACCAAAGGGGCCGGCCGACCAGGGGCCACTACATCCTGAAAGAACAAGGGTTGAACCTCGACACCAACGAGGGCTTCCACTTCGTCAATGTGGGACTCCCCTCCAGTGTGCCTCCCAGCGCCTTCAGGGAAATTGAAATAAACTACCCCATTTTCTTTTCCTCGAATGAACCGGTTCAGGACCAGATCAAGCGCCTGCAGCGGCTATTCATACAAAACCTGTACTACATCTATGACCCTTTCAGTTGGAAGGCCCGCCGCCATACCCGGTTTCGAGGAGGTTTTGCCAACAACTTGGTCCGCCATTTTGAGACAAAAAGTTTTCGGGTCAACGACCGCGAATGGTTCAACCCCGTGCTTTGCAACCTCCTCAGCGATGTCATCACCATCCAATACCATGGGCTTAAGGAAATCTACGAGTTGCATACCTACCGCTCCTACGAACTCTCCTCCCATATACTGGGCAGCGGGTTGGATCTGCTCAATTGGAACGAAGGGGAAAACCGCGAGGGCCAACACAACGCCCCCTACCGAAGGACGCGTTTGAATTGGGATGGCCCTGGCGGAGCCCGGTTTATTGTGCTCGACGCCTATATGCGCTACACTGACAAATTTATCGACACCTTGCGGGTAAACTTGAAAAACCTGAAAAAAAAGACGTCGGGCCGCAGCGTAATTGAGAATACCATCGAGGAGGTCTCCGGGACTCCGTTCCACGATTACCGGAAAAAAGCGATCAAAGCCCAGGTGGAGATCATCGAAAAATACCGGGAAAAATACGGTTCCTCCCCGCCATTTTAGAGTAGAATCGATAGGAACGAAAAGACATGGATAACAAAAAACCACAGAGAACTCAGAGAACACAGAGGTGCTGAGAGGGAAAAAGGGAATGACTCTCGCAAAGATCGCAAAGGACGCAAAGGTATCCGGCTTCGCCGGAACAAGATTTAATTAAAACAACGCTTCGCTTGATGCCTGTGGCAACAGGATGGCACTACGTGCCAACAGGAAATAAGAATTAGATCTCGCCAAGGCGAGATGGCACAAAGGGGGGATGGCGCCGATGGCGCCTTTCTTTGCGTCCTTTGCGATCTTTGCGAGAGTCATTTCTCTCATCCTTTTCGATCACGATCACGATTATTTAGCCTTCTTCCTTCATCCTTCTTCCTTTTCCTCCCGCTCTGTGCTCTCTGTGGTTAATTCTCCATCCGTACTCAGGTTCGACGATTTTCATCGAAATCAAAGTTTGACCCCTGGAAATGAAACCGAATAGTCCCAACCCAAAATCCGTAACCTCAACCGCCAAATATAATGGGAGCATTCAAAGAACCGCATGGAGGCCAGCTAAGGGAACTCTATCTGGGTGAAGCGACAGCCGAGAAGGAAAAGATCAAAGCCCTGGATTACAAATCCTGGGATATGACGAATCGGCAACTCTGCGATTTGGAACTCATCCTCAACGGCGCTTTTTCTCCCTTGGACGGCTTTCTGACCCGGGAAGACTACCAGAGCGTGCTGGGAGAAATGAGGCTCCAATCCGGTTTGCTCTGGCCCATACCCATCAACCTGGATGTCACGGAAAAGTTCGCCGATTCCCTGTCCTCGGGCGAACGCGTCGCCCTGCGCGACCGCGAAGGTGTCATCATCGCCATCCTGGAAATTCAGGACATCTGGAAACCGGATAAGCGGGAGGAGGCGGAATCGGTCTACCAAACCCAGGATGAAGCACATCCGGGAGTCGATTACCTGTTCAACCAAGCCCATGAAGTTTATGTAGGCGGGAAATTACGCGGTATCGAACCCCCCATTCATTACGACTTCAGGCTATTGCGCGATTCCCCATCGGAACTTCGCGGTCGTTTCCGCAAACTGGGTTGGCGCAAGGTAGTGGCGTTTCAAACCCGCAACCCCATGCATCGCGCTCACCAGGAACTCAGTTTCCGCGCCGCCCACCAGAATGAGGCCAATTTGCTCATTCAACCAGTGGTCGGTATGACGCGCCAGGGGGACGTCGATCATTTCACCCGGGTGCGCTGCTACGAAAAAGTCATGGAGCATTACCCGGAACAAACCACCACCCTGAGCCTGCTCAACCTGGCCATGCGCATGGCCGGACCCAGGGAAGCTCTGTGGCATGGGCTGATACGCAAGAATTTCGGGTGCACCCACTTCATTGTGGGTCGCGATCACGCCGGACCGGGCAAAGATCCCCACGGACAACCCTTCTACGGGCCCTACGAAGCCCAGGAATTGTTCATAAAACATGAAAAGGAAATGGATATCTCCCTGGTTCCCTTCCAACAAATGGTTTACGTGGAAGACAGGGCCCAGTACATCCCCGTCGATGAAACAACCCCCGATATGAGGATCAAAACCCTGACCGGAACCGAATTTCGCCGGCGGCTCAACGAGGGGTTGGAGATTCCGGATTGGTTTTCCTATCCGGAAATCATCGCAGAGTTGAGAAAAAGGTACCCCCCGCGGCACAAACAGGGCCTGACCCTATTTTTTACAGGATTGTCCGGTTCCGGAAAATCGACCATCGCCAACGCCCTTCTGGTCAAACTCCTGGAAATCGGCGGCCGCCAAGTCACCCTTCTGGATGGCGATATCGTGCGCAAGAACCTGTCCAGCGAACTCGGGTTTTCCAAGGAACACCGCAACCTCAATATAGAGCGCATTGGATTTGTCGCATCGGAAATCACTAAAAACGGAGGAATTGCCGTTTGCGCGCCCATAGCGCCCTACCGGGCAACCCGGCGCAAAGTCCGGCAAATGGCGGAGGCGTTCGGAGGCTTCGTCCTGATATACGTATCCACCCCTCTGGAAGTTTGTGAAAAAAGAGACCGCAAAGGGCTCTACGCCAAAGCCCGGGCCGGACTGATCAAGGATTTTACCGGAATTGACGATCCCTATGAGGCGCCGGAAAAGGCCGAGGTCGTTATCGATACACAAAAACTGTCACCTGAATTGGCCGCCCATAGAATCATCGTAAAACTGGAAAATATGGGCTATATCCGCTAAGAGGTTTCCTTCAAATAAATCACCACAGAGAACCCAGAGGACACAGAGAGAGGTGACGCCAGAGGCGCCTTTCCCTTCTTCTTTTTTTCGATCAAGATCAAGATCACGATTAATAGAGGGCACTCACCGATTTATACTTTAACTCTGTGACCTCTGTGACCTCTGTGGTCTCTGTGGTTAATCTCCCCTAAGAAATTTCCCGGCCGACCTGATCGTCGGAAATGCTGTTGTGTGAACCGTCGCAATAGGGGGCATTTCGGGTGGTCTTGCAGCGACACAGATAGGCCATGTCGTCCTTTTCCGCCTTGAAAACCATGGGGAAGAGCCCGGTGCCGCTATGAGACCCGTCGCAAAAGGGTTGCTCCAAGGATAGGCCACAAGCACAGAAGGCGTAGTTTTTTCCAGCTACCAGTTGGACGCCGGAAGGTGAATTTGCCGCGATGATGGGTTTTGACATGTGATAACTATACTTTATCGGGAAAAAGCGGGCCGATTGGCCCTACCTCGCCGAGGGATTCGTCGGCGGGCCTTTGACTATTTCAGCTTGGTCTGTATTTAACCAACCGGCACAGGGAGCAATCAACCGGAATTTTTGTCGGCTGGACATTTTGCCCTTTTGTGAACTCAATAAACGCTCGAATTCCATAACCTCATATCCATCTCCCCTATGAATAAAGGCCTATTCCCCGCACTTCTTCTGGCTTGCCTTCCCACCCTGCTGATCGGACAAAACCGCATTGGTACCGGCCCGGCCAAGGACCTCTACCTTCAATACTGCGCCACCTGCCACGGTCAAAACCTGGAGGGCGGACAAGGAAGCTCCCTCATCGACGATGTTTGGAATTACGGATCCTCCGATGCCGATATCACAAAAACCATCCTTGAAGGAGTGCCCGATCTGGGAATGGTTCCCTGGAAGGGTGTGCTGACGGATCAACAGGTCCGGTCGTTGGTGATCCTGATCCGCGAGCAGAAGTTGATCGCTGAATCGACCGGGTTCCTGGAGAAGACAAAACCTCTCGGCGGGGTTTTTTCCACAAGGCACCACAATTTCACCATGGAAAAAGTGGTGGATGTAGACGACATTCTGTGGTCCATCGCCTTTTTGCCCGACGAATCCATCCTCATCGCGCAGCGCGACGGGAAATTATGGCGGCTCCTGGATGGTCAAAAAATCGGGATCGAGGGCATTCCAAAGGTCTGGGAGGTGGGCCAGGGCGGTCTCTTGGAAGTAATGCCCCATCCGAAATATGAGGAAAACGGCTGGATTTACCTGTCCTTCAGCGAACACGTAGGGGCAAAACTCGACGGAAAAGACGCGGCCATGACCGCCATCGTGAGAGGGAGAATCGAGGATGGAAAATGGGTCGACGAAGAAGAAATCTTCCGGGCCCCACCACACCTTCATACCACCAAGGGCGGCCACTTCGGATCGCGCTTTGTTTTCAAGGATGAATACCTGTTCTTCAGCATCGGAGAGCGCCAACAGCAGGAAATGGCCCAGGACCTCACGTTACCAAGCGGGAAAATACACCGGATTTACCATGATGGCCGCATCCCCGAGGGAAATCCATTTTTTGACCATCCGGGAGCTTTCAAGACCATCTGGAGTTACGGGAACCGAAATCCTCAGGGATTGGACCTTCATCCGGTCACCGGCGAGCTGTGGGAAACCGAGCACGGCCCACGGGGAGGCGACGAATTGAACATCATCCGGCCCGGCCGCAATTACGGTTGGCCGGTTATAACCTATGGAATGAATTACAACGGTACTCCCATAACCGACAAGACCCACATGGAGGGCATGGAGCAACCCGCGCACTACTGGCAGCCTTCCATCGCCGTCTGTGGTATCGATTTTTATGAGGGGAACAAGTTTCCCAAATGGAAAAACAACCTGCTCGTATCCGGGATGGCTTCGGAAGAAATCCAACGTCTGGTCATTAGGGACGGTAAAGTCGTCCACAGAGAGACGATTCTGAAACAGCAGGGCCGGGTACGGGACGTGGCCAGCGGACCGGACGGTTACATTTACGCCGCCATCAATACCCGCAGTCCCAATAGCGGGGCCCTTTACCGGTTAAAACCCGTCCCCCAACCGCAGTGGCGAAGCCTGTTTAACGGACATGATCTCGATAGTTGGCAGGTCAGCGGCGAAGGCGCAACGGTCCTGGTCGACGATGGTCATATAGTCGCTCTGCCCCAAGGGGTTGCGGGCAACACCTTCCTCGCAACCGAGGAGTCTTTTCACGACTTCATCCTGGAAATGGACCTCAAAATTATTGGAGACCTCAATGCCGGAATTCTGCTTCGCGGGGTGAGTGAGGCTACCGATAAGGATGACGGATTGAGCGGTTACCGCATGGAAATCGATCAGTCTGACCGCCAATGGACCGGGGGAATTTATGAGGCTGAGGGCCGGGGCTGGTTGTCATCGCTGGAAGGGAATGAAATAGCCCGGAAAGCCTACCAACCGTCCACCTGGAACCGCTACCGCATCGAGGCGATTGGAGAACATTTGCGTGTTTGGGTCAACGGTGTCCCCACCGCGAACCTGATCGACGGCAATACTTCCAAGGGGGTGATCGGTTTCCAGGCACACCAACTGCCCCATCAGGACGGAAAAGGAGCCTTTTATATCCGAAATATCCGAATCATTTCCCAGAAAGCCGGAAATCATATCCAGGGAATTGAGATTCCAGCCCTCAAGATCGAACCCCAAGTAACCAGCCTGCTTCGCTACAAAACCATCGAGGAAGCCATCGCCCGCAACGATTTGCAGGACGTGGTCCGGCACCTGGAAAAAAATCCCCAAGACATCGATAAACCGGGCCGGGGCAATTTGACACCCCTTCATCAAGCCATCCTGAGAAAACGCCCGGAAGCCGCCGCCATTCTGCTGGAAGCAGGGGCCGATCCCAACGTGTTGACCTCGCGCAATCAATCATCCCTGCATCTGGCCATCGATCGCGGTCTGATCGAAACGGCCCAAATGCTATTGCAAAGAGGCGTCGATGCCGGTCTGCGCGATAGCCAGGGTTGGACGGCGCTGCACCTGGCCGCGGCAAAGAACCGCAAGCAAATTATAAAAATGATGCTGAACAACGGGGTAGACACCAAATACCTCAGCGCAGCCGGCGGAACCCCGCTGCATGAAGCCGCCGTCAGTGGGGATGCCGAGATGATTCGCATGCTGTTGGATGCCAGAATCGATCCCACAGTCGTTTCCCAAACCGGAAAAACAGCCTTGGATATAGCCGTGGATTACCAAAACACCGCCGCTCAAAAGATCCTGAAGGGTCTAAGGGCTCAGCCCTAGTATTTAAGTATTTTCCGGTTCCAACTGAATATTTGGCCGTCTTGGGTGACGCTTATTTAACCACAGAGGACACAGAGGAGGCGCGCTGCGCGACATCCACCACTCCATCACTCCTTTCCTTTCGATCACGATCACGATCACGATTAATCTCAGCGCCTTCATCCTTTCTTCCTCTCCTTCTCAGCATCTCAGTCCTCGGAATCTCAGCATCTCAGTATCTCTAATCCTTTTTGCCTGGGTGCCTATTCACCCCTGATTCCTTATTCGGTTCCGATCAGGGTCCCTCCCCACTCTCGTTTTTCCCTATCAGGCGGGTCAATTTCAACCGCCCTTTTCACTTTTCATCTGCGTAATCTGCGGTTAAACCTCCATGACTCGTTTCAACAGGCTCTCATACACTGTTGGAGGCTACTTGCCATGAAGAAGGGCAGACTTCGCATAGGAATCCAGACGATCCGCAAAATCCGTGAGGGATATGCTGGGCAGCGATGAGTTGCTGTTTACTTTCGACGTCGACCGCATCGCCACAAAAGGAAATCGCAAAACCTCGAAATCCAGGCCAACTGGTGGTCAGCCTTCAAAAACCTTTGTGCCTTCTCTTTAGTCCATAAAATGGCCCAACACCCCTTATCCAGTCTACTAATATTCTCAGTCATCCTAATCCTTTGCAACGGTTGCACTACCACTGCGCACAAGGAAAAGGCCGATGATACCGTTTATAAAATAGTTGCTGAGGTGGAAGAGCAGATTTTTGGCGGTGCTTCTGAATTTACAATTGATACACCCTATTCCGGTAGGGATCCGGACGACATTTCACCGGAGGAAATATTTGCCGATCGCAATAAATCGCTGCAAATAACGCTTACAATTGAAGAAGCGCTCGATCTGGCAGTAAAGCAGAGCCGGCAGTTTCAATCTCAGAAAGAGCAATTATACCTTACTACCCTCACTCTTACCGGCGAACAGCATGCCTTCAGTCCTCGTTTCTTTACCCGGGGCACCGGGGTAAATGAAATTTTCGGACAGGGAGAAAAAAGAAAATTATTGGATGCCGATGCAGGGGTAGGCCAAATGATTGCCCTTGGAGCAGACATCAGCCTGACCATCGCCACCGATATTCTTCGATTTCTTACCAATGATCTCCGCAAGACGGCGGGTTCCACCCTGAGCTTCAGCATCTTTCAACCCCTACTGCGGGGAGCAGGCCGAGAAGTAGCCGCCGAAAGACTCACCCAGGCCGAGCGCAACGTAATTTACTCGATTCGCGACTTCTCCCATTTCCAGAATACATTCGAATCGGAAATCGTTTTGGACTACTTCCGCCTGCTGCAACAGAAGGATACAATTTTCAACGAGTACAACAATTATCAGTCGCGCGTCGCTGCTACGCGCTATCTCAGAGCCCGATCGGTGGACCGTGAAAAAGCGCTCGATGTCAACCAGTCTGAACAAGCCGCACTTGCCGCTAAAAGCCGTTATATCAACGCCATCGTTCGATACAGGAATTCCCTGGACCAGTTTAAAATTACCTTGGGGCTACCCCAAACGGGGATGTCCCGAAAATAGTTGAAATTGGGGTGGTTCTCCATCTGCCATAAGTTAGGTTAGGCAGGTGTAAAATAAACAATGGAAAGGAGAACCAACCCATGAAAAAAAGTAGAGCAAAACTAAGAAAAGTCACCCCAAA
>JAJDZZ010000029.1 GCA_022824405.1 Opitutales bacterium
GTCGGGGTCAGGCCGTAGAAAAGTGATGCCTTTTGGAGAAAAAGGGTCAGGCCTGGAAAACTGTATTCCGTTGCACTTCATACACTTTTGCAAGGCAACTGACCCTGAAAGGCATAACTTTTTACGTCTTGACCCCTTCCTTCTCCGAGATGATTGAATATTCCAACCCCCGCTTAACTAAGCGCCATTCAGGTTTGACCCCTTCCTCCGTAAGGCATCACTTTTCTACAGCATGACCCCAGCTTCGCGAGGAAACTTCTGATGTATGAACGGCGCCGAATCAATCATTAAAACCCTGATCGGAGGCGGAGTGAACACCTGCTTCATGAACCCTGGGACAAGCGAGATTCACTTTGTATCGGCCCTGGATTCGGTAAGGGAAATGCGTTCGGTGCTGTGCCTGTTCGAAGGGGTTGCGACCGGATGTGCCGACGGTTACGCCCGGGTAACGGGAAAACCGGCCGCCGCCCTACTCCATTTGGGACCGGGTTTGGGAAACGGTATTGCAAACCTTCACAACGCCAAAAAGGCCTACACCCCCATGGTTAACCTGGTGGGTCAGCACGCCACTTCCCACCTGGAATACGACGCTCCGCTCACCGCCGATATCGAAGGTCTGGCCCGGCCCGTTTCCCATTGGGTGCGAACGACCCAAAACTCCGCAACCGCGGCTGCGGACGCGGCCGCGGCTATCGTTGCCGCAAGAACGCCGCCAGGGCAAATTGCCACGCTCATCCTTCCATCCGACGCAAATTGGGATTCGGCCAACGGTCCCGTGAGCACCCCGTCGCCCCCCAAGCCCTCCCCTGCATCTCCGGAACGAATCTCCGCTGTGGCCAAACTGCTCCGACGGCGGGAAAATACCGTCCTTCTCATGGGAGATCCGGTAATGCGCGACGAAAAACTGATCGGAATGGCCAGTCGAATTGCCAAGAGCAGCGGCGCCCGCCTGATCGGGAACTGGTATGGCTCCCGCGTTTCCCGAGGCGCGGGAAGGCCGGTGTTTGAAAGGCTGAATTATGGGGTGGATCAGTCGATTCGGATTTTACGAGGAACCCGGCATCTGGTGCTGGTCGGAGCCAGGGAACCGGTTGGCTTCTTTGCTTATCCGAATAAACCAAGCCTGTTGGCGCCCCCCGATGCCCGAATTCATCATCTGGTCGACGTGCACGAGGATATTCCCGCCGCCCTCGAAGCCCTGGCCGAAGCATTGGGGGCATTCAGTTTCTCCCCCGACCTGGCGCCTTTACAGCGTCCAGCCCTGCCAACTGGGGACCTTTCCCCGGAAACAATCTGGACAACCTTGGCGGCATTAATGCCCGAGAATGCCATCGTCAGCGATGAAGCCATCTCGGCGGGCCGAATGGCCGGTCCCCTCACCCAGACGGCTCCTCCTCATGACTGGTTGCACGTCACCGGGGGATCCATCGGACAGGGCCTGCCCGTGGCGACCGGCGCAGCTATCGGCCATCCGGATCGCCAGGTAATCGTCATGGAAGGGGATGGATCCGGTATGTACACTTTACAATCCTTGTGGACCCAGGCCCGAGAGTCCCTGAACGTCCTCACGGTCATCCTGGCCAACCGGAGTTACCGGATATTGCATAACGAAATGAAAAATCTCTGCGGGAAGGAAGCCGGACCGAGGTCCTCCCCCATGATGAGCTTGGATGACCCGGACCTTGATTGGGTTGCACTGTCCCAAGGGATGGGTGTTCCGGCCAAACGCGTAGCCACGTTGGAAGCATTCATCGACGCATTCCGCCGGGGAATTGAAGAACCGGGCCCCTATCTCATAGAGGCCGTGATCTGAAGGAAAAGGGGCCCCGGCGCCTATAAGCTTGCCGCTACGGCTTTGGCAAAATAGGTCAGGATGATGTCGGCGCCGGCCCTTTTAATGCAGAGAAGCGATTCGTCCCGGCACTTATTCAGGTCCAGCCAGGAAAGCTTGGCGGCAGCATGGATTTGCGCGTATTCGCCGGACACCTGGTAAGCTGCAATGGGAAGCTCGGAATTGTTCCGCAAATCGCGTATGATATCCAAATAGGGTCCTGCCGGTTTCACCATGAGGATATCGGCCCCTTCCGCCGCATCCAGTTGGATCTCCAGGGCGGCTTCCCGGCGATTGGCCGGATTCAATTGGTAAGTCCTCTTATCCAGGAGGCGGGTTCCGGCGGCTTGAGCGCTGCCAATGGCATCTCGAAAAGGTCCGTAAAAAGCGGAAGCAAATTTTGCCGAGTAAGCGAGGATCGAGGTTTGGGTATGACCGGCATCATCCAAGGCATCGCGTATGGCGCCGATCCGACCGTCCATCATATCGGAAGGAGCCACGAAATCGACCCCGGCTTCTGCCTGTTGCCGGGCCATCTGGCAAAGGATGCCGACAGTGGGGTCATTTAAGACCTCCCTCCCCGATTCATCCAAGACCCCGTCGTGGCCGTGGTCGGTATAGGGATCGAGAGCCACGTCGGTGATGACCACCATCTCGGGAAATTTTTCTTTAACCAGCCTCACCGAACGCAATACGAGGTTATCCTCATTGGTCGCTTCGGTGGCCTTGGAATTTTTGAGGCTGGGGTCGACTTGGGGAAACAAGGCCACGGCCTCCACACCCAAGGCGAGGAGGGCTTCACACTCCCGGAGCAAGTCGTCCTTGTTGAAGCGGAACTGTTCCGGCATCGAAGCTATGGCTTCAGAGAGGCCGGAACCGTCCTTTACAAACAGGGGAGCGACCAGGTCGTTCACGGTGAGGGTCGTTTCCTCGACCAAATTTCGAATGGCCGGTGATCTTCTCAATCGACGGGGACGCCTCGTTAGGTGAAGTTCGATATGGGGGTTCATTGAATGCCTGAAACAAAGGGATTGATTCGCATTAGGCAAATCCTGATAGTGCTCCATTTTTACAAATCCGCAATTGAATTTGCCTGGAGAAGGAATGGCCTCGGAACTAATATTATATGATACCATGACCCGCTCCGTTCAACCCCTGTGGGCGGAAGACGGTGAGAACTTTCGGTTTTATTGCTGCGGCCCCACGGCTTATGCTCCGGCCCATATCGGCAATTTCAGAGCCTTCCTGGTGCAGGATGTGCTCCGACGCACCCTGGAAATTGTCGGGCTCAACCCCATTCACGTTCGCAATCTGACCGACGTGGATGACAAGACCATACGGGGGGCACAATCGGAGGGGAAAAATTTACGGGCTTTTACCCGACACTGGATCGAGCATTTCCAACGGGATGCGAAAGCCCTCAACATGCTTGTGCCCCACCGGGAACCCCGCGCCACCGACCACATGGAACAACAAATCGAACTGGCCAGCCGCCTGATTGAAAAAGGCCTGGCCTACGTGGCGGGGGATGGCTCGGTTTATTTCAATGTTTCCGCCTACCCGGAATACGGCAAGCTTTCACGTTTGCGGGAAAGGGAAATCGCCACTCAGAAGACGACCAGCGCGGGCCGACGCAACGATGCGGACGAATATGACCGCGAATCGGTGGCGGATTTTGCCCTGTGGAAATCGAGAAAGCCCGAGGATGGGGACAATTTCTGGGACAGCCCTTGGGGGCCGGGCCGGCCCGGTTGGCACCTGGAATGCTCGGCCATGAGCCGACACTACCTGGGAGACGGCTTCGACCTGCACGCGGGGGGAATCGACCTGTGCTTTCCTCATCATGAAAACGAGATCGCCCAGTGCGAGGGAGCTACTGGAAAACCGTTTGTCCGACACTGGTTTCACAATGCCCACTTGATGGTGGAAGGCCGGAAAATGAGTAAAAGCCTGGGCAACCTCTACACCCTGGCGGATCTGACAGGGAAAGGGTATTCCCCTATGGAAGTCCGTTATGCCCTGATTTCCGGACATTACCGGCAACCGTTGAATTTTACCCTGGCCTCCTTGCAATCGAGTCGGAGCGCATTGAAGAAGTTGGAGAAAGCCACCGAAACGCACCTTGATGCAGGCGGAATGTCGAAGGAGGATTTCAAAGCGCTGGCCGCTCCCCCCTTTCCCACCGAGTGGGGCCCCTTCGAGGAGGCCTGGAGAGGCTTGGCCAACGATCTGAATGTATCCCGGGCCATAGGCGGCATTTTCACGGGATTGGCCCAGTTGGATGAGGGAAACAAGGGAACGGGAACCCTTGAAAATGCCCTCAAAGCTCTGGCTGGAATCCTCTACGCTTTGGGCATCGAGCTGTACCGAAAAGGCGAGGAAACGCCCGTAACCGTTCCGGAGGAATTGCAAAGCTTGGCGCGAGAACGCTGGCAGGCCAAACAGGAGAAAGACTGGGCCAAAGCGGATTTGTTGCGTAAACGGCTCCAGGCCAACGGTTGGCAGGTCAGGGACCGCAAAGACGGCTACGATCTTATTTCCATTTCAACCTGACTTCACTCCATCGATGAAAGAAATGTCACCCCTGGAAGAAATACGGCATTCCTCCGCCCACGTCCTGGCCACGGCAGTGCTCCGTTTATTCCCCGAGACTAAGTTGGATATAGGACCGCCCACCGAGACGGGATTTTATTACGATTTCGACCTCGATCACAAGTTTACGGCAGAAGATCTCGGGGCCATCGAGGCGGAGATGAAAAAGGTGATCAAGGAGAACCAACGATTCGAACGGTTGGAAACCTCCCGGGAAGAGGCGGTCGAGCTGATAAGGAAAATGGGCCAGGAAAGGTATAAATTCGGCCGCCTGGACGATATTCCCGAAGGCGAGGCCATCAGTTTCTACCGCAACGGCGAGTTTGTCGACCTCTGTGCCGGGACCCACGTCAGGTATACCAAGAAGATCAAGGCCTTCAAGCTGCTCAATGTGGCCGGGGCCTATCACCGGGGAGATGAAAAAAACAAGCAACTCCAACGCATTTACGGAACCGCGTTCCCGAGCAAGGCGAAATTGCAACATTACCTCGACCAATTGGAAGAAGCTCGCAAACGCGATCACCGCAAAATTGGAAAAGACATGCAGCTTTTCCACATCGACGAAACGGTGGGGCAAGGACTGGTGCTTTGGACGCCCAAGGGCTCAATCATTCGACAGGAGTTGCAAACCTTCATCATGGAGGAACTGCGCAAACAAGGGTACGATGAGGTTTTCACCCCCCACATCGGCAAATTGGACCTCTTCAGAAAATCGGGTCACTTTCCCTATTATCGGGACTCTCAATACCCTCCGGTCATCTCTCGGCAGTCATTGGCCGGGCTGGCGGACGAAGCCAAAACCTGTGCCGAATTGAGCAACCTGCTGGAGGAAGGGCAAATCGAAGGTTATCTGCTGAAGCCCATGAATTGCCCCATGCACATCAAAATTTTTGCTTCGCAGCACCACTCCTATCGCGATCTTCCGGTGCGCTTGGCCGAATTTGGTACGGTTTACCGCTGGGAACAATCCGGTGAATTGAGCGGCATGACCCGAGTGCGAGGATTTACCCAGGATGACGCCCATATTTTTTGTACGGACGAACAATTACCGGGAGAGATCCAGGGCTGCCTGGATCTGGTGGAACGGGTTTTCTCAGTCCTGGGCATGGAGGATTACCGGGTGCGCGTCAGCTTGCGGGATCATGAGTCCTCCAAATACGTGGGATCCCCCGAAAACTGGGACAAGGCGGAAGAAGCCCTTCTCGAGGTGGCCTCAAACATGGGCGTCCCCTTTTCACGGGAACCTGGCGAGGCCGCCTTTTACGGACCCAAGATCGATTTCGTGGTCAAGGACGTCATCGGCCGGGAGTGGCAACTCGGAACCGTACAGGTGGATTACAACCTGCCGGAACGCTTCGACCTCAGTTATATCGGTTCGGACAACCGACCGCACCGTCCGGTCATGGTGCACCGCGCCCCCTTTGGATCGATGGAACGGTTTTGCGGCGTCCTTATAGAACACTTCGGGGGGAATTTCCCCACCTGGCTCGCCCCCGAACAAGTCCGGCTCCTGCCCATCAACGATGCCGTTCTCCCCTACACCGAAGCGGTGGAAGAAAAGCTGAAAGCGGCCAAAATTCGGGTAACGGTGGACGCCGCATCGGAAAAATTGGGCGCAAAAATCCGCCGAGCGGAGTTGGACAAGGTGCCATTTGCCGGGGTCATCGGAAAAAGGGAAGTGGAGAAAGAAACCGTGACCGTTCGTTCCCGCGTGGCAAAAAGCCAGGAAGGCGCCTATCCTGTAGCCGGATTCCGGGATCTCATTCTGGACCAAATCGCCCACAGGACCCTCCCGGGATTTAACGAAAATACTTAAATACCAGGGCTGACCCGAATGGCACTAAGTTAAGCAGCGTTTGCGGAGAAGGAAGGGGTCAAGACGTAAAAAGTTATGCCTTTCAGGGTCGGTTGCCTTGCAAAAGTGTATGAAGTGCAACGGAATACAGTTTTCCAAGCCTGACCCTTTTTTCCAAAAGGCATCACTTTTCTACGGCATGACCCCTTACCCCATCAGGCGATGACGGGAACGGGATTCAGGTTCGGCTCGTTGATGGCCTGTTTTCGCCAGCCCATTTCTACGGGCACGTCGTAGAGGCGACCCGGCGCGAAGCGCTCCCAGAAATGGCGAAGTCCAGGCACGATTACGCGCACGACCGGCATCCGGACATCGGGTCGGGTCTGGTCCAGCGCCAGCAATTCCATGCCTTTGGCCTCAATGAGCGTGCGACACCATTCCACGTCGTCCCTGAAATCTTCCGTATCGGGATAGGAATAGTCCGATCGGCCGCGGGGCGCTAATTTGTCGTTGGGAGCAAGATAGGGATGATCCGACAACCTACCCTTTTTCCACCACCCTAGGCACATCGGGTCATCAACCCCGTATTTGGCGGGATTTTGGCCTGGTTGAGGGACCCAGGTCAGGCACTGGTTCATTTCGCAAACGGCTCGCAGAACCGCGATATGCGGATCGAGGTGGGCGCCGGCGCCGTAAATGATATCCTCTGAATCGGTGTCGGTCCGGCGGGAGAGGGCAACGAATACGGGTATGCCGAGATCGCCGGTCAGATCGAGAACCCACATGTCTCGATGACGTTTTTCATAGTAGTCGGAGGCGGTAGTCAGGTAATCATCCTCGAAACTTTTCAGGTCGACGCCCGGTAGAGACAATCGGTTGTACCACCAAATGGCGAAAGCATCGCGTTCGACCAATTCAAAAAATCCCTGCAAAATGGCCTCCTCGAGTGTGTTGCCCGCGGCACAGCCGTTTGAATCGGCCCAAAGTCCAGCGTTCCCGCGTTGCTCCGGGGTCATGCCATAGAGCATGGCAGTAGGCAAATAGCGATTCCGTTTCTCGGTAAGCGACCAAACGGGCGACCATTCCAATTCGCGGTCGTGATCGAATCGAGGCGGAACGACATTGTAAGGATGGCTGCGGGCATTGATTGCTTCGGCATGATAGAGTTGCCTGTCACTGAATAGCTGCACGTCGTTTGGGTGAATGGCTTGGTCCTCACCAGCCCGATGAAAATCCCTGAAACGGGTGCGACAGCGAATCTCGTCTCCATGGAAGGCGCCGGAATAACGCTCAATTGCCTCGCAAAGAGCGCTCACCTCGGACTGCTGGGCCGTGCTTCCCTTGCCGGCGCTTTTGCTCCTTAAACTGCGCCGAAGCGAACTGAGGCTCCTGATCCTCAAGGCTAGATTACTGCCGGCCCAGTGGACGTGCAGCCATGGATCGGTCTGGGGCGCAATGCGTTCGACCCAAGTGACGATACCGCTAACCGGGCTGACGAGGTGTCGATATTTTTTAAGGGTTTGTATCGGCTCTACCGCGCGCATTCCCCCGCTGGTTCGCGGACCTTTGGGACTTGGCTGAAGTTTCACCGGAAGAGCCGGTCGGTCTGGGCTTCGCATCGCCTTGTCTCCACAAACGGAACATTGCGGCCTCCGCATCACCGGGTGGGTGGCAACTTTCATGCTGATGACATCCAAGGAAAAGGCCTCTTGGTGAAGCGGCGCCGCGTCGTGGAGAACCAGCCACTTGGCGATCTCGGCAGCCGCCATTCCGTAGACGATATTCAATACTGCGGGATCGGCCGCCCTCGGTTTATAGGCAGCCGCTTTGCCAAAATGGTTTCGGATGAAGGTGTGGACCTCCTGGTTATTGGCCATACGGTAGGTCAGGCAAGCCCAGCATGGCCCATCTTCCCCGGGCCGGAATATGGGCCCAAACAGGGGCTGTACCCCCTTGGGACGAATCAGCACCCATGGCTCTCCAGAGGAGAGGTGAACGCGATTAATGGCATCATTTCGCTCGTCGAGATAGTCGTCACAGACGATGACCGACAGGGTCGGACGGTCGGAACCGACGGTGACCCCGAGGTCGGCAAAACACTTGGCGAGCCGATGGTCATCCTTACCGTGAATTGCCACCGTCGCGGACCTCAATTTGTTTTCTGCAAAGCGAGGAGATGTCCCCAAGGAGGACCAGAATGCGGCCTTGCCCTGCTCCATTTCGTAATCGCCTGAAACGATATAACCCTTCCCGGCAAGGGCTGCCAGAGCCGCTTTTACATCCTTTTCCGAATGGGCTCCAGCCAGGGATTCTATAATCTCGTCCCGTGTCAGGCGACCGTCGAGCAGGGCCAGCAGATCTGGATAAATCCGACCATGCAATAGTGTATTGAAGGTCTCGGAGACCAATAGCACCCGCCCAATCTCCAACGACCGGGTTTCCAGATGTGGAGCCAGCACCGGTCGCGCCAATTGAGCATAATCCGCGATAATCGGTTTCAGAGGCCCGCGCTCATCCATTTTTCACCTTGCAGCAATTAACGATTCCCTGATGTGATTGGCGCTAAGAGATACTATGGGCAGTGTGGCAAATGTTCGTCCCGTTCTCAAACCCGTCCGGTTAAAGCCGCCCATTCGTTCTCAGCCGTCGCAGCCGCTTGGGCCACGGCCTCGGTTAAAGCGTCGAAGTCAGGCAGACGGCAGGCCTGGGCCAGGGTCGACTTGACCTTTTCCGATGCGTTTTCAGCTTTTTCGCCATCATCCATAATCAACCGCTGAATGCCGCGTAAATTGCGCAATAATTCGGTCGCCCGGACCAGTCGATCCGCAACATCTTCCGCGATCCCACCGTGTTTTCCGGCCTCCCGGAATACGGTAATCGCATCGTTGGCAAGCAGGGATTCCTGCCCTTCCGGTGATTGGGTCAGTTGCAGAAATCGAGCAGCGCCTTCAATATTGAGTAACCCCCGGTTCATCGAATCTATGAGGGAAATTCCCTCTGTGAATGCATTATCGGGGATTTCGCCCAATTCGGAGATCAGCGCTTCCCGCGCCGAACCTCGCATCAGAATGTCGTGGCGGGCAGCTTCAAAACGCGCTTCATTGTCGGGATTGCCGGTTGTAAAAATGCACCGCGCCCGGGCCAGGTTGAGGAGTTCACTTGTCGAATCCCCGGACCGGTTGCCATTTTCGAAGTCGGAAAGCGCGTATGCGGCGATATCCTTTCGGCTGGTTGAAAGCGGTTCGAACAACAGACTGTCATTGGTCAAAATGTTGAGCGCCTCGCGGAATCGGCGGAATAGATCCGCCTTATGGTCTTCGAGGTTGTCTTTGTAGAGTAACAACAGGTCGGGAGACGTGTGCGGCGCCACGGCCTTCGCAGCTAACTCGCCCAGTGCAAACGCCGCCACCTCGCCGTCATCCAAATGGTAAAGGCGGCCGGCCACGTCGTCCACAACCGCATAAAGAATGGTTGCAATGGAGGCCTCAGCGATATTGGCCAGCGCGATACCGGCCTCGGCAGGCGACAGGTTGCAGCGGAGGGTGTGCATGCCGACCTGAAATACCTTGTCGTTTGACCAGATGCGTACGATTTCAGCGGCGTCCGCAGCATCCTGAACGGGAAATTGGGAGAGTTGATCCTTCATTTCGGCGGCGCCAAATTCATGCATCCAGTAAACCCGCACCAGGCCACTGCGAGCGATCGTCTCAAATTCCGCATCAGGGCCGAATCCTTCCGGTATTTCGAGGTCGGTAAATTCCCGGTCCTGCAAACGGTCGAGCAGCCCTGGATTTCGTTCGATCGCCTTGGCCAGGCGAGGCGCTGCTTCGAAAATTTCGACAATGGCGCTGAATGCTTCCGGACGCGCTTTGGCAACTTGGCTTTCGTAGGCGCTCCAGTCCTCGATCTCGGGATAGAAGCGTTCGCGCCATTGATCGATCAGCGGGTCCATTTTTTCGAACCAGCGTTTCGGTCGCAGGGCAAGGTTGAACATGGTGCTGTAGCTGCCGGGCAATTGCGGTGATTCGTCGGCTCCGTAATGTTGCAGGAGGGGGTAATTGCGGCTTGCAATCACGTGGTGATCCGGATGCCGCTGAAAATTAAAGAACATCCACTTGCTGAACTTGTAGTTTGCGCTCCACGAATGCCTTGGCCTGACCCTTTCAAACCGGCCATTGGGCAGACAGATTCTGCTCAAGCCGTAATGTTGGAGGTAGTTGCTGATTTTCATGGAAAAAACGATGCCAAGGCACAGGAACATGTAGACCGGCACCGCCCACCATCCGCCCACGTAAAATATAAAGGCGTACCAGGCGGCTGTTTCTATCCCGTAGCGCCAAAAAGGATTTCTGAAATGCCACGTGGGCAGGCTGCGGCGGGCCATACGGTTGCTGGCCATTTTCCAGGACCCGAACAGGTTGCTGGCCAGTTCGCGGGGAAAATAGTGCCAGAAGCTTTGCCCCTTGGGGGCGGACCCCACGTCCAGCGGCGTGCCAACGTAAGCGTGATGGATGTAAAAGTGCTCAGTTGCGTAATGGGGATAGGATGCCGATGCCAACAGGAATTCCCCGACGTACCGTTCCCAGGCCGCGCGTCGATGAATCAGTTCGTGTCCGACAATGAAGATCGACTGGGCTTCGGTTGCCAGAATAAGCACCAACAGCACGCTCTCCCAAAGGGCCAGTTGCCCGACCATAAATATCTGCCAAAGGGCGAAAACAAAAGTCACCGGCCAAACAAATGCCCAAAGCCAGACCGGCAGGCTGTACCAGAACACCTGCTTTTCCGAAGTCTTCTTCGGGTCCATGTTCCGTTCATCGGCGCCAAAAGCAAAATCCAGTGGATTTACCGTCATGAAAAATATCATGGGACCGATGAGCCACCAGCCGCCGTACATCGCCGCCGCGATGATCAGGGGAAAGACCGTAATTGGTAAAAAATGCGGGAGCGCGTTGCCGAAGGACGGCTCAAGCGACTTATCCTTTGATAGTGCTGCTGTAGTCATGGTTTCTGTTCGAATATACCCAAGGGATAACTCACCAACTGATTGTTCATTATTGTTTCAATTTGTTGGCAAGTCAAGTGGATGCAGTTTGCCTCTGATGTTCGTGGAACCCCATTGGGGTTCGTTCTTAGGGATGATCGGTAACCCAGCGTGCGCTACGCGAAACTGGGCTTTGGAGTTCAATGCCCTTGGCGTAAAAGCCAGATGCTGGATGCCGCGTGTCCTCTTCCCGGATATGGAACTCCTGGGCAATCGCGGGATAAACCCGCTCCTACAACTTAACATGCCTTTTCTCAATTCCTCATTCCTAATTCTTAATTGGCGCCATCGGCGCCTTCACCCCTCCGTTAACTAGTGTTCCGGCGTAGCCGGGAGCTCTTAGCGATCTTGGCGAGCTTTGCGAGAGTCCTTCTTTCTTCATACTCAATCGATCATGATCACGATTCAGCCTTCAGCCTTCTTCCTTTTTAGAATCTCCGGCCGGTCGCGCATGGCGGCGCATTTCCTCCTGAAAGAGTATGATCATTCCGCGGAGTTTCCGGGAAACGGCGGAATTGCGAATCGGGGACCTCTCACCGGGATCCGCTTCGAGATCGAAAAGCTCAAGTCCCGGATTGAGCCTGAGTTTCCATTTGCCCCACCGGACGGCGGCCAGAGCCCCCTGGCTTCCGTGGTAGAAAAAGGCGTCCAGGTATTCATCCCTGCCGATCATCCCCGACCATTCTCCGGGAGGATTCCAAGAGCGTCGCAGGGGGATGGAAGCGTTGAGAGACAATTCTGCATCGGCATCGGGAACCGCAGTCGTTTCGCCTTTCAGAAGGGGCACAATATCCCGGCCATCGAGCACCCTCCCATCCGGCACTTCAATACCGGCAAAAGTAGCCAGGGTCGGGTACCAATCCATGGCGTGGACGACTTGGGAGGAAGTGCGATTTCCGGGAATACCCAGCCCTTTACCCCAGAAAATCGCCGGAACCCGGATGCCCCCCTCGTAGGTCGAAAGTTTTCTTCCCCGGATCGGTTGCCCGGAATTGCGTCCCGGTCCCCTGCCGTTATCGGAAGCGTACAAAACGAGCGTCTTTTCCTCCAGATCCAAATTTTCCAAACTTTGGAAAATGCGCCCGACGTTATGGTCCAGTTCATGGATGGCATCGCCGTATTCACCCCATTGGGATGAACCCTGAAAGGGCTCACTCACCCCGATCGGATTATGCAACATGGTATGGGGGAGATAGAGAAAAAACGGGCGATCCCTGTTATCTTCCATGAAACGAATGGCTTCATCGGTATAGCGTTCGGTCAATTCGGCCGGTTCGGCCGGACGTTTTACGATGGTTTCGTTCCTGATTAAGGGCACCCCGCCCTCCTCTTCGAAATAGACCACTTCTACGGGATCCAGATTATGGAGTAAGCCGAAGTAGTGGTCAAAACCCTGACTTCGCGGCAGGAAGGGTTCGCGAAATCCGAGGTGCCACTTCCCGATACAGGCGGTGGCGTATCCATTGTCCTTGAACAGTTCGGCCAGGGTGAGTTCATCGGGATGAATACCTGAGTTTGAATCGGCCCGGTGAACCCAAATATGGTTTCCCACTCGCCGGGGATAGCACCCGGTGAGCAATCCCGCCCGCGATGGGCTGCATATGGGGGCGGCGGCATAATAATCGGTAAACCGGATTCCTTCCGCCGCCATTCGATCGATGTTGGGCGTATTGACCTCGGAAGCTCCATAACAACCCAAGTCGTAATATCCCTGATCATCGATAAGGATTATGATTACATTGGGCTTGGCCAATCCATGGAGGGCGCCCAGAGCAAGGCAAAAAATAATTGATGGAATAAATGGAAACGCAGGAAACCTTTTCAACTTCATAGGATTTATTTTTTAGGTCGCTGGGGAAGGGGTCAAACCTTGCAATTGTTCATTAGCACGCACGATTCAAGGAATGACCCTGACGGACGCGCAAGGAAATTTCTTAGACACCACAATAGGTATTATCACCGCCTCTCCTGGATTCCAGCAGCGGTTTTCAACGTGAAAATAGTTGCCGGAACTGTTTTGCCTTACTTTTTTATTTACATGTAAGGTAAAATAATGGAGACTCCACACATGTCGAAAATTAAGCTGACCTCAAAGCGCCAAGCCACTTTTCCCTCCAAGGTGTGCCGGGAGTTGGGGGTAGTTCCCGGTGATGAACTTGAATTGAGGGCGGCTGAAGTGGATGGAGAAAACGTCTGGTTGTTAAAACCTGCGGCAAAGCCCCGCTACAAATGGATAGGCTCTTTGCAGCGTTACGCCGGCAATGCAGGAGGAGACCATTCAATGGAAGCTATTCGCAAAAGCGTTGCAAAAGGAAGATCGAAGCGTTGAGCCATGTTTGAAAATTCGTCCGTCGGGCTGGACACAACGGTGGTCCTCCGCCTGCTCGTGGGGGAACCCGAAAAACAGGCCAAAATAGCGGTCGAGGCTCTCGATGCCATATCCGGGGCAGGAGGGAAAATGCACGTTTCCGATCTCGTGCTCAGTGAAACGTATTATGCTCTGCAGTTTCACTACAAAGTTCCCAAGGAAGAGGCTATTGCCGCCCTCCGGAACTTGACGAAGTCAGAGGAAATGGAATGTTCAACCATCGCCCGGTTCGTTTTGACACAAACCAATCTCCATTCAGCCAATCCAGGGTTTGTCGATCGGCTCATTCATGCACAATACCAAGCAACCGGAAGACCGATGCTCACTTTTAAAAAAGCCGCAAAAAAGCTACCCGATACCCGGCTGCTTTAGGCGTTGTATACCGCCCTCGTGGGAGGACGATGCGGCTATTGTCCCGGAAGCAGTTCGTAGAATTCGATATTGGCCATACCGGTGCCTCCATCTGCGCCCTCGACAATAGCGGAGTATCCCTTTTCACCTGCAACCATCGTAAAGATAGCCCCGGATTCCTTAGGGTCCGTGATAAAGCCGGCGAATCGGGTCTCGATTTCACCATTATTCCAATCGGCAAAATCGTCATTGGTGATTTCCTCCCCCGTTTCCAAATTGACCAGGGTTATCTTGGGATCGGCCAGCACATTTCCGGTGTAATCGGAAGGTAGGACCAGAGAGGGACCGCGCACCAACACCAGAACTTCCACTTCGGTACCGGGTTCACCGATAGCCGTTGCCGATCCGATCAAGCGTTCATGACCCGTTCCCACAATTGCACGATTGGACAAGTTGCGAAGCCGTGCTTCCATGATGGAACCCGTCCCGCCAAGCTCATAAAATTCGATATTGGCCATACCGGTGCCTCCATCTGCACCCTCAACAATAGCTGAATAACCCTTTTCACCTGCAACCATGGTAAAGATAACCCCGGATTCCTTGGGATCCGTGATAAAGCCGGCGAATCGGGTCTCGATTTCACCATTATTCCAATCGGCAAAATCGTCATTGGTGATTTGCTCACCCGTTTCCAAATTGACCAGGGTTATCTTGGGATCGGCCAGCACATTTCCGGTGTAATCGGAAGGTAGGGCCAGAGACGGGCCGCGCACTAACACCAGAACTTCCACTTGGGTACCGGGTTCACCGACAGCCGTTGCCGATCCGATCAAGCGTTCATGACCCGTTCCCACGACTGCGCGATTGGAAAGATTGCGTATTCTAGCCCGGTTTGGTGCAGTTTCAACCTGAACCGAAGCGGAGGCACCTGACCAGGAAACGTCACGCACGGCCCTGATGCGGTAAACGTATTCCGTGTCAGTTTCCACGGTGGTGTCCACGAACATGGTAATCCCGGGCCCAACCGTACCAACCAGTTCCCAGACGTCGCTTCCCTCCACGGAACGCTCGATACGAAAACCGGTCTCGTCATCCGATGCATCCGTCCAGGTAAGCACGATCATTCCGGGGGAGCTTTCGGCGGAAAGACCGGAGGGATCTGCGGGACCCGTGCCGGAGGTCACATTTGAAGCCAGGCCGTCCGCGCTATCGGAGGATCCGCCATCCGGCTGAAGGTTTTCGGCATCGGTCGTCAGAAAGATGAGCTTGTGCCCCGAGGTTCCGTCCTCCGGGGTCGTCCATGGGTCGGTACCATCCTGGGTTCCATTGGTGTACATGCCATAGGGAACGGCTTCACCAGGGGCATCAATGGGGAGGCTCAAGGTGGGAAACCAATAAATGGCCAGGGGATCTTCCTCGCCCCAATCCCCGGATAAGGAAACCGATCCGGTGGTCCCCTGAAAGGCGCCGGGGGTATTGCCGCCGCCGGTGGCAATGTCCCACATCCCTACCTGAAAATCGTCCGCTGTGACGAAGGAGGTGGAACTGGGCCCCTGGAAGCCATCTCCACTGGTATCCGCGACCAGAACGAGCACCCCCGATTGGGCCATGTCGATCCCGGCGGGATCCTGCAATCTTTCTGCTGAAATAGTGAAGCTGACCGAGGCCTGGATTTGGGCTGACAACAAAAAGAGGCCCAGTAAGGAAAGATAACCAATTTTCCCGGAGGAAATTCTCGATAAATTGACGATCATACAGATTGGGGAGGGGCAGGTTTAATGATGATTTGGCACGGATCGGGCTGGATCATTAATTTCCATAATTGGGATTGTTTACCCAGATAACGTTGTTTTGGTCGGCGTTCATGGCTTTGCGTATGACAAATCCAAACCCCGGTAAAAAGACCTGCTCGGAGCCCACGTCCGCCGCTCCGTCGTTTTTGTGCCAGGTTCCATCATAGGTGTATTTGTCCGCATTGGAAATCAGACGGTTCTGCTGCGGCACCGTTTGATCCCAGACGTACAAGGCATCGCCGGACCCGAGGTTGGGTCCCAGGCCCGATTCGTCCAGCGTCATTTCAATGGGCCGTTGCAATCCCAGGATGTTATCCTGATCGGAGTTATCCAGAAATAGAAGGGGCAGGGCGATTTTCCCCATGATAACTTCCCCGGTAAAGGTAATGGTGGTGGCAGTGGCGGTGTTATGCCGGACAATGAAGAACCCGTCGGGAACTATAGCGGTATTCCGGTAGTCTGCGTTGAAATCTCCCCCTACCATCTTCCATTCTCCGTTCAGGTAATAATAAATGGTGTCAGCGGCCAGGTTGACACCCACGGCGTTTGGATCCATAAACATGATCTCCGTATCGCGCATGACGTGGGAGGTGGCGGCATTCACTCCTTCCCCACCCGGAAAAAGTGTGCCCAGGGTCCAATACGGATGAATGGACAACCTGTCTCCCGCAGCTAGACCTGCCAAAGTCTCCGCAGTGATGTCCAGGGTCAGGGTATCGGCCGTATTGCCGTCAATGGTTGCGAAATAACCTTCCAACTCTCCTGAACGCGCAAAGGCATAATAACCTTCCGCCCAGGCGCCTTCCGTCCATCCCGGTGAACCGGAAACCGTCACCTCGGCGCCACTGCGGGACGCGACTATCCCATTAAAGACGGCGGGCTGGATCAAGGGAAGGGAAACGAGGGTATCGGAATTGCCTGGGGCAGAAATCTGGATGACACCTACGGGGTTTGTGGTGGCTTCAATTCCATCTACCCGAATGGTCAAGGATACAATCCAAAAAAATGTGGAGGCGATAAGGGCGGGATTAAGGCGTTTCATGATGAAATATATTCGGGGAAAGGGCATGCTATAGACCGATTGCGTTCAAGATGTTCATTTCCATTTTGAGGATCCGGAAACAAATATAGGACTCATTTAAGGTGAAGTAAATTCCTATTTGAAGGAAAGAATTCCCCAATTATAGCAGAAATAGGGCAATTTCGGGGCCTGTTTTCAAGAATTCTTCCGTTGTTTTGCCTCCTTTCCACGTTCGTCTTTCAGTAATTTATATTCCAGGGAATCCAAGAGGGCTTCCAGGCTGGCCGCAATAATATTGTCACTGGCTCCCACCGTCCCCCAGATGCTCTCCCCATCGGTGGATTGGATAAAGACCCGGGTCATGGCATCCACCCCTTTAACGGATTCGAGAATACGGACTTTGAAATCCTGTAGTTCCACCTGTTCCAGGGCGGGATAATCGTTCCTCAAACCGGAACTGATGGCCTTGTAGAGCGCGCTTACCGGGCCGGTGGACTCGGCTACACAGTGGTGCAGATTGCCGGCGACTTCTATTTTTACAGTGGCCTCAGCCACCAGGTCGGCGTTAGCGTCGGGCCTACCCTCGATCACGCGGTAGCCCTGCAGGTTGAAAAAGGGCAAGTGGTGATTCAAAAATTTTGACAGGAGCAGTTCGAAAGAGGCATCGGCGGCTTCGTATTGGTAACCGCTGTGTTCCAAGCGTTTCAACTTTTCCAGAAAGGTAATGATTTCCGGAGATTTATTGTCGACCTCCATGCCCATTTCCTTGGCCTTCATCATGAGGCTGCTTCGCCCCGACATATCGGAAATCAGGATCCTTTGCCGGTTGCCGACCAATTCCGGCTGAATGTGTTCGTAGCTCCGGGCCACCTTCAGGGCCGCATTGGCGTGAACGCCCCCTTTGTGGGCAAAGGAGGAAGCGCCGATAAAGGGCGCCCGGGTATCGGAGCGCACGTTGGCCAGGTCGTCGATGTAAAGTGAGAATTCCCGGAGCCCGGCCAGGTTTCGGCGACAATGGAGGCGGCGGTCCATTTTCAGAACCAGGTTCGGAATGATGGTGGTAAGGTTGGCGTTTCCATTCCTCTCTCCATAGCCGTTCATCGTGCCCTGCACCATGGTGGCGCCCGCTTCAACGCCGGCCAGGCTCACGGCAACACCCACCCCGGCGTCGTTGTGACAATGCACCCCTATGGGAACAGCGGGGAATTTTTCGACGACTGTTCGGGTGATCGTTTCCACTTCGGAAACGAGTTTACCTCCATTGGTATCGCACAATACGACAAAATCAGCTCCACCCTCGATCGCGGCGGCCAAGGTCTCCATGGCATATCCCTCATCTTCCAGGTATCCATCGTAAAAATGCTCGGCATCGTAAATGACCTCCTGACAGGACGCTTTCAGGTATCGGACCGAATCCTCGATCATGGCCAGGTTCTCTTCGCAGGTGGTCCGCAAAACCTCCCTCACGTGCAAGGTCCAGGTCTTGCCGAAAATGGTCACCACGTCCGTCTTCGCCTCCAGCAAGAGCTTGATTTGCGGGTCGTCCTCCACGGTGAGGTTGGCCCGGCGGGTCGATCCGAAGGCGGCCACCTTGGCATGATTCAAGGAAATGGATTTAACCGCTTCAAAGAAAGCCATATCCCGGGGATTGGAACCGGGCCATCCACCCTCGATATAATCGATTTTGAAATTATCCAGCTTCTGGGTTATGAGGATCTTGTCGGTGGCGGAAAACGATATCCCCTCACCTTGGGTGCCGTCCCTCAGGGTGGTATCGTAAATGAGAATGGGGTTCTCCTGTTTCATCGGGTTATACGTGCTCTCGGATAAAAGTTTTGATGGCGTCGGCCTGGGCCGGAACCTCGTATTTGGTTTCCGGTTTCGACTTCAAGGCTTCCAATGAAGGATGAATGGGCTCACTGCCCGTACATTCGGTAAGGGTATCCGGAAATTTTGCCGGATGCGCGGTCGAGAGAATCAGTTGAGGATGATTGCCGTCCATTTGAGTAAAGCCGCAGGCGGTGTGAGGATCGATCACGTAACCATACCTTTCGAAGACCTCGCAAATGATTTTTCTTATTTCATGGTTGTCGGTTCTGCTGGAGCTGAGGGTATCGGTATCGAAACCATCGAAGAAGTAGACGCCCGACTCCCGGATGGAGGACATGACAGACCGGACCTCACCTGTGTTTCCACCGAGGAAATAGAAGAGAAATCGTTCGAAATTAGAGGCCACCTGGATGTCCATGGAAGGAGCCAAACTGGCTTTTACCGTGTGGGCCCGGTAGACGCCGGTGGAAAACAACCGGTGCAAAATATCGTTCCGGTTGGTCGCCACCCGAAATGATTTTATGGGAAGTCCAGCCTTTTGCGCCATCCAACCGGAAAGGACGTTGCCGAAATTCCCGGTTGGCACTACGTACTGAGCGAGGTTTCTCACCCTCCCGGGCAATTGCCAGTAACTGAATATGTAATATACGCATTGTGCCAGGAGACGGGCCAGGTTGATTGAATTCACCGCCGACAAATTGACTTCGCGTTTGAAATCCCGATCGCTCAAGGTTTCCTTCAAAGCGAGTTGGGCGTCGTCGAAATTCCCCTCGATCGCCAGTGGGAAAACATTGTCTGCGCCGGTGCAGGTCATCTGCCGCTCCTGCAAGGGAGCAATCTTCCCATTGGGATAGAGGATGAAGATATTCACTCCTTCCTTTCCCACCAAGCCGTGGATGGCGGCTGCTCCCGTATCGCCCGAGGTCGCCACCAGGACATTCAAGGGCCGACCGGTCCTCTCAATCTGATAGGCGTAGAGATTACCCAGTAATTGCAAAGCGAAATCCTTGAAGGCCAGGGTCGGGCCGTGGAACAATTCCAAGACCCACAAATTTTCGTCCAATTGCCGGACTGGAGCACGAACCTCGACGGCGAAATCCCGATAGGATTTATCGACCAATTCGGCCAGAACCTCGCGCTCCACGTCGGTGGCAAAATGCTTGAGGAAGGACAGGCAGGTTTCTTCGTAGGACAAGCCCTCCCACCCCTTTATTTCCTCACCCAAATCGGGCAATGACTCCGGAAGGTAGAGGCCCCCGTCAGGGGCCAGCCCTATGGCTACCGCCTCGCTAAAGGAGACCGGGTCCGTTTGTCCCCGGGTGCTGATATACTTCATGGGCCAAGGGCTTCCAGACCGAAGGCCTTATGGGCCAACTGGGCGGAATGATCCGCCTTATCCAAATCGATCGCCACCGAGATCTTTATCTCCGAGGTGCTAACCAATTGTATATTGACACCGGTCGCGGCCAGGGTTTTGAACAGGGTGGCGGCCACGCCGGAATGGCTCCGCATGCCGATGCCGACCACGGACAATTTGGCGATGTCGGTGGAGCGGGTCAGCCGACCCCCGATTTCACTGTAAACGCGGTTCACCACACCCTCCGCCTTGCGGACGTCATCTTTGGGAATGGTGAAGGTCATATTGGCTTTTCCCTCCCGTCCTATATTCTGCACGATCATATCGACCAGTATATTGGCCTCGGCCAGGGCCGAAAACAGCGTGGCGGCCGTCCCCGGTTCATCGGGCAAATCACTGACCACCATCAGGGTTTGACTCTTGTCGAGCGCCACTCCGCGCACCAACACATCTTCCATGGAAGCAACTCCTTCTTTCACAATCGTCCCGGGTTTCTGGTTAAAACTGGATCGAACTTCGAACATGACTCCAAATTTTTTGGCAAATTCCACCGCTCGAGCCTGCATCACCTTGCTGCCCATGCTGGCCAATTCGAGCATTTCATCGTAACTGATCTCATCCAACTTGACGGCGTCGACCACAATGCGCGGGTCCGCCGTAAAAACGCCTTCCACGTCGGTAAAGATCTGACAGTAATCCGCCTTCAGACCGGCTGCCAGCGCCACCGCGCTCAAATCCGATCCGCCGCGGCCCAAAGTAGAAATCTGCCCATCCGGATTCACCCCTTGAAATCCGGCCACGATCACCACCTTGCCCCCATCCAGCAATTGGAGGATATCCCCTCCTTCGATCCGCTTGATTCGAGCCTTGGTGTGAGCCCGGTCGGTGATGACTCCTGCCTGGGCTCCGGTTCTGGATTCGGCCGGAACTCCCAGGGCATGGAGGGCCATGGCCATTAAAGCTATGGTTTCCTGTTCCCCCACCGCCAGCAGCATGTCCATCTCTCGCTCGTCCGGTTCCGGGTTCAGGCTCTTGGCCCGGGAAATCAGATCGTTGGTGACACCCGAACGAGCCGATACCACGACCACGACTTCGTTGTCCTCTTCGTAGGTGGACTTTATCCGTTGGGCCACCTTGCGGATCCGCTCTACCGTGCCGACCGATGTTCCGCCGTATTTCTGTACAATGCGCGCCATGAATTTAGTTGGGAATGGATGCTATCCTGAGAACAAAGGGCTTGCTCAGGACAATCTCAAGACCGGAAAGCGCCTGTTTCGCCTTGGAAAAGGAAGACTCCGAACAAAGATGGGTTGTCAGCGTGATGACGGCAGAAGCGGTTTGGGAAGGGCGCCCCCCCCTATCCGCTTCAAGTTGTTGGACGACTCGGGCGATGCTGATGTTATCCCGCGCCATCAGGGAAGTAATAGTTGCCAGCACACCGGGTTCATCCCGGACCGTCATCCGAAGATAGAAGGCCGATTTGACCTCCTCCCGTTTGGCCACGGTGAGATGGGGAAGTCCCGGGAGCAAGGGATCGTTTTTGTCATCGGGCAAATAGTGCATTTCCGCCCCTCGCAGGGAAAATACGGCATCGGCGATATCCCCGATGACGGCGCTCGCGGTGGCATCCTGACCGGCGCCCCGCCCGATCAACACCGTTGTTCCGACTACGTCGCCGCTGACGCACACCGCATTGTAAACCCCGTCGACGCGGGCAAGGATATGCTCCTTCGGCACCAGGGCGGGATAAACCCCCACAAACACTGAATTTCGCTCAAAATCGCTCACCACCGAGGCCAGATGCTTGATCCTATACCCCATGGTATCGGCGGCGCGCATGTCATCCGAGGTAACTTCGCGGATGCCGTCGATCAACATTTCATGCATGGGTATCCATTTCCCATGGGCCAGAAAAGTCAGTATTCCCGCTTTGTGCGCGGCGTCGATTCCGTCCACGTCCAGGGTTTCATCCGCTTCCGCATAACCGAGTTCCTTGGCCTCGGCCAATACCGTCTCAAACCGTTTTCCCTCATTCTGCATGCGGGTGAGGATATAGTTGCAGGTGCCATTCAATATTCCGTGAATGGTGGGAAACCGGTTGGCCACCAACCCTTCCCGGATAGATTTGATAATGGGAATCCCCCCGGCCACGCTGGCCTCGAAAAAAATATGCCCTTCGCTCCTGCGAGCCGCGTCGAGAACGTCATTTCCATACTCACAAAGCAGCGCCTTGTTGGCCGTTACCACCATCTTTCCGTTGCCCAGGGCTCGGATGGTCAGTTCCCGGGCCAATTCCGTTCCCCCGATCAGCTCGCATACGATTTGCACGCGGGGATCGTTAACCACCTCCCAGGGGTCCTCCGTAAGCAATTCCCGGTCTACCCGCACTTGTCTTTTCATGCGGCTATCGCGCACGGCAATTCGGGTTACCTTGAGCCGGACTCCCAACCGCCTTTCCAAAACCTTCCGGTTTCGGTTCAAATGCTTGAGCACCCCCTGCCCAACGACACCCAAACCGAGTATCCCCAAATTTACTACCGGCCGATTTTCCATGTTTACCCCGGAGGAGGTCCGTCTTTGAAAAAACGGTTTTCCTTTCTGTTAATCAGCCGGACGATATTGGATTTGTGACGCACGATGATCAGGGCGGCTATCAGCAGGCAAAACCCGAATACCCAATGCGACGCCCCAAGGAAATAACTGGAAACGGGTAGGCTGAGGCCAAACAGGAGGGAGGCAAGGGAAACATAACGAAGCGAAAAAAAGGTGACCAACCACACCGCAATCCCTATTAACACCACCACCGGGGTAAGCACGATCAGTCCGCCCATGGTCACGGCCACACCCTTACCTCCTCGAAATCGTAGAAAAACGGAATAACTGTGTCCCAGGATGGCCGCCAAAAGAGCCAGGATGGCCAGAATCTCACTGTACTCGGAGGAAGCCAGAAGGTGGGGAAGCAACACCGCGGCGGAACCCTTGAGAAAATCCAATACGAAAACCGTATTTCCGGCCGCCTTTCCCAGAACCCGCTTTACGTTGGTCGCGCCCGGATTACGGCTGCCTTCCCTGAAGATGTCGACCCCATGCCTTCGGGCGATCAAGGTGGCAAAGGAAAGGGACCCCAACAGGTATCCCGCCCCGCAAAACAATACTATCTGCCAAAGGATATTCATTGCTTCCATCGCTTATAATGCCACCACTAAAGCGGATTCGATCGCGTCGCTCGAAAGGATGCGCTGAAAAGCCTCATCGCTGGGACGGCTGTCCAGGTTGACCACGTTCAAGGCCAAGCCGCCGAGGCGATTCCTGCTCAGGGACATGGCCGCTATATTGACGCCGTCCTGGCCCAGGACCGTTCCGATTGCGCCGACAATACCGGGAACGTCGCGGTTCTCGACCAGCAACATGATACCCTCGGGCGGAGCTTCCACGTAGCGTCCGTTGATGGCGACGATTCGGGGCAGCATGGCTTTGCCGATCACGGTGCCTTCCACCGAGTAACGCCTTCCATCCCCGGTCTCCGCCTCCAGCAAAATCAAATCATAGTAATCCCGGGCTTCGTTGGATTTGACCACTTCGTTTTCCACGCCGAGTTGCTGCAAGAGAATGGGTGCATTTACCGAGTTTGCATTTTCGCCGCTGATGTTCTTCAAGTAACCTTTCAATATATTGCGGGTCAACGGATTGGCATCCAAAGCCACAATCCTGCCAAAATAGGTAATGCGCAGCTTCTTTACCTGGTCGGGAGCAATTTGTTGAAGGAAATTCCCCAGGGTTTCCCCCAGGTGAAAGTAAGGCCCGAGAGCCTGCAGGGTCTTGCGGTCCACCGAGGGCATGTTAAGGGCATTGCGAAAGACCCCTCCCCTCAATGCCTCGGCCAGGCTATGGGCAATTTCCTGGCCTACACTCTCCTGTGCTTCCTGCGTCGAGGCGCCCAGGTGGGGGGTCAAAACCAAATTTTGCATCCCGCGCAACTCACTGTTTCCGGGGAGAGGCTCCTTTTCGTAAACATCCAGCCCGGCGTAAGCGACCTTTCCCGACCGGATAGCCTCCACCAAATCCTCCTGGTTGATGATTCCACCCCGGGCACAATTGAATATGCGCACTCCTTGCCTCATCCTGGCGATGGCAGCCTTGTCGATCAGGTTGCGGGTGCCTTCGGTCAAAGGCATGTGCACCGTGATAAAATCGGCTTCGGCAAAAACCGCGTCCAGGTCCAACAGTTCCACCCCCATCTCCTCGGCCCGGGCCGGAGCAAGGTATGGGTCGTGGGCCAGAACCCGCATGCCAAAAGCCTGGGCCCGGGAAGCAATTTCGCTTCCGATTCGCCCCAATCCCAAAATTCCCAGGGTCTTGTGAAACACCTCCACCCCACCGAACAGCTTGCGGTCCCATTTTCCCGCCTTCATGGAGGCATCGGCCTGGGCTATCTGTCGCGCCCCGCAAAGGATGTGGGTAAAGGTCAATTCCGCCGTGGCAACCGTGTTGCCCCCGGGGGCATTCATGACCACCACTCCCTTTTGCGAAGCGGCTTGTATATCGATGTTGTCGACACCGACCCCGGCCCGCCCCACCACTTTCAAATTGGGGGCGGCCTCGATCACTTCGGCTGTGATCCGGGTCTCACTGCGCACGATAATGGCGGAAGCCTCCCGTGCCAGTTGCAATACCTCTTCCGGAGAAGACCCATAGGCCTCCACCACCTCAAAATCATCCTGCCTTTGCAGATACTCCACCCCGCTGGCGGCTATTCTGTCTGCGACTACGATTCTCATTCGCGATAGGTCGGAAAAACGGTTGAATACACTGGCCCCCTTTTCCAATTGCAACGATGAAATGGAACGGAGCCAAGAGGGAAAGGAAGAAGGATGAAGGCTCAAGGTGCGCCAATTAATCGTGATCGATGGAAAGGGGATAAATTAACCACAGAGCACACAGAGAGGGAAGTGGAAGGCGCCTTTTGTGGTAATTTATTTATGAACCCCACCCTGGCTGCAGTGATTGCTCAATTTCGCCACTAAATCGTTCAAAGGGGTTTCCTCCTCTTTCCCGGTCCTGAGATGCTTGATCTTGGCCACTCCTTTTTCTATTTCATCTTCTCCGAAAATGACGGCCAAGCCGGCCCCGCTTTGGTGGGCGGCCTTGAATTGTTTGCCGAAAGCCACCGGACGCAGGGGGTACTCGACGCTTAAACCGGCCCGGCGCAGGTCCTGAAGGTGTCCCAGGGCCACCGCCGCTGGTTCGCCTTTACCCATTATGATAAAGAGATCCGGCTTTTGCGGCCGGTTGGGTAGCAAACCTTTTTCAGAGAGAATCTCCCCGATCACCACGTCCCCCATGGCAAAGCCCACAGCGGGCATATCGGGACCCCCCAGTTTTTTTACCAGGTGGTTGTAGCGGCCCCCTCCGGCGATAGCCCGATATTCCCCCTGCTTGTCGAAAGCCTCGAAAACAAACCCCGTGTAGTAAGCCAGACCCCGCACGACCCCCATGTCGATGCATATCCAATCACCCAACCCCATTCTTTCCAGTCGTTCGAGCAATTCGGACCAGGAGGATAAACGCCTTTTCACGGCATCGCTCAACTCTCCCCCGGACAGGTGATCCCGGAAAAACACGGAAAGTTCATCCATTTTCCTCGCCCGGGTCAGGGTCTCCACCTTGAACAGGAAATCTTCAGCGGCGCCGTGGAAGAAAGGCCGCAACCGTTCCAAAACCACGTCCCGCGACAAACGTTCCCTTTTGTCGATCAGGCCGAGCAGGGCCAAAATGGCTTTCTCTCCCAGTCCCAGGCTCCTCAGATACAGAATCCACAAGTCCCGGTCGCTTATCCGGACGACAAAATCGTCCTCGCTCAGGCCCATCATCCTCAGGCTGTGAATGAGCGTCGCAATGACCTCCGCGTCGGCGCCGGGACCGGCTTCGCCGAAAATATCCGCGTTGAATTGATAGAAGGAACGCAACCGGCCCTTTTGTCGGCGCTCGTAGCGAAAGTTCTCCCCGATGCAAAACCACTTGATGGGGCGCTTCATGGCTTGGGCCCGGGCCGCAACCATGCGGGCCAGGCTCGGGGTCATCTCGGGTCGCAGGGCCACATCCCTTCCACCCCGGTCGGTAAAGGCAAAGAGCTGACCGACAATTTCATCGCCCGACTTCTCCTTGAACAATTCGAGGGATTCGAGGATGGGACCATCGCATTCCTTGAAGTTGAAGGAAAGCGCGGCGCGGCGCCAAATCCGGAAGAGATAATTGCGCACCGCGCAAACATCAGGGTAAAAATCCCTGAATCCGGGCAAGGTTTTAAACATCGGGAAACGTGCGCGGATATCCGCCGGGAACCCCCCATTCAGGATCAGAGTTCGTCCAGGTTCAATTCCTTCAAATTAACCTTGAGGTCTTTTCCGACTTTGAATTTAACCACGGCCCGCCTTGGAATGACCACGTCTATTTCCGGTTTGTTCGGGTTGCGGCCAACCCGGGCTTTGCGAACCTGAATCTCGAAAACTCCAAAATTTCTCAGTTCCACATTCTGGCCCCGGCTCAAGGAACGGGCGATTGCATCCAAAGTCAGTTGAACGATCTCCTTTACTTCCTTTTGTGGGTAATGGGTTCTCTGGTAAATATCCAGAACGATGTCTCGCTTCGTCAAATTTTCTGGCATAAGCTGGTTCGCTCAGTTTCAAAATATACTTGAATTTAAGTGAAAGATTGGGTTTTCCATTCGTCAATGGCAAAGAAAAATTTGCTCTGAAATTTTACAAGTGTATGAGTGACAAAGACACAAAAAACCCATTCGAGGAAATTCAAAAGCAACTCCAGGAAATTCTGAAGTCCGGGAATTCCAATATCACGGTATCGCCTTACGTCGCCCCTCAGCCGACTCCCCCGCCTCAAACGCCACCGGAAAGCGGCCCCAAGGAAAACGAAGTATTGCAACGGATCCGAGCCTTCAATCGGAAACCCAAGGAGATTCGCGATTACCTCGACCGTTTCGTCATCCGCCAAACCGAAGCCAAGAAAGTGCTCTCAGTGGCCATCTGCGATCACTACAACCAGGTGCGCCAGTGCATCGAGGATCCCCAGTTGGCGGAAAAGGAATACCACAAACAGAATATCCTCCTTCTCGGCCCGACCGGGGTAGGCAAAACCTACCTCATGCGCAACATCGCCAAGCTCATTGGGGTGCCGTTCGTCAAGGCTGACGCCACAAAATTCAGCGAAACCGGGTATGTGGGCGCAGACGTGGAAGACTTGGTCCGGGATCTCTACAAATTGGCCAATAATAATGCCGAACTGGCCCAGTACGGCATTATCTATATCGATGAAATCGATAAGATTGCCGGCCACAGCAACCTGGCGGGAAAGGACGTTTCCGGACGGGGCGTGCAAATCAACCTCCTCAAACTCATGGAAAATGCGGAGGTAAACCTGTTCAGTCCGCACGATATGATGGGGCAAATGAAAGCCATGATGGAAATGAGTCGCGGTGGAAAAAGTCAGAAACGCACCCTCAGCACGAAAAACATTTTATTTATCGTTTCCGGAGCCTTCGACAAACTGGCCGAAAACGTGAAAAAACGGCTCGACCGCAGCCAAATCGGGTTTTCCCAGGACCGAAAGGAGGAAAAGGATTCCCATTTCCTCAAGCTCACCCAAACGAGAGACTTCATCGAATACGGGTTTGAACCGGAATTCATCGGGCGCCTCCCGGTTCGGGTGGCCTGCGAACCTCTGTCGGCCGAGGATCTGGCCGAAATTCTCAAGAATTCCGAAGGTAGTATTCTCGATCAGTACCGGCGCGATTTCAAAGGATACAACATCGGATTTACCATTACCGATGAGGCCATATTTGAAATCGCCCGCCTCGCCGCAAAGGAAAAGACCGGGGCTCGCGGACTCATGACGGTATTGGAAAAGACGTTTCGCGACTTCAAATTCGAACTCTCCTCCACCCTCATTCACAATTTTGAGGTCACTACCGAAACGGTAGAGGATCCCAACAAGGCCCTGGCCGACCTGCTCATGAACAATCAGGAAGCCCTGAATGAATTTCTGTTTAAGCGGGTGGAAGAATTTCAGCGCAGTTTTCGCAAGAAACACGGTCTCGAAATCGATTTCTCCAAAGAGGCCTGCGAAAAGCTGGTGGCAATGGCGGTCGATGAAGACCGTTCCACCAATTCCCTCTGCGAACAGTTGTTCAAGGACTACGAGCACGGTTTGAAAATCGTGGCCCGCAACTCGGGTAAGACCCGCTTTCTCATCACTCCCGAGGCAGTGGAAAATCCGGATGCGGAGCTGTCCAAATGGGTAGTGGAAAGCTTTAAGCAAAAGACTCCCCCCACTTCCCATGCCTGAAGCAGAGGCGGTTTGCCGGATGTTTGGCCGGATCGCCAAACGCTACGATCTGTCTAATCATCTCCTGAGCTGGGGTATCGATTTCTGGTGGCGGCGAACCCTGGTCCGAAGGGTCAAACGGACCAATCCGGGCAACGTGGTCGATCTGGCAACGGGCAGCGGGGACGTGGCCTTCGCTCTGAAAAGGAAGCTGGGGGTCCGGACGAAGGTGCAAGGACTAGATTTTTGCCAGCCTATGCTGGACGAAGCCGAACGCAAACGCCGGAATCGGAACCCCGTTCCGGCCATCCATTTCGGATGGGCCGATATCCTCGACCTCCCTCTGGAAAGCGACTCGGTGGATGCCGTAACCGTGGCCTTCGGGATTCGCAACCTGGAAAATCGTTCCCGCGGCCTGGAAGAAATACGGCGCATCCTGCGCCCGGGCGGGAAAGTGTTCATCCTGGAGTTTTCCCAGCCCTACCGGTGGTTTCGCCCCTTCTATTACACCTACCTGAAATACGTGCTCCCCGTTCTGGCCGGCTGGATCACGGGCCGGCCGGAGGCATACGATTACCTTGGCGGCACCATTGTAAAATTTCCGCGGCGCAGGGGCCTCACCTTGGAAATACGGGAAGCGGGCTTCCACGACGTCCTCGCCATCCCCATGACCCTGGGCATCGTCTCCATCCACCAAGGCACGGCCTGAGGCGGAAGAAGGAAACCGCCCCTTCAGATTTTCTTGAACTCGCTCTTGAAACTTTGGTCTATATACCTTTGCCTAATCTCCCCGAACCCCATCCCATGAAATTGCAAGCGCATGTGATATTACTACTCATCCCGCTCATTCCATTAGGGCTTATGGCCCAGGGAGAACCCAATGAAGAGGGATTTAAAACGTCCACTATTTCCGATTACCTTTCCTCAAAATATAAATGGGAAAAGCCTGAGCCCGAGGCCGAAAAGGCTGAGAACCGGAACGATACCCCGTTAAAGTCGGCCCAACAAAAGGAGGCGGAACGCCAAGCCTCCATCCAAGCCCAGATACGAGAGAGGAACAGGGCGGATCCCCGCAGATCCGATAGCAGAATTACGGAGGAGGAAGAAGGACTCGATACGGTGGAGCTGAAGGAGTATCAGGTGAGCGAACTCTATTCACCGCTCATGCGGATGTCCGAAATCAAAAACCTCGATGTAATCGACCCGGCTTCAGGGGGACGATACCTGTCCGAATCCTATTACACGGACTTTGAAAACAATATCCTGAACCGCTGGACCATTCCCCTGATCGGCCGTTCCCAGGAACAGCGCGCCAAAGAGGAGTACCGGCAACAGCAATTCCAGGCATTTTTGACCGAGGCGGAGAAAACGCTGGAACATCTCGACAACCTGGACCCCGAGTACGCCAAACAAGTCCGCAAGGAGTTCAGCGAAACTCACCACCAATACAACGTGAACGAAAAGAACGTCCACCTCTACGACAGTCCCGAGGCCGAATTTTAGGAATAGAGGGGTCTCCCACCTACCACCTCTTCACAAACGCATGGCGCCATCCTTTAGTGGACACGTAATCCTGGTTACCGGCTCCACCCGAGGCATTGGAAGAGCCATCGCGGAGGCGCTGGTGGAAAGAGGAGCAACGGTCGCCATTCACGGCAGGACCCTCGCCCAAGTCGAAAAAGTCTGCTCCGCCATTCATCCAGGCCGGACTATTCCCGTTTCGGCCGATTTATCGGAGCCGGAAGCGGCGGGCCTATTGGTCGATGCGGTCTTTCGGAAAGGAGGACGCCTGGACGGTTTGGTAAATAACGCCGGAGCCGGTCGCGCCGTCGCTTTTCGCGGTCTCAAGCTGGAAGACTGGCGGGCAACCCACCGATTGAACCTGGAATCCGCCTTCGTGGCCTGCCGTAGAGCTTATTCCATAATGCGTCGGGCCCGGTCGGGATCGATCGTCAACATGGCATCCCTGGCGGCCCATGGACCCGGGCGGATGATGGGGGCGGATTACGCCGCTTCCAAAGCCGGCCTCATCAGTTTGACCCGCAGCTTTGCCCTGGAAGCGGCCCGCTTCGGCATACGGTGCAACGCGGTCTCTCCAGGCATGGTGGAAACGGAAATGACCGAGGGATTGACCGAGGAAAATATCAGGAATCTGGCCATTCCCCTGAAGCGATTAGGCAAGCCGGAGGACGTGGCCAACGTGGTGGCATTTCTCATTTCCGAGGAAGCCTCCTACCTTACCGGACAGGTGATTCACGTGGACGGCGGCCAGTTCATGTACGGATAGAGTCATGCCAGACCGGTCCAGTTCTTATCCAGCTTCCCCGCGCCGCGTCGTGGTGACGGGCATGGGTATTGCCTGCGCCCTGGGCATTGAGGAAACGGTAGTTTGGCAAAACCTCATGGCTGGAAAAAGCGGCATCGGACATTTGCGGGCCTTCGATACCGCCTCTTACAAGATACATATTGGAGCAGAGGTGCCGGAAGGGCTGATAAAGGGCAAACTCAAGGAGTTGCGCCGTCGGCCCATCGACCGCGCCCTGGACTTGGCCGTGGTGGTGGCCTGGGATGCCCTTACCCAAGCCAGGCTCATTGCCCGGAAGCCGCCTTGGTCGGAACAGGACGTGGCAGTCCTGTACGGAACAGGTGTGGGAAGCGCCCAAAGCCACTTCAACGCCTTTTCCACTTTTTTTGAGAAGGGCCCGAGGAGCCTTCGCCCGACCACCGTGCCTCGGTGCATGTACAACGCAATTTCCGCCGGGGTTTCCATGCAATTCAAGTTGACCGGATCCAACTACGTGGTGGTATCGGCCTGCAACTCGGCCGCCAATGCCATGGGAACGGCCTTCCGCATGATACGGGACGGTTACGCCGAAAAGGTGCTGTGCGGTGGGTCGGACGGGTTCTTCGACCCCTTCTTTTTCGGGGTATGGAATAATATCGGGGTGCTTTCCCCTATCGAAGATCCGGCCAAGGCATGCCGTCCCTTTGCCGAAGATCGGCGTGGAACCGTCCTGGGGGAAGGGGCCGGAGCCCTTGTTATGGAAACACTCCAAGGAGCTACGGCCAGAGGAGCCGATATTCGCGGGGAAATACTCGGTTACGGGGAATCCTCGGACGCATCGCACATCACCCGACCCAGCGTGGAAGGCCAGGCCAAGGCCATCCGCATGGCCCTGGACGATGCTGGTCTCCAGCCAGGGGAAATTGCCTTGATCAACGCCCATGGAACCGCCACCCACAGCAACGACGCCACGGAGAGCAAATCCGTGAGGACCGCCTTGGGGTCTGCCGCCGACCGGATTCCGGTCATGGCCAACAAGAGTTATTTCGGACACGCCCTTGGAGCATCCGGAATCCTGGAAACCATCACCACCCTGCTGGCTCTGGAGCGCGGTATGGCGCCACCGAATCTCAACCTTGAAAATCCCGACCCGGCCTGTAACTTGAACCTTATCGGAAATAAACCCACGTCCATCGATCGGGGTCCAGCCATGAAAAACAGTTTCGGTTTCGGCGGCGCCAACGGGGTCTTGATCGTGGGTCCCACCACCTGATACTTATACATGAGTGAAAAACCAAAAGCGGACCTGATCGTCGAGAAGTTGCGGGAAATCATGGAAACCTCGGCAACGGAGGAACTCGACTGGAGCAACTACGGCCCCCAATCCACCATCGAATCCCTGGGGCTGGATTCGCTCACCATTCTGGACCTTCTTTACGACGTCGAACAAGAACTCGGGGTGCACCTGGAAGCAATAGACATCGTTTCGGTTGGGAACATTGGGGAAATGGCTTCACTGCTGATCGACCGAGGCGCTTGAAGAGCATCCGTCATATTATCGAGTACTGTCTGGCCCGCATCCTACTCCTGTTCGTCGATAACCTTCCCTTCGGAATATCCTGCCTGGTGGCCCGGGGCGCCGCCAATCTCTGGTGGGCATTCGACCCCCGGCGGCGCAAGGTCGCGCGCGACAATATTCTTCGCAGCGGGATCGAAACCGACCCGAAGCGAGCCCTCGCCATGGCCAGGGGAGCAACCCAACACATGGCGCTGCTGATAGTCGAATCCCTTCGGTCCCATCAGTTTCTCACCGGCGAAAGATTTCGGGATCATCTGGAGATCAATATAAAACCGGACGTGCTCGCGGCTCTGGAGAACCCGGACCAGGGCCTGATCATGGCCTCGGGACATTTCGGAAATTGGGAAATTGCGGCCCATTTTCTTTCCCGTTACAAGCCCGTGGTTGGAATCACCCGCCGTATGAACAATCCCCTCATGGAAAAGCTGGTGCAAAGCCGGAAGTCCTCCCACCGGTTCCGTCCCATCCCCAAACGCGACAGCAACTCGGCTCGCTTTCTGGAGGTGTTGGAAAACAAGGAAATTCTGGCCCTGCTCTTCGATCAGCACGCCGCAACCCATAACATGTCGATCGACTTTTTCGGACACCCCGCCGCCACCTTCAAAACAGTGGCCATGCTCCACTTGGTCACCCGGGCTCCTCTCTGCTTCGGGGCCTGCAGAAGGATCGGCCCCCTCAAATTCGAAATTTTCACCTCTCATCTCATTCAATGCCCTCCCAGCGGCAATAAAAACGAGGACATACGTTCCATACTGAACCAATTGACCCAATATCTGGAAGATGCCATTGGCCAGGCGCCCGACCAGTATGTCTGGGGCCACCGCCGCTGGAGAGATTGACCTAACCACAGAGGACACAGAGTGGAAGCGCGCCAAGGCGCGCGAATTAGGAATTGACTCTCGCGAAGACCGCTAAGGTCGCCAAGAGATGAATTAGAAATTTTAACATCGCCGCTTCGCGGCTGGATGCCTGCAGCAACAGGAAAACCCTTACAATAAAATCCTGCTCGCGAAGGGATCCTGTT
>JAJDZZ010000040.1 GCA_022824405.1 Opitutales bacterium
AGGAAGGGGTCAAGACGTAAAAAGTTATGCCTTTCAGGGTCAGTTGCCTTGCAAAAGTGTATGAAGTGCAACGGAATACAGTTTTCCAGGCCTGACCCTTTTTCTCCAAAAGGCATCACTTTTCTACGGCCTGACCCCGACCGGCGTCCTCGCTTAACTTATTGCTGTTGGCTGATGACCCTCTCGTATTCGGGGAAATATCGGCCGATTACAGGTAAATCTAAGGAAGCCAGAATACTGGTGTTGGGTTCGCGTCTGAGGAGGAATTCAAACGATCGGCGGATCAAATCCTCTTTCGTTCCACCGGCCGGACTCAACCTTGCAAGATCGGAATCCGTCAAGGTAACCCGGTGGGTGGTCGTGGATCTGCTGCAAACGGTTACGGTGAAGGCATTCCCAGCCTCGGGTACGATCTGTATTTCTGCCATAGTTCCCAGTTTGAAGATGCGCCCCATGTATTCAAGCCTTTGGCGTGCCAGATAGTCGGATCTCCGAAACCTGACCCCGGTTTACCATGATGATCCACCAATCACACCTCTGTTTCTTCCTCTTGTTCCTCGTCCCAGCGCATGGTCTCGTCTTCCGGAATGGCTTCCTCATCTTCAGTCAAATCGGAGATTTCCTGGGCTATTTCACCCTCATCCGAAGATTTTCCCTCCTCTTCGAGGTCTTCCTCCCGGTCGTAACCGGCCGGAACGTACTCCAGGATGAAGGTGATTTCAGAGAAATGGTGTAAACCACTCCCTTCGTAATCGAGATGGGTCAACTCGTCCCGCAATACCTCTTCCAAATCCGACCGGGTCAAGCTGTTATCGAATTCAATCAGGTCTTTTAGTTGCTCGATACGGAGTGTGATGATGTGGTCGAGAAATTCCGCGTAAGGACCGGTTTCCTCGTTTACTACGTCAGGCAGGAAAAAAAGTGCGGTCTCGTTTTCCAGAATCAAATCGGAGCTGCGGGTCATGCGGATGCGGTTTTCGCCCAGATTCCTTTCGATGCTGAACCCAATAAAAGCTCTCTCTACCAACTCCGTATCCAGGCCGAATTCGCGTAGCGAATCCAGGTGATCCATCAAATAATTCCACTGCCTCGGATCGATTATTCCCAAATCGTCAAAATCCCAATGGGTGAGGTCGCTCACTTCATTTACCCACCAGTTGAAATCTTCTCCTGGTGAAGCAATCAACCATTCGAGTTCAGGATATTTGGCAGGCATAGGACTTATGGATTGATGGTATCGGATACCGGTCTCCCGGTGGTTGAAAGTTGTAGGGATCTTATTTCCTCTTTCAATTTGATCCCTTCCCGGCAAAGACAAGATTTTTTTGTAATTTTCTTTCCCAGCAGGAAGAATTTTTCCATTAAGGAGGCTCCTTTTCCATGGGTAAGTTCTACGAATCTGTCCTCCGACCCTTCTTGTTTCGCCAGGAGGCGGAAAAAGCTCACGAGAACGCGGTCCACTTATTGCAAATTTTGGGGCGGTTTCCCTTTCTCTGCCGCGTGATGGAATGGCGCAACCTGCGCCCGCCCCGGAGCAACCCTATCGTGCTGTTCGGGTTGCCATTTCCCAACCGTGTCGGTCTGGCCGCCGGGTTGGATAAGAATGCCAAATTCTGGCCCGTGGCCGGCGCCTTGGGCTTTGGTCACGTCGAAATCGGAACCGTGACCAATCACCCTCAGCAAGGCAATCCTCGGCCCCGGCTCTTCCGCTATCCCGAACAGGAAGCCCTGATCAACCGAATGGGCTTCAACAACGATGGGGCCGCTATCATCGAAAAACGTTTGGGAAAGCAGATTCGAAAAAACCTCAAGCGGATTCCCCTCGGGATCAACATTGGAAAATCGAGGATAGTTCGCCTGGAGCAGGCGGCGGAGGATTACCTGAGGTCGTATCATCTATTGGCCGAACACGCCGATTATTTTACCATTAACGTCAGTAGTCCCAACACCCCGCAATTGCGCAAGCTGCAGGGATCGAAATATTTGCCAGCCCTTTTGGAACAACTGGCTTCGGCTAATAATGAGCGCGCCCGAAAACTGGGAACCAAACCCATCCCCATGCTGGTGAAAATTTCCCCCGATCTGACCTACCGGGAAATCGACTCCATAATGGAGACGGTCCTGGACCTGAATTACGATGGGATCATTGCCACCAACACGGCGTTGAGTCGACCGGTTCAATTAAGAACCGGATCCGAGCCTGGAGGGTTGAGCGGAAGGCCGCTGCAAAAACGGTCCACCGATGTTATTCGCTACATCAGCAAATCCACCCAGGGAAAGTTCCCCATCGTCGGAGTCGGCGGGATCATGGATTTCGCGTCCGCCGGGGAAAAAATCGATGCCGGAGCTTCATTGATCCAGATCTATACCGGATGGATATACCGTGGGCCGTTCTTTGCCAGAAATTTGGCCAGATCCTTGGCTCACGGTCACAAGAAGTGGATTTGATGCGCCCTCGGTCCAGCCATGTTCCAATTCCGAAATTTAAATTCGTGACACAGAAAAAGAGTTCCGAATAATCGCCATGAAATGAAAAACATCACCGCCAACCACAGCACATAAGCACTATGAAAAAACTCAATATCGGTGTAATCGGTTACGGATTTATGGGTAGGACTCACTCAAATGCCTACCGCCAGGTTTCCAAGTTTTTTGAAACGGAGTATGAACCCGTCCTCAAGGTGGCCTGTGCCAGGAACGAAGAACGTCTCAAATCTTTTGCCCGGAATTGGGGTTATGAAAGCTATGAAACTGACTGGCGCCGTCTCATCGAACGCGACGACGTAGACGCCATCGATATCGCCGCCCCCAATAATGTGCATCACGAGATAGCCATTGCCGCGGCCGAGGCGGGCAAAATGGTGCTCTGTGAAAAACCCCTGGGGCGCAACCCGGCGGAGAGCCGGGAAATGGCGCAGGCCGTCGATAAGGCCGGTGTTCCGAATCTAGTTTGGTTCAATTACCGCTTTGTCCCCGCAGTGGCTCTGGCCAAGAACATTGTCCAAAGCGGCAAATTGGGGCGAATCTTTCACTATCGGGCCAACTTCCTGCAGGATTGGACCATCGATGCCGATCTTCCCCAAGGCGGCGAAGGATTGTGGAGACTGGATGTGACCGCGGCGGGAAGCGGGGTTACGGGCGATCTTCTGGCCCACTGCATCGATACCGCCATGTGGATCAACGGGCCGATCGAATCGGTTACGGCCATGACTGAGACCTTCATCAAGGAGCGCCTGCACCAGGAAACCGGAAGCGTGGAAAAAGTTGGAATCGACGACGCTTGCGCCTTTTTGGCCCGCTTTGCCAACGGTTCCCTGGCCATTTTCGAATCGACCCGCTACGCCCGCGGGCACAAGGCGCTCTACACCTTTGAAATCAACGGGGAAAATGCCTCCATTGCCTGGGATCTGCACGATCTGCATCGGTTGTCCTATTTTGATTATGCCGACGACAAGGCTGTGCGCGGATGGCGTAGCATCCACGTCTCCAACGCTGGTGGAGAACATCCCTACATGGACAAATGGTGGGTACCCGGTTTGAATATCGGATACGAACACAGTTTTACCCATGGCGCCTATCATTTTCTCAAGAGCCTTGAGGGCGAAGAGGGAGAGCGAGCCTTTCCCTCCTTTGCCGATGCCCTGGAAACGGACAAGGTTTGTGCTGCCGTCCTGGAGTCCGGCAGTAGCCGCAACTGGCAGACGGTTTAACGTATTCGCCCTGGGGCCGGCTTTCTTTCCTTATTATGACGACTTCCCAAATCGCCAAAGACGCCCTCGCCCAAGGCCGGGGCATTCTTCGTCTTGCTCCCAATTGGGTTCCTCGTTCCTTTTGCATTCCGGGCAGGCGACTGAAACTCCACCCCGATGACTACTATGCCTTGGGAGGGGAGAGGGGTGGTATCGACGAGCGCTGGTTTGCCAGCGCCACCCCGGCCGACAACGGCCCGTTGACCGGAAAAAACGAAGGTTTGAGCATGGTCGTATTTCAGGATGGCCCTGCCTCCCGACAAATCACCCTGCGCGACGCCATAGACGAACTCAAAGGAGAGATCATTGGTCGTCGCCTGTGGGATGGGTATGGGAAATGGCCCGCTTATTCCAAGTTTTTTGACAATAAGGGACCCCTTCCTCACCACGTTCATCATCCCGATGAATACGCCGCCAAGGTGGGGCAACTGGGCAAACCGGAAGCCTATTACTTTCCACCCCAGGTGAACAACCACGGGGGAGATTTCCCTTACACTTTTTTTGGATGCGAACCGGGAACGACTAAAGACCAGATCCTCCAATGCCTGAAAAACTTTACCAAGGGCGACAACAAAATAACCAATTTCTCTAAAGCTTACCGGTTGGATGCGGGAACGGGGTGGGACGTTCCCGCCGGTATCCTTCACGCCCCGGGCAGTTTATGCACTTTTGAACCCCAAAGGGCATCCGACGTCTTCGCCATGTATCAATCCGTGGTCAATCACCAGGTGGTTCCCGAGGAACTACTATGGAAGGACAGCCCCGAAGATAAACGGGGAGATTACGATTACCTTATCGAGGTGCTGGATTGGGATGCCAACGTCGATCCCAATTTTGTGGAAAACCATTTCATGGATCCCATATCGGTTTTCTCCTCCACTCAGGAGATCCAGGAAAACGGTTACGACGAAAAATGGATCGCCTACCGTAATACCGCCTACAGCGCCACAGAGCTAACCGTGCTTCCGAGCCGGACTGTAACCGTAAAAAATTCCGCATGTTACAGCCTGATCATGATGCAGGGACACGGCGCCATGGGGGCGTGGCCAATCGAAACACCCACCCAGATTCGATTCGGGCAATTGACTCACGATGAATACTTCGTAACCGAATCGGCCGCGCGGGCCGGGGTAACCATACGCAACCCGTCCCCAACCGATCCCATCGTCATGCTCAAAACCTTCGGCCCGGAAAACCCGGATTGGGTCGCGGCTTTTGCCTGATCTCTTCCTCCGTGAGCTTACCTACATCCGCCGGGGGTCCATACTTTCCATGCCGCTCTTTCGCCAGGTAGTAGGAAATGCGGGTTAAATCTCGATTATTCCGCTGTATACGACTGTGGCCGGACCGGTTAAGGCAACCTTTTCGATGGAGTCTCCTTCCAACCGGAAATCGACCGACAAGGTATCGCCTCCAGCCACTTTCAGGTGGACGGGCTTGGCCACCTTGTGAACGAGGTGGGCCACGATGGCCACCGCCGCCACTCCCGTCCCACAGGCAAGGGTTTCGTCTTCCACACCGCGTTCATAAGTGCGAACCATTACGCCGTTGCCGTTGACTCGGGCAAAATTGACATTGGCTCCACGGGGAGAAAATTCCTCGTGGTAACGCAGTTCGGAACCTTCAGCCACTATATCGACCTCTTCCACCTTGGGAACAAACTTTACCACGTGCGGAACCCCGGTATTGGCGAAGTGCAGAAGGGCGGGGCCGGTGGAGAGATCGAGGGTGAAATTCAGTCGCAAATCTGAAGCCGGGGTCATTTCCACGGTGTATTGGCTTCCCATTGCCCTGGACACCAAGTCGCCCGCATCGGTGCGGAATTTCAGGCCCATTGGATTTCCCATCTCATGGGCCAGGGCAAACGCGGTAAAACAACGGGCCGCATTCCCGCACATATCCGCCCGGGAACCATCGGCGTTGAAATAAATCATCTGGGCGTCCACTTCCTTCGATGGGGCTTTTTCCAGGAGGACGAGTCCGTCTCCTCCCACTCCGAATCGGCGATGACAAAGGTGGGCGATTTGTTCGGCGGTCAACCGAACGGATCCATCCAGATTTCCTACCATAACGAAGTCGTTTCCGGCTCCGTGCATCTTAGTGAATTTCAACCTCATTTGGTCGGGCCATAAAAACGCCTTTTTCAGGTATTTCAAGGAGTTCTTTTAATTTCTCGTCTGGCCGGGGACGGAAAAAGGGTTCAAGCCTTGAATCGGTTGACTCCGCAAGCTGGGTCAAGATTGGAAAGCATGACCCCGACGATAGTCGCGGAGGTTGGGCGGAAGGGGTCAGGACCCCATTGTGTTTCCTCGCTACGAATTTTGGTGGGAAATGCGGGTGAGGCGCAATTTTTGGCTGGGCAAAAAGGGGAAAGCCAAATACTCCATTATGATGACCACAAGGGCTGTTGCCGTAACAGCTTTCAAACAACAAAACCGTAACGTGATATGAGCAAAACCTTCCCTAAACTTCACAACGCTACCTGGCCGGGGGTAGTCGGCAAAGGGTCGGAGGAAGAACCCTTTATAAGCCTGGATAAGATGATCGAGTTTACCGCGAATGCGGAGGCCGACGGCCGCAAATTCGATGGGGTGGATTTGTTTATTTCCGAACCGCACGTGTCGATAGACTCTACCGATGACGACCTCAAAGCCTTGGCCGAGCAGTTGAATAGTTTTGACCTGGTAGCCGGATCCATCGTGGCTCCGGTCTGGGATGTGACCGGGGGCGGTTCAGCCATGGGTAGCGAGGAGGATCGAAAAAAATTCCTCACCCAGGTGCGGAAGGCCTGTGCGGTTGGCGCTAAACTGCGTGATTTGGGTGTGCGCCCCTATGGTATCGTGCGCATCGATTCGGCCAACGACGTGGAATCCTGGAGCAAAGACCCCGAGGGCAACACCGCTCTTATCGCTCGGACTTTCCGGGAAGCGGCCCACATCGCAGCCGACCATGGCGAGCGGTTAGCCGCCGAAGGGGAGATTTGCTGGGGCGGCATGCACAGTTGGAAATGGATGCTGCGGACATTCGAGCTGGCCGACGCCGGCGATACCCTCGGGTTTCAGGCCGATCTCGCACACTCCATGCTCTATCTCCTGGGGTACAACGCCGAGGAACACCGCATCGTTCCGGAGGACTTTTCCTGGGAGGACGAGGAAGCTTTTGCCGCCGCCTATAAGGAAATGACCGATGCTCTGCGGCCCTTCACTATCGATTTTCACGTCGCTCAAAACGATGGCACCGTCCATGGCACGGGCTCCCACGACAAGACGGGCAAACACTGCCTGGCGGACGATCCCAACGGAAAACTGGATATTGCCTGGGCGGCTGGTTTCTGGCTTACCGAGAATGGCCGACCCAGGAAACATATCCGGCACATTTGCTGGGACGGTTGCATGTTTCCCAACGAAACTCTCTACCAACAGGATACCTGGAATACCATCCTGGCTGCCATGGTCTCCGTCCAGGATGCCCACGGCTGGTAGGAGGGCTGACCCTTTTCTTGGCCAAGCCGCCCGATCAATGAATTATCAGCGGTGGCCTTCCCAGAGGTTCTGAGCCTGCACGCTGCTGCGTATGCGCCAATTGAGAAGGGCATTGAGGAGTTCGGATTTCTTCTCGGCGTAATCGGGTTCGTCCCAAAGGTTATTGAATTCCTCAGGGTCATTTTTCAGGTCGAACAATTGACCGTAAGTTGCGTCCACGAAATGGACCAGTTTCCAGTCGCGGTCCCGGATCATGGTTTGGAATAGGTTGCCGGTAAAAATTCCGTCTTGGACCTGTTCGCAATATACGTAGTCGCGTTCCTGCCAGGGTTCCCCCTTGACCGCGGGCAAAAGACTTTTTGCTTCCATGGAGGAGGTCGGCTCTAATTCGGCCAATTCCAAAATCATGGGTCCCAGGTCCATGAGTTGACAGAGCCCATCGACGCGTCGACCGGCTCCCGATAGGCATTTTCCGGCTGTTGAACCCGGCTTGGCCCATACGATGGTCGGCACACGGGTAATCTGATCGTACATGGTCCATTTTTGACTGTGCCCATGATCGGTCAGGCAATCCCCATGGTCCGATGTGAAAATCAGCACCGTGTTATCCAGGTAATCCTTTTCCTCCAGGGCTTCAATGATCTGGCCGACCTTTTCGTCAATCATGGTGACGTTGGCATGATAATATGCCCGTTGCCTTTGACGTTGCTCGGGGGTGGGATTCAGATCCCACTGAACGGAATCGTGATCGACCTCCACGTTATGGCGGCGCAATTCCTTGTAGGCCTCCGGCTGGTTTTCCAAATCCTTTTTCCGCAAGGGCTGGATTTGCAGGTCCTTTTTCAGGTAGGACTCGGCGTAGCGAGGGATGGGATCATAAGGTGGATGGGGTCCCGGGAACCCGATCTCAAGAAATAAAGGGGAGGATTTCGGCTTGCTCTTCAGCCACCAGACGGCCAGATCGCCGACAAAAAAATCGGGGTGACTGTCTTCTGGCAAATCCCATTCGAAGGCTCCCAGTCGTTCACCGTAATCGGGTCTTTTCCGGTAACTTTCCCTTTGTTGCTTGACCAATCCACGAAATCGCAAGGCCTTATCCCATTCGTCGTAATAGTAGCGTTCTTCCAGATACCGGTCCTTGTTTTCCACCACGTAGCGTTCATGAAACCCCATCGAGGTGTGGTAGGGGTAGGTGTGCATCTTTCCTATGTTGACGCACTTGTATCCGGCTTCGGCCAGGTTTTCCACCCAACCGTGGCGCCAGAGATCGGCATTTTTTAATACGCCATAGGTATGAGGGTAGTAGCCGGTAAACAGACTGGCCCGGGAAGGCGCGCAACTGGCCGCGGTGATGTGACAATTGGTAAAGGTGACCCCTTCCTCCACCAACCGGTCCAGGTTGGGAGTATCCATATAATCGTAACCCAGAGCGCAAATGGTATCCATGCGCTGCTGGTCCGTAATGATAAAAACGATATTGGGGCGAGTATCGGTTTCGCCGGAAGTCAGAGAGGAAGATGAATCAGTCACAGTTCAATACAGTTGGGCATTCCAGTAAGGTTGAGCCCATTCGCCAAGGTTAAATTGTGAAAAATAGCTCTCCCACATCCGCCAAGGGGTCAGTCCTGGAGGGGTTGTTGCCCAAAACCACCTTTATCGAAATACTGGGTGTCCTTTTCCCGTCTTGCTTTACCAAGAATACACGCGGCAGAGCAAGGATGCTCTTGCCCTACCAAATATACCCGGCTGCATGCGGTAGGGC
>JAJDZZ010000074.1 GCA_022824405.1 Opitutales bacterium
ATAATTCCAGTGCTTCTTCCGAGCGTCTCCAGTAGCCACCCGCGGGTTAGCACAATCACCCACGAGTTGCTTCTAATGCTTCCGAACGCTGCCATGCTTAACAAGTTTTATCAGATTCGGATTGAACGCATACCATCACAAGAAACACAAAAATTTTTTCTTGGATTAACCACAGGTTACATAGAATTACACGGTTAAGGCGCCCCCGGCGCCCACTGGTAAAAATTTTGAGCGAGGCATACCCCCTCCCTACGAATTGGCGGGTTGGAAAACCCGCCCTCCGTTATTTGATCAGGATCAAGATCACGATGATTTACTGCTCTCCAATCTTTCCTCTTTCCTCTTTCCTCTGGCGCCCCCGGTGCCTCTAAGTGTTTGACCCCTGTTGTGATTTTACGAATCATTTTTGCATGAACAAATGGGCTAATGGCGCTATTCCTTTTTGTGTTTTCCCGATCTTCCTGATGGCTGCTGCGGCATCCGCCCAGGCCGACAAGCCGAACATTCTTTGGATTTACGCGGAGGACACTTCTCCCTGGATGGGTTGTTATGGTCATGAGGCAAACGCCGGGGCCACGCCCCATATCGATTCGCTGGCCGAGCAAGGGGTGCTGTTCCGGCGGGCTTACGTCCCCGCCCCGGTGTGTTCGTCCTGCCGGTCGGCCATAATGGGGGGAATGAACCAGATTCGTTTCAATGCGCACGAGCATCGCAGTTCCCGAGGGCCGGCCAAACTCTATTTGCCGGAGGGAATGAAACTTCTTCCCCAAATCATGATCCAACACGGTTACTCCACCTTCAACCTGGGAAAAACCGATTATAATTTCGTGCTCAGCAACGATGAAATATTTTCTTTTCATCAACCCAGGAGGGAGCCGATTCCCTGGGAAAAAGTAAAAAACAGTCAGCCGTTCTTCGGGCAGATCCAGACGGCGGGAGGAAAGCAAAATACCAGCAACTGGCCGGCGGACCGAAGAACCGATCGCTCCGCCGTGACCGTGCCTCTCGATTATCCGGATAACGAAATTTACCGCGAAGTGGTGGCGGAGCATTACGACTCCATTCGCAAGGACGATGATTTTATCGGGGCAATACTGGACGGCCTGAGAGCGAACGGATTGTGGGAGAACACCATTGTCGTATATTTCGGGGATCATGGGGCCAATAACCTGGTCCGGCACAAGCAGATGCCCACGGAAGGGGGGTTGCACGTGCCCTTCGTGCTTGCGGGACCCAAACAATGGGTTCCCTCGCAGATGGCGCGGGATGATTTGGTGGATATGCTGGATTTGTCTGCCACTACCTTGACTTGGGCCGGTATTCCCATTCCCGAATCCTGGGAAGGCCGGGACCTATTCGCCGATGATTTCGAGCCGCGTCAATTCGTGGCGGCAGCCAAGGACCGACTGGATCACACCATCGACCGGGTGAGAACCATTCGCACGGAACGGTTTCGTTACACGCGAAATTACAAGCTCGATCGCATCTTTCTCCAACCCCAGTACCGGGACCGTCAACCCTACACGCAGAATCTCCACGAGTTGTACCAAAAGGGCAAATTATCGGCCCGCCATGCCGAAATCTATTTCGGCGAGAGGCCGGCGGAGGAATTGTACGACGTGGAGAAGGACCCGGCTCAGATGCACAACCTGGCCGGTAAACCGGCCTATGCCGTGGAGTTGGCGCGGCACCGCAAACTCCTCCATGACTGGTTGGCTAAAGGCGATTGGGGGGCCGGGGAAGAATCCCTCGGGGAATTGAAGTTTCAAGCGCAGGACCACAAGTGGGGAAAAGCCGTCAATCAGGAATATGAACAGGTGCGCACCGACCAGGATGGAGACGGATTGTCCAGCGCCTGGGAAAAGATAAATGGTCGCGATCCACAGGACGGCAAACTGGAGTTTTATTTTGATAACGGTGGCTGGCAAACGGAAGGTTGGAAGGGGGAAGGCAACCTGGGTAATATTGCGGGCTATCTCGGGTACCTCGACTTTGATCTGGCCGATGGGAAAGGTTCACTCGTCCGCGATGGACTAGAGGTCGATGCGGCCAGGAATGCCAAGAAACTGGAGTTGAACCTGCGCGCTTCCACACCCCTTATGGTCGCGTTGTCGGCCGAGAACGGCTCGGGTCGCATGGCCAGGGTGGCGGGTCCGTTGAAGGTAAAGGGAGGGGATGACTTTGCCTCGTATGCCTTTGACTTGTCCTCCAATCCTCATTGGAGCGGGCACATTCGAAAATTGCGCATCGATTTCCAGGGTGAACCGGGCGCCTTCATCGAGGTCGATTCGATAGTGGCCGATTAAGCGGCTCCTAACCCATTGCAACAACAGTAAAACGAGGAGATTACCATGGAAGCGTCAGAATTCAAAGTTGCCCAGGCTCTTGGGGCCACCGGGAATACAACCGATCTCACGGATCGTGAAAAACACCTCATCGGGTTGGGGGTCGTGCTGACCCGCGGATGCCAGTTTTGCACGGGCAGACGTATGGAGGATGCTCTCAAAGCCGGAATTCCTTACCAAACGATTCGGGCCGCGGTGGATTTGTCGGCTGCGGTCAACGCGGGGGTCGTTTTGCGAACCGCCATAGAGGGGGCGGCAAAAAACAGGGTCGAAGAGATCTGTCAGGATGACGCCTGCGCGGTGGGTGTGACGGGTTCCTGAATACTCAGGGAAAAATACTTTATCATGAGCACAGCGACAGTGGGAGGACCGATTCCCAATTCCGGGACCTCTGCGCATCTCGCCAGGGTCTACAACGACATTTTCGAGATGTTGCCCAACGTGGACAATCCATCCCCGATGGTCCGCATCAATCGCCTGAATCCCGTTAAATCCTTTCAACTGTTTGCCAAGCTGGAATGGTTGAATCCGCTGGGCTCGGTCAAGGACCGGGCCGCTTGGCAGATGATCCGTGATTTGGAAGAGCGGGGTGAATTAGGAGATGGCCGCGGCATTGTGGAACCCACCTCCGGCAATACCGGAATCAGCCTGGCCGCCTTGGCCGGAGCGCGCGGTTATCATACCAGGGCAGTAGTCCCCAACAAGGTCCCCAAGGAAAAAAAGATCCTCTTGAAGATATTCGGCGCCGAACTCGACGTGGTAAACGACGCACTTTGCCCTGCCCCGGGTCTGGGAGACGGATCCATCAACCTGGCCAAGACCCATGCCAAAGCGTCGCGGGACAAATACGCAATGCCCAACCAGTACGAGAACCAGAAAAACGTGGAGGCGCATTTGCAAACCACCGGTCCGGAGATATGGAAGCAGACCGAAGGCAAGGTGACCCACGTGTTTACCTCGCTCGGAACGTGTGGAACCGTGACCGGCCTTTCCCGCTACCTGAAGGAAAAGGATGCCAATATCCGCATTTATGCCGTGCAACCGACGGAGGGTCACGATGTTCCCGGCCTGCGCAATATCAGCCAATTGGCGGCCTCCAAATTATTCGATCCCTCCCTGATCGACGAAATACTGGAAATCGACTACGAATTGGCTTACACCCGCGCTCTGGAACTATGCCAGAAGGAAGGCCTCATGGCCGGGCCCAGCAGCGGATTAATCTTCGAGGGGGCGATGCGCATTCTGGAAAGGGAACGGAAGGGATGCGGGGTCATGATCTTTTGCGACAACATTTTCAAATATGCCTCCAACATGGCTCACCACTTGAAGCATTTGGGGGAGGGACTCGATCCCCGGTAACCTCAACCCAATTTTATTAACCCCATCTTTAAAAATCAGGAAGGAATACACCATGAATCAATATGCTCATCCGGAAATGCTCGTCACCACCGATTGGGTGAACGAGCGCCTCAACGACCCCAAGGTCAAACTCGTCGAAATCGACGTCGATACCCAGGCTTATGAAGCGGGACATATCCCGGGATCGGTCGGATTCAACTGGCAAACCCAATTGCAGGATCAGGTTGTGCGGGACATCATAAGCAAGGAGGATTTCGAACAATTGCTGGGGGAATCCGGCATCGAAAAGGACGATACGGTGATCGCCTATGGCGACAACAACAACTGGTTTGCCGCCTATGGTCTTTGGATCTTCAAAATTTACGGACACGCGGATGTCCGACTTATGGACGGAGGCCGCCTCAAGTGGTTGAACGAGGACGACAAGGAACTGGTGACTACCCCGACCGAGGTCACCCCGACCACTTATCGGGCCAGCGATGCCGATGAATCCCTGCGGGCCTTCCTGGTCGACGCCATGGAGGTGTCCAAGTCGGGCAGTGAAAACCTGGTAGACGTGCGCAGTCCGGACGAATTTACCGGGAAGATTCTGGCCCCTCCCGGCCTTCCCGAGACTTGTCAGCGGGGAGGTCACATACCGGGCGCAAAAAACGTGCCTTGGGTAACAGCCGTAGCGGAGGACGGCACCTTCAAATCGGTCGAAGAATTGCGCAAAATCTATATTGAGGACCAGGGTGTGACCCCGGATAAACCGACCATCGCCTATTGCCGCATCGGAGAGCGATCGAGCCATACGTGGTTTGCCCTGAAGTATTTGCTGGGCCTGGAAAACGTCCGAAATTACGACGGTAGCTGGACCGAATACGGCAACCTGGTAAACGCCCCGGTAGAAAAATAGAGCCCAATCTCATTCGCTCGGTAAGTGAGACATGCGGGCTAAGGTATTCTTTCCCTGGAGGTGCGTTAATTCAACCGACTTAACTCGACTTCCTTTACTTCCATTCCGGCTTTTCCAGGTATATCCGTTAAGCGGATACGTGCCGACTTATAACCAGATTTTATTTCTAACCGCCCTAAGGGTAGTCGCTTCCAGGGTTTGCTTTCATACTTGGTGGCTTCGCCGTCCAGTATAAAGGGTTGGGAATACGGCTCAGGGTCAAAAGCTTCATTTATCGAAAAATGCAATTTTTGACCATCCACTTCGAAGTAGCCTTTCACGCCCAGGTCTTCTTCGGGAATGCAGTAGAGTAGGGTGGCCGCATAGGTAGCGTCGTCCACGACATCCAAATTCCACTGAGCATAGGCATTTGAATCTGTCCAATCGTTTATCCAGTGGCCGGTGAAACCGGCATGATAGTTATAGTCGATGCCTTGGCCTTTGGGAACGGATAAATTGGAATCGTGCCCCTTGAGCACAACCAGGGATTGTCCTTCATGCCCTACAGGGATGGGGGCTTCTACCCCGATGGATGGTATGGATGACAAGGTTTCCTCGAAATGGGCACTGAGTTTTCGAAGAACGTCCGGGTATTGTTTGACGAGATTGTTGAATTGCCGCACGTCCGCTTGAATGTCGTATAAACTCCATCGACCTCTGTCCTTAACGGCAGTCCAGCGGTTTGTATGAACGACGCCATTTTCACGGATCCTCTCTTCATCTCGATAACCAAAGGAAATCAGCAAGCGATCCTGCCACTTCGCCTTGGGGTCCTTGAGGAGAGCGGCAAAGCTTTGACCGTCCAAATCCAGGGATTCCGTTCCGGTCAGGTCACAGAGTTCCGCCAGGGTCGGAAGCAGATCGATATGGGAAAGCGGTTGGGTTACGGTATGGGGTTTGAGTTTGCCCTGCCACCGGATAAAGGCCGGAACTCGAATGCCTCCATCGTAGAGGTTGCTTTTTTTGCCTCTCAAGCCGGAGTTGTAGCGCCAGGTATTGGGTCCGTTGTCGGTTATGAAAATGACAATCGTGTTATCGACCTGGTCCTTTTCTTCGAGAAACCGGAGAACACGGGCCATCTGATCGTCGATTGCTTTTATCATGCCATAGATGACCGATTCCCAGCGACCGATGTTTCTTTTATAAAACGGTTTCCAATAATCCTCGGAGACCAGTCCCGGAGTATGGGGTGCATTGTAGGGAAGGTAGCAGAAAAAGGGTTGATCCTCATCAATCCGGTCTTCCATCCAGTCTATCGCCGCATCGGTCAGGATATCGGTAATGTAGCCGTCATACCTTTGGTTGGTGTCATTGTGGGTAAGCACCGGATTGTAATATTCCCGCCAAACGCCGCCAAGAAAACCCAGAAATTCGTCGAAGCCCTGGCCATTGGGCGTTTCGGGATAGACTGCGCCGTTGTGCCATTTCCCAAAGCAACCGGTTTTATAACCATTCTGCTGCATCAGCTCGGCGAGGGTGGTTTCTTCGGGATCGATAACCTCCTGCCGATGAGAAACGCCAAACGCTCCTGTGCGGAGGTGATACCTGCCTGTCAAAAGGCTGGCACGGGTGGGAGCGCACACCGGGCTTACATAAAAGCGGTCCAACCGCACCCCTTGTTTCCCCAGCGAATCCATGGTTGGGGTAGAGAGGAGGGGATTCCCATGCAGGGAGAGGTCTCCATAACCCTGGTCATCCGTCAGAAAAAACAGAACATTAGGCCGTTGGTTTTGGGCTGAAATTTCCGCAATACAAAGACCCGCAACAAGGATTGCGAACCAGAGATGGCAGCGAAGTCCGATAGAAGGTCTTTTCATAGTCATCGACGGTCGAAAGTATATTCATAGGCAACACTTCCATCGACGCGATGGTATCTGAAAGTCAAATTAGACTTCTCTTTTCCCTGTTTGATTTCGCCACTGAGGAATCCCCCTATGATGGCCAGGTATTGATGCTCTTCGGTTCTCAGGTCCGGGCTGAAGCCACCTGCGTGCGCTTCCGATGAGGCCCCGGAGGAAAATTCGTGGACTCCCGTTTCCTTATCGATGCTGTGGAATTGCCAGTGCCGGTCGCCGCAGATGGCAATGACATTGTTATCCGCACAAAATTTTCGGATCTCGTCCCCTTCGTAAGACCAGTTGGCATTTGCGTAATTATCCCATTTGTTCTCTCTGTCGGGTCCGACGACTGGGGTGGGTGTGAACAAAACCTTAAACGGAGCGTCCGAGGCAAGCGCCTCTTCCTTGAACCATGCCAATTGTTCCGGTCCCCAAATGCTTTTGTCCGGGCCGTCCGGCTTATTATTGGGGCTCCGGTAGTCACGGCCTTCCACGATCCAGAAATGGAGATCCTTACTCCAGCGGCGGCTGCGATAGGTGGGATGTCCGATGGGCACTTGCTCGCGGAATATGGAGAGGCCTTTGGTCCAGGACAGCTTGCCTGCTTTGTCACCGGGAACGCTGTCGTTGGTGACGGTATCATGGTCGTCTTTGATGAAGAAACTGGGGACTTGCCGATGGAATTCCACGATATCCGAGCAGCCATACCAACGGTTCCAATGAAATCGGGCCAACTCTGGTGTGCGGGCATCGACGTCCCCTCCTGTGCTATGCTTGTCGTAGTAAACAATGTCTCCCAGGTGGACGAAAAAGGCAGGATCGAGCCCCAGCATATGATCATAGATCCGGAGTCCGGCTGTACCCTTGTCGCGTGTTTTCCAACTCTGGCAGGTGGTGACGACAAAGCGCAAGGGTTGGCTTTGAACAGCGCCGGGTGCAGTCTTGAAGGATCCGGAAAGGATCTGCCCCGGTTTACCGCTTACAGACCGGCTTTCGATTTTCAATTCGTAGTGTTGGTCGGGTCTCAGATTCTCAAGGGTGACCTGCCGTGTAAAGTCGCGGTCGGGATCCACCGAAAGCCAATCGGACTGCGTCTTATTATTCGAACGACTTTCAGGCCACCAGCTTAGCCTGATGCTTCCTTCCATACCCGTCAAACTTCCTTCCATGTCGGCAATCGTGGCCCCCTCAGGCAGTTGCTTCTCGCCGAACTCGCCGACGTCGAACTCACGATCCGTCGTGCCGAGCCACTCCAACCCATTCCATTTTGGCTCGGTTTGTTCCGTCAACCTTAACCAAACAATGGTCGAATCTGCGGTTGTTTCGCCGATCTTGATTCCGTTGCCGAAATAAGGTTGGGCATCGGTCAGGTCGATCGCGGCGAAAAGCGAAACCGTAAAAAGTGCTAGGCGGATCTTCATTTCAATCTCCTGGTCCGTGTATAAGGAATTTTTGGGACGCCACAACAGGCCATGGGTGTTTATACTTCTTTTCCTGGAGCAAAGAGGCCCAGGCGAAAAGCTTTGGCGACAGCGGAGGGCGCGTTTTGGACATGTAGCTTTTCGTAGATGTGAGCCACGTGGGTTACTACGGTGGTGGTAGAAATGCCCAGTTGGTTGGCTATTTCCTTTTTGACAAGACCCTGCGCCAGCAGAGTCAGGACCTCCATTTCCCGCTCGGTGATTTCTCGATTAATTCTTTTCCGGGGAAGGGTTGATTTCAGGGTTTCCAGAACAAATTTTGCCACGCTGGCATCCAGGGTTGCGCCTCCATTTGAAACGGTACGGATTCCTTCCTTGATTTGATTCAGGGAGGAGGACTTTATGAGGTAGCCCGAGGCGCCGCGGGTGATGGCTCGAAGAATATCCGCTTCCCTGTCGGACTGGGTGAGGATAATGATTTTAGAGCCTGGCACGTATTCCTTAAACCACCTGATGGAATCGAGGCCGTTCATGCCCGGCAGTTTCAGGTCCAATAGAATAATATCGGGAATTTCTGTCAGGGGACAATTCTGCATGCTCCGCAAGGCCCTTTCCGCTGTTCCGAACTGGCCGTTCAGTTCCATGTCCGGTTCCCTGTTCAAAGCCATCTCAACGACTTCCCGGTAATCGGGATGGTCTTCGACAAGCGTTATTCTGATATTATTTTTCATGGGGTTTTCAATTTCGGGGCGTAGAAAGCTTTAATTCGATACGGGTGCCTCCGGTGTCCGGACTTTCAACCGTAACTTTAGCCCTGAGGAACCGCGCCCTGCGCTTAAGTGATTTTGGCACGCCGTTTACCTTGTTTTTGGAAAGCCCGCGGCCGTTATCCCGGACGGATAGCAAAACCTCCTTGGCGTCCGCTTTCAGTTCGGTGCTGAATTGGGAGGCGCCGGAGTGGCGGCTGATGTTGACGAGGCATTCATTGTAAAACAGGATCAGATCGAAGCGGGTCCGCGGATTGAGTTTTTCGAGGTATTTTTCGCCCTCTATGGAAATGTCGTTTTTGAGATTGGCCATAATCCGGCGGGAGGCGCGGTGTATGGCCTCGGGCATGCTGGGGAGCAGTCCGTCGGCTTCCAGCATGTTGGCGCAATGGCGCACGGCGGCGCTGCTCTGCTCGGTAACTCTCCGGATTCGTCGATGCAATGAGGTCAATTCTTCGGGGGAGTTCCTGGCTTCTTCAGCCATATCTGACAATAGTCTTATGGTATGAAGGTCGGCGCCCAGTTCGTCGTGCAGGTCCGCGGCCAGTTGTTCCTTGATTCCGGCCACTTGCCGCATGGAGAAGAATCGGAAGATGAGTACCGTAAATACGATTCCTGCTGCCAACAGGACGGCCAACCAGCCCAGCAGGGTCAGATAGGTCTTTTGGCGGGCGTAGCGATTATTCAATTCGGCCAGGACAATGGGGCGTTCTGTCTCCAGGTCATGCCGCCGGGCCAACTCGTTCAACCAATCCCTTAGGGGAAGGATTTGTCCATAAAGGTTGAACCCGTCGGTCAATGCGGAATAGGACCTCGCAGAACTGGTAGGCTCCAAATTGCCGGTCATCAACCTACCGGCGGCCACATTCGAACCCTTGGAGAACAGTTCGATTTCAGCAAAACCCAAGATCGATTTCATTATGCCGTTTCTTTCTGCGATATAGGGCTCGGACACGATCAGGCGGATATATCGACAAGCCCTTTCCGGGAAACTCCGCATAATGATGGGTCCTGTGTCGTAAATCGTTTCCATGCGGTATTCCGTCAAACGAACGGCATCGGAAAAGTCGGGTTCGATGGCTCCTTCTAGAATTAGTTGACGGGGAAGACTCAATCCGAGGGGAGAAGCTTGGGGCACGGTATCTCCCAATTCTATGGCGTGGAGGTGACTTCGGTTCAGTTCATGAATCGAACCGAGATCGACCATCATTGTCGGATGGTCTTCCAACCTGCTCTCACCTAAGAAGGCAATGCTCTGTTCTCCGTGGGCGGCGTCCATCAAATAGGGAACAAAACCATCCACGAGGTATTGTTTTCTCCGCGCGCTATCGGATTCCGTATCATTGGATGAAACCCGAACGGGTTTGTTGAGGGCGATGTTTTCCTGACCGCTAAAAACCAGGACCTCATCCAATTGAAGGATGTATTTCCCATCCCAGGCCCGTGGAGATAGCTTAGAGGCTTCTAACCGGATCCAGGTTGCGGCTGTTTCCGGGATGGACACAACCAGCGGGGCGATGCGCGGTAGAACGCTATCCTCGGGACCGAAGGAGGCAATTACGGTGCCCGTTGCGTTTTCGCTGTTTCCAGCAACCAAGCGGAATTCAAGGGGGAATCCGTCCGCCCTGAAACCGGTCTTCGTATCGCGCCAAATAACCGGCACCAGCACTATTTGATCGATTGCCTTTTCCTCTCCCAGTTCAATTTCAATCCATTCGGCGTGATGGCCGTCCTCATGGAAGTTGGACCTGAAACCCACCGAACCGATACCGCTTCGCATGCTGAAATGTGCCAACTCGTTCAGTTCCGAGTCGATAAAGGCCAGACGTTCCTCGAGGCGGTCGGTTGATTTGGCCTCAAGGTTTTCTTCCGAATCTGCCCAAATTGGCATCGATGGCAGAACAGCGGCCAAAATTGCGCTCAGGAAATTGGCTCTAGCTCGGTACATGTCGGTTCATACCCGTAAATTCTAAACCGCCTATTCCACAATGTGGCATACATTTGCACCGGATGGAAAAAAATTTGCGGATTTAAGACTGCGGCAGCCTTTGGCATCCTATAAAATAAGGATATATGCAGCATAGAAAAGCTGTTATACTGGGTTTTATTCCACCCCTTCAAATAAAGGCCTGAGGTATCTCCGACTCAATTCCCCGGGCTGAAAAACACCCAGATTATTATGAACTCAAATGGTTGCTTATATTTTTCGGTCAATACGCTTCGCCTCGCCGTCCTTGCCGGTGTGGTGTTTGGCGGTCTGACCCTCGCCCTGGCCCAGGAACAGGAAGACGACAATATCTACGAACTATCGCCCTTCCAGGTCGACGAAAGCGCCGATGCCGGCTACTACGCTGCCCAGACCCTGGCCGGAGGCCGTGTCCGGACCAACCTGTCCGATGTGGCAACTTCCGTTCAGGTCATTACCGAGGAATTCCTGGAAGACCTTGGGGCATCCAGCCTCGATGAAGTGCTCGTTTACACCACAAACACCGATGTCTGGGGGCAACAGAGCAATTACCAAGCTGCGTCCGCGGCCTTGGACCGGGAACTCACCTCGGAAGAAACCCGTGAGGACCCTGGCAATGCAAACCGGATTCGAGGACTGTCACGAGCTACCCGCACGGTAAATTACTTCGTGACCGAAATTCCCTTTGATTCCTACATCTCCGGTCGCCTCGACATCAACCGCGGATCGAATTCCTTCCTCTTCGGTCTCGGATCGCCCGGCGGTATCATCAATACCCAGTTGGCCCAGGCTCAATTCCGGGATGACGGAAGAGTGGATATAAGGCTTTCGACCGAAGATTTTGAAGGTAATTTCAGCAAACGCGGTTCCGTCAACGTGAACAGGGAGATTATCGAAGGTAAATTAGCCCTGCGCATTGCCGCATTGACAGAAGATAAGGAGTTTACTCAGCAACCTGCTTACTATGACCAGGACAGGTTTTATGTCGCTGCCAAAATGAAACCCTGGGAAGAGCGCAACATCGTCTTGCGGGCTCACTATGAAACGGGGGAAATCGACAGCGTCCCGGTCGATCGCTTGGGCCCATTGGAAAACCTGACTTCGTTTCTGACCAAGTTGAACGGGATCGAATACGATACCCCGACCGGGCGACAGGTCGTCGACGTGTATCAGAATGTCCTGGACGTGAGCGCGGTCCACCGCAATGGCGGCCTTGGACTCGACGCCGCCGGCAACGTTATACGCAGGTTTGGCAACCCGAGCGGAGGACCCGTCGGCAATAAATGGGTAATGGTTTATGATGACACCATGACGGCTGACGGTTTGCCCGGACGGGCCTTTCAAGCCTCCATCGTCAACATGTTTACGCGGGGAAATCCCCAACTCGATCCGGATAACAATTACCTTGGCACAAGATTTGCCAGGTTTATCGGGGTGCCTTCAATCGCGCAAATCGTAGCTGTCCGGCCCGATCTGACCAACTATATCGACCATGCTTTATTGGATTATGATACCTTTGATTGGAGGAGAAACCTGATCAGCGGAACGCTGGACTTCTTTGAGAATGAATTTGAGCAGAAAAACGTGACCTTCGAGGCCGTTTCAGAGGATGCAAATTTCGGTATTGAGGTTTCCTACGACAAACAGGACTTCGAACGCAACAGCTTCGTCGCCATGGGCTCTCCCAGAATAACCATCGATGTCAACAAGTCCCTGCCCATAGGACCAAACGAGATATTCGGACCCAATAATCCCAATTTTGGCCGGCCCATGACATTGACAGGGGTTCCGCAAACTACCAATCCACGTGATCTCCGGGAAACTTACCGGGCCACGGCCTATGCCAGTTTTGATTTCGAAGAGCATTTTGAAGATGGCTTCCTTAGTAACCTTGGGAGCCATACCCTGACCGGATTATATGACGATCACGAGCACAACGAGAGGATAGAAAGGTATGTCCTGATCGGTGAAGGCGGCGATATCGCATTTCATTTGAATGATTTTCGCGGAATCACCAACAACCGCAGGGAACAAGCGCTCTTTTACTTGGGCCCCCCACAACTGGATGCCTTTAATGATCCGAACTTCCAATTATCCGATTTCGAAATAAACCCGATTCCAGCCCATGCCCGCTACGTAGGGTTACCGCCGGACTTTTCCATACCCGTCGCATTCTGGAACCGGGGCGACCCCGCCACTGACGCGAACGTCAACAGTGTTCGCAACGATGAGCATACCGATACCGGTGTTTTCGGACCGACCTGGCAAGGACGTAATGGAGAACTGCGCAGAACCACAACCGAGTCGACCGCGGCAATTCTGCAAAGCTTCTGGCTGAACAATCTGCTGGTAACCAACCTGGGTTGGAGAAACGACAGCATCAAGCAATGGGCCAACGCCTCACCACCGCTGGATGATGAACAAGTGCCCCTTTTGAAACATCCCGATTGGAACCTTGAAGGAATTGAGGCCAATGTCGTAGATGAAAGCATCTTTTCCTATGGGCTGGTTCTGAAAGTCCCGGGAAATTGGTTGCCCGAAGGCACAAGTGTCTCCTTGCATTATGGGGAGTCGGAGAACTTCATTGCCAGTCCGGGAGGGTTTGATTTCGACGGCAATCTGGTGCCCAGTCCTTCAGGAGATACCACCGATTACGGAATTACCCTGAGCCTTGCCGACAACAAGCTGGTGGCCCGTTTGAATTACTATCAGGGAAACCTTCAGAACGAGCTCTTTCCCGCGAGCCGAACCGCCTACCGGTGGACGGGCACAAATGGCATTTTAGGCAATATCAGGGCTTTGTTTACAGAGCTGGACAACAGGGACCGGAATGGTGATGGCATCATCGATCTGGAACTTGATGATATGGGAGTAGCATTCGATCCCGATATGGACGACAACGGATTGTTGGACGAATTCGAAGGTGATGGAAACGTTTACCCGACATTGGCGGAGGTCCGTACCCTGGAGGAGAGGTATTTGGATATCCTGACTCCCTTTGCTCGAGAAACGGGTGATCTCCAGTTGATTTCCGGAGCTGATTCACCAACGGGGAATCCCGTTACTTCAAACTCCGTCGGATTGTGGAATGTTCTGGCCGATACGGCCGATCTGGTTGCAGAGGGATATGAATTTGAGGTTACGTATAATCCGACACCCAGTTTACGCATGGCGTTGAATATCACCAAGCAAAGCGCTACCCGGACCGACATCATGCCGCGCTATACCAAATTGTGGGATCAAATCCTGGCCATATTCGACGATCATCCCAATCTCTTGGGAATCCGCACCGGCAGTAATAAAATGGGATTGCCGAAACAAACGAATATTTTCGCAGGTAATACTGTTTATGGGCAAATAGCAACTGGTAGGGCCGCCGGTGGCAGCTACCTGTTCAGCAAGGCATCTGAGGGGACCGACAACTCCGAGGTCCGGGAATGGCGGGTCAATGTAATCGGAAATTACCGGTTCACCGAGGGCCGTATGAGAGGCGTCAATATCGGAGGAGCTTATCGCTGGCAGGATGAAGCTGCAAATGGCTACGGACTGGCGATTAATCCCGTGAATAATATTCCCTATCCCGATCCCTTCCAACCGTATTTTGACGATGGATTCGATGCGGTGGACACTTGGATCGGGTATAGTCGCAAAATCTGGAATAGCCGCATAGATTGGCGGGTACAACTCAATATCCGGAACGTGTTTGGCGATAAAACCCCGGACGTGGTCCAGGTTCAGCCCGATGGCAGCCCGGTCCGGGTTTCTCTTCCAACCCCTCGACAATTCCTTCTCTCCAACACCTTCCGGTTCTGATCCGAAAAAAAGGGGGCTGTCCTGAATAATTCTTGGTCGGCCCTGAAGGAGTCATAATTGTTCGGAGTAGGTGAATTGCTTCCGGCTTCGCAAAGTTACTCGAAATGCTGTGCGTCCTTTTTCCGGATACTGCCTTCCTGCGCAATCGCGGCGTAAACCCGCTCCTACAAGGCTACAAGGCGCGCGGGGCGCGCCAATTGGCGTGGTGGGGGACAGGAATGTCCCCCCTCCGTTATCTCTTGGCGTTTCTTGGCGATCTTGGCGAGAGTCCTCTCCTCTCAGCAACTCAGCATCTCATATAATTCCTAATTCCTAATTCCAAATTGGCGCGCCTTGGCGCGCCTCAAGCAATCGCGGCGTAAAGCCGCCCCTACTCGAAATGAGGTTTCAATTCCCGGTTTTTGGGATAGTCTCTAACGTAATGAAGGTTTTAAAAAGGATTATTCTCCTCATTTTGTGGTTTCCGGGCGCCGGGCTGTCGCAGGGGACAGGTTTGGCTCCACTGCAGGAAAGCGTGACACGGCATTGGATAGGTCCGGAATATTGGACCAATCCCCTGATGAACTGGAGGCTTTCGAACGGCCGAATCGAAAATACCCATGGCGGTTGGGTCAACGAGGTGCATTCCCTTACGCATCAGCTCAAGGAGGGGGATGGGGAATTTTCCATGCGGGTGCGTTCAGGCCTCTTGCCGGGTCGAGGAACTTCAGATGCTGAAGTAGCCTTTGTGGGATTCAAGTTCGGCGCGGTCGGGCATCGCAACGATTACAGGTCGAACCTATTGCATGATTTGGAAAGCGCATTTGCGGAAGAATTGATGCGGGAGCCTCCTCTACAGGCCGGCTTTACAACGGATGGACGCCTGATCGTCGGTTCTGAATTATCGGAGCGGTTCCTCATGCCGAATCACATGAAGGATGCCGTGCTGGCGCTCGATGTCATCTATGCCGCCAAGGTCGCCAAGGTGCGGTTGACGGTTTCGGTTTCAAACGAGGAAATCGGTGTTTTGGAATCGGAAATAGAAAGGGAGTCCTTGATCGGTAATGTGGCCCTCGCTTGTCACGGCTTAAATCCACCCAGGCGAAAGCGACGCGATGCAACCGACCTGAACCATCCCAGGTTCTGGTTTTCCGACTGGGAGGTAAGTGGGGAAAAATTCAGCTTTCGCCCGGAACAGACCTTTGGACCTATCCTATGGTCCCAATACACGCTGCATGAAAACAGGCTGAAACTGATGGCCTTTTTCGTCCCCATGGAGGACGAGGCGAACAAGGTGGCGGAACTACAGGTCCGTTCCGGTGGGAAGTGGGGCACGGTGGCCAGGAGTACCATTGATCCATTGTCCCGCACAGCTCTTTTCCGCGTGGACGATTGGGACAGCGCCATCGACCGGGACTACCGGGTAACCTACCGCTGGAACTCAATGGACGGGGATGACCTGGCGATTTGGAGCGGAACCATTCGCAGGGATCCGGTCGATAAGGAAACCATTGTCATGGCCGGTTTGTCCTGCTCGCACTCGGAATTGTTTCCCAACCGGTTTCTGGTGGAAAACCTCCTTCTTCAGGATCCCGACCTCGTCTTTTTTTCCGGAGACCAGATTTACGAAACCAACGGGGGTTATTGGATCGTGACAGCCAGCAACAAACAGGACGTTCCGCGAGCGGCGCTCAACTACCTGGGGAAATTCTGGCTCTCCATTCTCGGATTTCGGGATCTCCTGAAAGATCGTCCGAGCGTCATGGTTCCCGATGATCATGACCTGTATTCAAATGACCTGTGGGGGAAAGGGGGTATCCCAATGGAGCGGGAAAGGTGCTTCGGCGGTTACCGCATGCACCGTGACTGGATCAATATGGTGGAGCACACCCAAATGGCACACCGCCCGGATCCTTTTGACCCCGGGCCCATCGACCAGGGAATTCGCGCTTACACCACAAGCCTGGATGTCGGAGGGGTCAGTTTTGCCCTGATCAACGACCGCAAATTCAAATCCGCTCCCGGGGATGTGTTAGACGCCATGGAGCCCCTGTTTGTCATGCGTGGAGAGCGAAATCTGTCCTCGCTGGATTCCATCAATGAGGAGGGTTTCGATACTCGAAGTTTGGACCGGGAAGATCTTCAGTTGCTGGGGCGGCGCCAGCTCGATTTTCTCCGCCACTGGGCCAAAGACGGAGCCCCTCTCCGGGCCGTGCTGCATCAGTCCGCCTTTTGCCAACCGCACCATCTGATGCTGGCCGATATGGACTCCAATGGCTGGCCCCAATCGGGGCGCAACCGGGCCCTTGAAGTAATTCGCCAGGCCAATGCTGTGATGATCAGTGGCGATCTGCATTTTGCCTCACTGGTGCAGCAGGGTATCGACGATTGGGAAGATGCGGGATGGAGTTTCACCCTCCCCGCCGTGTTGACGCAGACCCACCGTTTCTGGCGTCCGACAGTTGCGGGAGAAAACCGCCTGCCCGGCATGCCGGATTACACCGGGCGATTCCTGGATGGTTGGGGTAACAGGATTACGGTTTGGGCCGCGGCAAATCCTCGCAGCTTCCTGATCGACGACCCTTATCGGGGGGAAGGAGAAAGAACCCTCGAATACCTGCGGACGAACGGCCTTGGCTACGGGATCGTCCGATTCAACAAACCGGACCAAACCGTGACCTTCGAAAGCTGGCCGGTTTACGGAGCTTTTAAGGGTCCTGAAGCGCACCGGCAACACCCGGGATTTCCCAGGACGGTGAATATGCGGAGATAAGACAAACAGGCGCTGATTAACGAAGAATCCGAAAAGGAGGGAGGCGCCGGGGGCCTTTTGTGGAATCCCGTTGGGGTTCGGTTGTATGGGGGATTGGTAACCCAGCGTGCGCTATGCGACACTGGGCTTGGGAGTTTAACGCCTTTGGCGTAAGAGTCGGATGCTCGATGCTCGATGCTGGAAACGCTGCGATTGCGCTGGGTGTAATGGAATTGACTGGAAATTAAAACCTGTGGGTCAAGTATAGGGAAAAGGCAAAAAACCCGCCACTAGTCACCGGTCACCGATCAAAAAAACCTACGTGAAATCCGTGGTCAAATTTCTCTTCTTCACATATCTCTGTGTCCTCTGCGCCCTCCGTGGTTTTTCTATCTCCCCTTCACAAATGGAGCCGATTACGGATAGCGCCACAATGTCCAAGGGTGAGGAGCTGGCCAAGAGACATTGCATCGCCTGTCACGCTTATACCCCTCCCGAGTTGCTGACAAAAAGGAGCTGGAATTTCCTCCTGACCTACATGGGCATGCGCATGGGAATTGACGATACGAGTTTTGTGCCCCATCCCGACGAAGTTGAGAAAAACGTCCTGGAAGCCCGTCGCCTGACGCTGAGCGCGAGTAATCTCATTCCCGAAAAACCGGCAATGAGCAAGCAAGACTGGATGCTACTCAGGCAGTATTACGCCGATCATGCTCCGGAGGCTCCTCTTCTGCCGGAAAACAAACCCCTGTCGAGCGGTTCTGTGGATATCTTTGAGGAAAAGAAGCATCGTTATCAGGTTAAGGGTTCGATTGTGTCCCTGGTTCACATCGACGAAATAAACGGACAAATATTGATCGGCGATAGCCGGAACCAGCAACTCACCATCCTCGATTCCGATCTGGAATGGTTGAACCACATATCTTCCAAGGGCGCATTCTGGGTGGATGCCATCCCATCCGCCAAAGACCTATACCTTCTTTCCGTTGGGGACATACCTGGCATATTCTCAGAACAGAAATTGGGTAAATTGGCTTACGGCCGGAGAATTGGAAACATGTACTATCCTCGCGGCATGATTCTGACAGATCTCTACAGGCCGACGGACATCGAATTGGCCGACCTGGACAATGATGGAATCGACGAATTACTGGTCTGCAGTTTCGGTGATGAAGGCGGAGATTTTTCTATCTTTAATCGCAAGAAGATCGGCGTGGAATTTGAATCCAAACCGGTTTTGACCCTCTATAAAGGTACCGGCGCTTTGCAATGCTCCACCCACGACTTCAACTACGATGGCTTTCAAGATATTGTATTGCTGGTAGGGGATTCCGATGAACACCTGAGCCTGTTCATCAATCACGGCAATAAGAGCTTTACGGAAAAGCAAATTTTCAAAACCCATCCGTCATGGGGATCTATGCGATTTCAATTGGTCGACATCGACCAGGACGGTGAAATGGACATCCTGACCACGAATGGCGACAACGTGGACTCCGATCCCTACAATACTTTGAAGCGATATCATGGCGTTCGCGTGTATTTGAATATGGGAGACCTGAATTTCCAGGAGCGCTATTTCTATCCCATGTACGGCTGTTACCACCTGGAAGCTCACGATTACGACCTGGATGGGGATATCGATATTGCCGCCACTTCCTTTTATCCGGATTTCAATGCGGAACGACCGGAGAACTTTGTCTATTTGGAACAAACGGAGCCCCTGAAATTTTCACCCAAGGTGCATCCCTCAACCCAAACAGGCCGGTGGATGACCATGGACGCCGGGGATCTCGATCAGGATGGGGATATCGACATAGCATTGGGAGGCGCCTATGTTCCTTTGGGATTGCCGGTCGGCCACGAAGCCGATCTTGCCGAAATGATGGAAACGGGACCGACACTGCTCTTCCTGGAAAATAAAGCGGCAGATTAGTCGGAGAGAAAAGGGCTGACCCATTTCTCTCAAGCAAGGAACCCGCCGGTAATGCCGGCGGGTTCCTGGAAAAGGAATTCAGGATTTGCTCCTAGAAATTCAGAGTGGTGGTGAAGAACCAGCGTTTTTCAGGAGATGACCTGATAATCGCCGTGTATCCGTCGGGGTTGGTCGTCACGACCAACGGATCGCCGTCATCCAGGACATTGACCATATTCAACTGGAATTTCAGATTGGTGCCGTCGGTCAACTTCATCTGGTAGCTTAGCCAGATATCTCCAGTGAGGTCCTCGCCTCCATAATATGGATTGTCCAGTTCCGGGACAAGGAGGTTCAGGTCGTTTCGCATGAGGGGGTAGCCGGTGGCAACCTTGTCCTGCCAACGGATGGCGCCGCCAGCGGCGAATCCTTGGAGAAAACCTTCCCTGAAACTATAATTGGTGACCAGGTTGAAACGCCACTTGCGCAGTTCGGTGGCGACCGTTCCCTCCTTGGATGCAGCCGAGGCCAGAGACGAAAGCGGGTCGTTGGTCCAAGTTGTTCTAACCCGGGTAGTTTCAGTCCATCCGCCCCGAGACATATCCCAAAGACCGAGGGACTTCAGGTTGTTGGTCACTGTCTCCGTGTAGGGGGTTAGGGACTGCAGGCCGTTGGAGAAAATACTCTCCGTCTTGGTGGCATTGAAGGTCATGCGCCAGCCCGGGGTAATGTTAAGGGTTGCTTCGATCTCGAATCCTTCCGCAACGAGATCGGCCACCGAACTCAGGCCGCTGATGCTGTCCTTGACAATGGATTGGGCGCCTTCCGGGCCGTCCAAGCGATAATTCAGAGCTTCCACCGTCGACGGGGGCAACGCATCGTAGAGAAGCGCATTGATGACCTCGTCATAGGAATTGAAGGGCCCGATCAGGCTTGGATCGGCGGGAAAGGGGTAACCGTCCTGGTTGGGTTGGCCGAAGACCACCTCTTCAAAGGAAGGGTTTTCTTCAGGATCCTTTATCCAACCGTTTTTGGAATTCAGCCAGCGAGAGGCAAAACCATCCGTCCAGGTGAATTGCCAGAGGGAGCCTTGAATATTCCGGTTGGTAAAGTTCTTACTGCTGGTTTCATACCAGTTTGCCCGGAACAGGAGCCGGTCCTGCAACAGGCCCACGGTAAAGCCCAACTCGGAGGTTTCACCGGAAGGCGGCTGGATGACCTGATTGAAGATATCGCGCCGGACCGATGCCGGGTTGAAGTTCTCCGATTCAGACCAGTGAACGCTGAAACTGGGATTACCCATCCATCCTCTCGTCCAATCGAGTGGAACGTGGGCCACGGCCTGCAGGGTGTTGGTATCTCCCTCGGCGGCCAAAACGGGGTCTCCATTGTTCTTCCAGTTTACCCAGGATTCCTCAAGTTTGTAGGAACCGTCAGGATTCTGAATATTCTGAATCTCGTAGGTCTTGCTTTCGTCGGTACGGAGACCGTATGTCACGACGAGGTGGTCTTCCAAAAACCTGCTTTGCAAAGTCAGGGCCTCGGAATCGATGGTTTGACGTGATCGACCCGGCCAAAGCACGAGGCTCCTTGCCCGCACCGTGCTCTGTTTTATTGTCAAAGGAGTTTCTTCTCTAGCGGCATAATAATTGTTGAAGAAGTCGCCTTCCTTGGGCAGTTGCAGGTCGAGCGGTTCCGTATACAACCGCATGTCGGAAGGAGTTTTTGCATCCCACTGGGCATCGCCGACATAGGCCCAGGCAAACATTCTTCCACCCCACGCTCCCGGTCTGTTGACGAGGGTGCGGTAATTCTGATTCGCGTCATGACCGGTATCCCAACTCAGGGCATCCCCAAAGTTCCGGGCATTCTTTTCCCAACTGGACAGCAGGCCGGTAAAAACGTGTTTTCCCAACCACTTGGTCCAGCGGTCGGTGTCTGTGAAGTCCAACTCATAAAAGGCCGTTAACCTTTCGGTATCGTGCGACGTCCAGAATTTGTTAACGGGGTCCCATTGACCGTTCATCATGGGTCGGCCGACATTGGGGTTGGGAGCTCCATTCGGAAGGTACACGGCGGTATCGATTCTTACGGCCGCATAAGTCGCCCGACCAAAGGGGAAGAACCTTTCATGGTAGAGATCCTGCTTGTCCACAGAGAACTCGAATCCCGCTTTTCCATTGAAAAAGGTTTGTTCCAAAGTAAGGTTATGGGCATCGAAATTATGCAGGGCGTACTGGGCTTTGCCTTGGAGAAGCAGGTTTTCATAATCGAGGATGTTCTTGTCCATGATGACAGGGTCCCTGAAGCCATTCCCATACCAGCGATAATTTCCATTATTATGGGTTGCATAGGTGGGGAAATAACCTGGGGTATAGGTTTTGCCATCGGTCCACAAAAACCTGCCGGAGGTTCCGTGAATGACTTGTACCTTATCCCATACGCCATCATTGAAGCCGACGGAGGGGGCTCCTGTTGGATTGCCATAGATGAGGGCGTATGAATTCCAAAGGGCTGGCTGCGAGGTGTATTCCAATCCTGGATCATCCTGTCCGCGAAAGATGGCATTGATGGTCCATTGGGGTGCGGCATACTTGTTCCGCCAATCGTCCGGCCAATTATTATTCGGTTTTTGGCCTGTCATGATGTCCGCTTCGGTAGACCCGGGCGGCTGCCACCAGGATGTGAAGAGATCGGAGGGCGGAATGGGATCCGGGGGCGTTCCATTTCTCTCCGCCCGTTCCCAGTGTCCACGGAGAATGGTCCTGTCCAGCAAATTGGAATTTTCGTTTTCAAAGAGGACGGCCGTCAAAGCCAGAAAGTAACGAGAATCTTTTTCGTAAGCGGGTTCCTGCCGGAAAGTGATGTTTTCGTGCATCGCATTGACACGAACAGCCAAGCGGTCTTCGGCAAGGACCCGATTGAAGTCCACAGTACCTCGGTAGGTACCGTGGGAACCCACCCTTGCGGAAATCTTGTTGAAATCGGAACCCGTCACCGCCTTTTTCAAGGAACTCTCTACAATGCCTCCCGGTTCTCCTATCCCAAAGAGAATGGAGTTCGGGCCACGGCTGACGGTGACTCGCTCGGTGTTGTAACTGTCAAAACCGAAAAGAGACAGAAAGTAGTCACGGGTGGTCGAAGCGCTGCTCAATCCACGGACACGGGTGTTCCCGCCGGGATTTGCCCGGGCGTTGTTGTTGGCGTTGGTATCCCCGGCCGCCGCGCCGGGTCCGGCAAAGTTTCCAACCGCTCCGCCAATCTCGGTGCTCGGGGTGTAAACCAGCAGATCCTCGACGCTGGTCGTGGCAGTGTCCTCCAGGAAATCCTGAGTGATTACCGTTATGGCGGAGCCAACGTCTCTTAGGTTGGTTTTGATGCGCGTCCCCGCCAAAGTGCTGGCCGCCGTATACCCGGTTTGGTCAGCCGCCTCGATGATAAACGGACTGAGTGTGAAAATATCCGATTCATCCTCATCTTCCTGCGCAAGGATGGAGGAAAGAAATAACGAGGTGAAGGCAAGGGATAGAGTGCACAATTGCCAAGCCCGTATGCTCTGTACTTTAATCATAGTAGCGATTATTTGGGGTTCAGGTTGTAGGTTTACACGACCAAGGCATTCCCGGAATGGATAGGATATCACCTCAGTTTATTATCGTGCATCGGTGGAGGGTGGACACAAAATTTAGGAGGTCAACACCCAATTTTTCCAAATTTACGAATGGCAAAACCTCCATTTGGTTCATTCGGATACTTAATTGATGGCCGGGAAACCAGGCGGAGGGTGGTAGTGTCCTACCAGTAACGATCCGGTTCGGCGACCATCTGAAGCAGACCTCGTTCAGGGTAGGGGTTCATCCGTAACCATCGCCAGCCTTCCGATGCATCCACCAACAAAGAGGAGACCAGCCCATTTTTGTCAGACACGCGATTTAGGGTTGTCGCATTCCCATGGGGCGGGTTGTGATCAGTGGAGGGACTGAAAATGACTGAGAATAGGAGAATGGAGGCAGACCCCGGTCTTGCGAATCGTCTTCGGGGGATGATTTGGGGTCAGTTGGTGGGCGATGCCGCCGCCCTGGGCACTCACTGGATCTACAATCTCAGCGAATTGGCGGCGGCGTATCCGAATGGAGTGGATGGGTTTGAGGAGCCGAAGGAGGGCCACTACCATTTCGGGAAGAAACCGGGCGATCAGACCCACTATGGAGATGCCGCCTTGGTACTATTGGAATCGATCGCGGAAGAGGGGCAATTTGACCCGGCAAATTTCGGTCGCGCATTCGTTGCGCGATTGAACCCGGAGACCTACGAGGGCTATATCGATCATTCCACGCGCGGGACGGTGGAATCGAAGTTGAATTTCGAAGAGTTGCATCCCAGCCGGGAATTCGATTTTCAACAAGGGGCGGACGACGATCAGTTGGCCACGGCGACTTCCATAGGTCCGGTCATCGCGGCCCATTTTGGGCATCCGGACCTGATGGGCATTGTGGAAAAGGTTACCAGGGTTCGCCAGAACAACGCTCGCGCCATCGCCTACATGAAGGCGCATGCCCGGATTCTGCTGGAGTTGTTGAATGGCCGGGACATTCACAGTTCGCTTCACCGGGTGGAGGAGATTGCGGGAAAGGATTTGGAGTTCGGACCGGAATTGAGGCGCAAGTTTGAGAGCGCGTTCAAGCTTCTTTCCAGGAGTGTGGAAGAGGCGACAGATAAACTCGGGCAGTCCTGTCCCCTGATCAGTAGTTTTCCTTCTGCCCTGCACGGATTACTGCATTACCGGGGTTCGTTCGAAAGGGCCGTTCTCGATGTGATTCGGGCGGGAGGGGATAATGCCGGAAGAGCGGCAATGGTAGGTGGGTGGCTTGGCGCTCACCTGGGTATGGAGGCGATTCCGGAAGGATGGCGGCGGCGATTGAACAAGCGCGATGCCATTGACGGTTGGGTGGAGAGGATAGTGGGACAATCCCCGATTCCCTCCTCCTGATTTGGCCCCTGCCTTCGCGCTTTTCCCGTAGAATTACCGTTTAACCTTGTATTTTTAAAGGTTACCTTTAGTTTTAACCTTGTATTTTTAAAGGTTTTAATGAAACGCCTCGTCGAGAAAGATTTATTGGCCTGGGTTGACAACCCGCGGCGCAAGCCACTCCTGGTGCGAGGGGCCCGCCAAGTTGGTAAGACTTGGTCTGTCCTTACGCTTGGCCAAGAACGATTCGGCGGGCGCGTTCACAGGATCGATTTTGAAAGAAATCCCGATTGGAATCCAATTTTCGAAAAAAATTTGGATGTTCGGAGAATACTGTCGGAACTGGAAATACTGCTCAACAAGCGAATCGAACCAGAAAAAGATCTATTGTTTTTGGATGAAATTCAAAGCTGCCCGCGAGCTATTATGGCCTTGCGCTACTTCTATGAGGAAGTCCCGGAGCTTCATGTGATAGCGGCCGGTTCCCTGCTCGAATTCGCTATTTCAGACATTTCCTTTCCGGTAGGCCGCATCCAATTCCTGGAAATGAAACCGCTCACATTTTATGAATTTCTCTTGGCCCTCGACAAACCGTCAATGGCCCAAGCGCTGACGGTTCTTCCTCCGCGGGATTCGGATACCATTCACCTGGCATTGATGCGCGAACTACGCGACTACCTCCTGGTTGGCGGCATGCCCGAGGCCGTAGCTGCTTACGTCGAAACCCAAAGCATCGAAGAGGCGTTGGGCAGGCAGGAGGACCTCATCCTGACCTATCGGCAAGACTTTTCGAAATATGCCCCCAGAGCGGACAAGCGATGCATAAATACGGTGCTGACGAATGTAGCGCGGTCGGTGGGCAAAATCGTAAAATACTCGAAATTAGCTGAAGGATTTTCTACGCCAACCATTCACAAAGCGTTCGATCTTCTTTGTATGGCCCGGGTGATTACCAAAGTCAGATCGAGCAGTCCCAGTGGAACGCCGCTCTCGGCGAACGCCTCTGAAAAGCGCTTCAAGGCCTTCATTGTAGACGTGGGCCTCATGAGAGCCTTAGTAGGCGTTTCGGCAGGGGAAGTAGTGAGGCAAAGCCAGTTGCTCGGGATCTATCAAGGGGCGCTGGGCGAGCAATTCGTTGCTCAAGAGCTAATAGCCGCAAAGAAAAACGATGTCTATTTCTGGCGTCGACAGGCAAAAAGCAGCCAGGCGGAGGTCGATTTTCTTATCTCGCAGAAAGGCAAAATAATGCCGATCGAAGTAAAAAGTGGCAGTTCGGGTAGCCTCAAAAGCCTGCATCTATTGCTTCAAACCTATCCGAATTGCCCCCGAGGCTTTGTTTTGTCCGATAGGCCTTATGGAGAGATTGATGCGCAAAACCTTACTTTTTTACCCTTGTATTGCGCTGGCGGTCTCTCCTCCGTGCTTTGACCACGACCTTGGTTACTTGTTATGCCGTTGGAAACTGATCTTGATCGCTCCCCTATTCCAACTCTCCTATGAAGAAAACTGTCAATAAACTCATTTTTTCCGTTGTTTCCCTGATGTGGGCTTGTTCGTCCGGCGCCCAGGATCTGCCGCTTTTGCAACAGGGGATCACCCGCACGTGGATAGGCCCCGGATATTGGACCAATCCGCTTATGAACTGGCGGCTGTCGAACGGTCGCATTGAATGTCACCATGGGGGTTTGGTGAACGAAGTGCACGCATTGACCCATCAACTTGTTGAGGGGGATGGAGATTTCCGGATGCGAGTCAAGGTGGGTTTGTTGGAAGAGAGGGCATCCGCCGAGGGGATAGTCGTATTTGCCGGATTCAAGTTTGGGGCGGTGGGGCACCGTAACGATTACCGCTCCAATATTTATTATGACATAGAGTCCGGCTTCGCTGAGGAAGTTATGAGGGAGCCGCCATTGCAGGCAGGTATAACTTCGGACGGTCAACTGATCATAAACTCCAAATCTTCCGGGAAAGTATTGACTTCCGCCGATTTGAAAGCGTGTCGCATGGATCTGGAAGTCGACTATGCCGAAAATCTCGCCACCGTTCGGCTGAAAGTCGAAAAGGCGGATGGTGAAATCGCCTATTTGGAGTCGAGAATTGAGCGGGATACATTGGTCGGAAATGTGGCCCTGGCCTGTCATCCCTTATTGAGACAAGGCAGAAAGCGTCATGACCACAGCGATCCCGATCATTCCACATTCTGGTTTTCCGATTGGTCGGTGAGCGGAAATAAGTTTAAAGCAAATCCCGAACAGACTTATGGACCCGTTCTGTGGACCCAGCACACCCTCCACAACAAGGTCCTCAAGTTGATGGCATTTTTTGTCCCGATGGAGGACTCAGCCAGTCGGGTGGCATCCTTGCAACTGAAGTCGAGTTCGGGTTGGACAACCGTAGCGGAGAGCCGGATCGATCCTTTGTCGTTAACTGCCAGTTTTCGCGTAGAAAACTGGGATGACTCTATCGATCGGGATTACCGGGTAAGGTATAGCTGGAATTCGGTAAATGGAGCTGAGGATTCCAATTGGAGCGGTACCATTCGCAAAGATCCAAAAGAAAAAGACAGGATTGTTTTAGCCGGTCTTACCTGTTCCCACGCGGAATTATTTCCCAACCGGTTTTTCGAGGAAAACCTTTTGGCGCAGGATCCCGACGTGGTGTATTTCGCCGGGGACCAGGTCTATGAAACTTGCGGGGGTTATGGCATCGTCGTGGCTGAAGAGGAGGCGGAGGTCGAGCGAGCGGCGTTGAACTACCTCGGAAAACTCTGGCTCCTTGGACTCAGTTTTCGCGATCTGTTGAAGGACCGCCCGAGCGTCATGATTCCGGATGATCACGATGTGTATTCAAATGATCTTTGGGGCAAAGCGGGGGTTCGCATGTCGGGAGACCTGTCAGAAATGGATATGCGTTGCTTTGGAGGCTATCGCATGCACCCGAAGTGGGTAAAAATGGTTGAACATACCCAAATGGGACATCACCCGGATCCTTTCGATCCTACGCCGATTCAACAAGGTCTCCGCGCCTACTATGCAAGTCTCGACGTGGGAGGGGTTAGTTTTGCCCTCATAAACGACCGAAAATTCAAATCCGCTCCCGCTGACGTAATCGATGCCATGGAGCCTCTTTTTGAGATGAGAGGAGAAAAAAACCTCCCTCGTTTGGATGTGATCGATGAGGAAGATTTCGATACCTCCACCTTGGACCGCCACGACCTGACCCTGTTGGGACACCGTCAATTGGAATTTCTTCGCGTTTGGGGATCTGACGGCAGGAAACTTCGGGCGGTATTATCGCAATCTCCCTATTGCCAACCCCATCACCTGATGGTTGCGGACTTTGATTCCAATGGTTGGCCCCAATCCGGACGCAGACGAGCCCTGGAGGTTATTCGCGAAGCCAAAGCTGTCATGATCCATGGTGACCTGCACTTCGCCACCCTCGTGGAACAAGGAATCGATACATGGGAAGACGCGGGTTGGTCGTTTACCCTTCCCGCCGTCGTAACGGGAACCCGCCGTGAGTGGCGACCAAAAATTGAGGGAGGAAACCGACTGCCTGGCATGCCGCCTTACACGGGCCGGTTCCTCGATGGTTGGGGTAACAAAATAACCGTCTGGGCCGCAGTAAATCCGTACAGCTTTTTAATCGAGGACGATTACGAAGGCGACGGTAAAGCGACTCTGGATTTTCTTCGCTACAAAGGGCTCGGATATGGGATCGTTCGATTCGATAAGTCATCGAATTCCGTGACCTTCGAAAGTTGGCCGGTATATGGCAGATTCAAAGGAGTCGATGCGCACGAGCAACATCCGGGTTTTCCCAAAACCGTAAGCATTCGATAAAAGGATCCGAAATAAATAATATCTGGATATAGAAGTTGACAAATTTCATCTATTGAATGCCCTTACAGGGGGCGAGTACCTGAAGCAAGGCACTCCCTCTAGCCTTAGGTTTCCCCCATCCCGGACGTATCCCCAAATTACGGGCTGCCAGAAACTCCGAAATAGATTTTAATTCCCTCCCCACCAGACGAGTGTCGTCTTTTTTGTTTCAGGCCTACAACCCGAATATCTCACAAATCTTCTGCTGTGCTCCGGAATGACGGCACTGGAGCGGATTTCCCTGGATTCGGGGCTTTGCAGGGTGTCGACCCGGCTTCACCCCCGAATCTGCACGAAACCCCCACCAGCACTCGACCTCCGTTCGCTCGCGACGAATTTTATGAGATATCCGGGTTACCCGGAATTTATCGCAAGATTGTCATCCTCTGGCGTTAACCCGCCAATAAGCAGTAATACCTATCCGACTCCCCATAATGAACTCCATCGTCATCTCAAAATACCATTTCACTAAACTATTTGCGCTATGTGGAATTTTTTTATGGTCCACCGGCCTCCCTGCTCAGGAGGAGGACACACCCGTATATGAATTGAATCCCTTTGAAGTGAGCAGCGAGTTGGACAACGGTTATCAGGCCAAGGAAACCATCTCGGGAATTGGAATAGCCACCGCCATGCGGGATCTTCCCTTTACTACCAATGTGATTACCGCCGATTTCCTGGAAGACAACCTTGTCGGCAATTTCAACGAAGCGATGGACTATTCATCCTCTGTAAGGCAAACGACCCGGTCCGAAATTATTGCGCGGCGGCCCTTGTTTACCATTCGTGGATTTGCCACCCGCGAAATTCTCATCAATGGCATCCGAGCCAATGAAAATGTGCCTACCAATCTGATCAGCCGGGTCGAAGTGGTCAAAGGCCCCAACGCGCTCTACGGCGAATCGGATCCCGGCGGACTGATCAACGTGATGCTCAAGCAGGCCGAGTCGGTGGATCACCTTCGATTCACCCAGAAGATCGGTGACTATGGCTTCCTGGAAAGCTCTTTCGACGCAAACGTCGCATCCGGAGAAAACAACCGCCTGAAACTCCGTCTCATCGGGTCCTATGAAGAGTATGATGGCTGGCGGAAAACGCCGGGGGGGCACACCGAAAGCTCCTATGCAGCAGTAGGCAATTTTTCCGTCAATGAAAATTTCGAGCTGGTATTTATCGGAAGTAAGCTCGAATTGAGTGGGACCCAAGGCGTGCGCAGCGCCTACATCTTCAACCGGATTCAACCAGAGGATCTCAACAATGATGGCGATTTCGACGATGTCGTTGAAAACATACGGGAAAACACCATTCGCCGCAACAGTCCGTTCCTGCCGCGGGATTAAACCGGTGGAGTGCCCGAAAGCTTCAAGGACCGCGAGTCCGACTTTCTGCAGCTAGGCACGAACATGTGGTTTGAGGGGTTTAGCCTTCAGTATCTTTTCACCCATTCGCAACAGGCTCACGAAGGGTATGGACGGATATTCAACACCTTCAATAATACCGGTTTGGAAAGAACCTTTTACCAATATGATAACAGTAGGGGAACGTCGAATGTGCATTCTGTGAAAGGGTTTAAGGAATTCATGACCGGAACCGTAAGGAACCGCCTCAGCTTCGGGGCGCGTTTCTTCGATAACCAACTCTTACGCAGGTTTGCTCGACTCCGTTACGCGAACGCGGGAGAACGCGCTTTTATCGAACAATGGGCAGCTGATAATCCGGACGCCCAACTGCGCTACACCATCACCATCGATGAGATCACTAAAGCTCATGAGCTATCCGAAGCGGAGGCCATGTCGCAGGGCCTGGATTACTGGAATGATAACCTGATCGATCTCGATTACGTTCAGGCCAACGGGTCCGCCACGACCACCGATGGTTTGCTGACAACCGATGTTTTCAGCGCCCATATTTCGGACCTGATCACATTTGGCGATGACAGGGCGCATCTGTTATTGGGTCTACGCTACAACGACGTCGAGGAACGGCCTCCTTTTGCTGGTGGCCAGGCTCCGGAACCTTTTGAAGGGGACGATATTTCGGAACAAGCGGGTTTTGTTTACAATTTTAGCGAAGATTTCGCCGGTTTCGCCAATTATGCCACTTCCTATTCCGGCAACAGAGCGGTCGACCCCGATACCGGGCTTCCACGTCCCCCCCAAACGGGTGAAGCATACGAAATCGGTGTTAAAATGGATCTCTGGGAGGGAAAGTTGTCAGGAAGCATCGGCTATTTTGACATCGCCAAGAACAGTGTCCTGAAATCCGCCTTCGACCCGGATTTTGGAGAGTCGCGCAATGAATTGACCAATGACGTCAGCGAGGGAGTGGAAGTCGAACTGTTCTTCACCCCTATTCATAATTGGCAAACCACACTCGCCTACACCTACATGGACGCCCATGCGGATCTGCCTCCTACGTCCTTGCCTGTACTCGGACTTGAAGGCGCCGCGCCACATTCCTATTCACTCTGGACGAATTATAGAATTACCGAGGGTCCACTGGCAGGATTGAGGTTTGGCGGCGGAGTGGTTATTGCGGAAGGGCCCATCCCTCAGTCCCCGACATCGCCAAACCGGTGGATCATCGAGGACGGTTATACGGAATACGACCTGTTTGCCCGCTACGAGACGATGATAGGCAATACGCCAACCTCCTTTGGCGTGAACATCGAAAACGCGGGCAACACTTTCTTCTTCCGAACCCGCGGAAATGCCAATGAGCGGCGGCGCGTGGTATTCTCGGTAAAATTGGATTTGATGTAATCGACAGAATAAAGGGCCATCTTTGTGGTGGGCTCTTTACTTTAGCAAGGTTCAGGCAAATGATGGATTTAGCCCGCATATCTCAGTATGCCGTGGAAAGTCATGGGACTCCAGTGTGAGAGTCAACAAAACCACCCGGGATCCTTGGGAAAATACTGCCATCCTGAGATTTCAAACTCATTGCAGCCCAAATACGGTTTTCGATATGATGAATAAACATATCCTTGGTTTTGCGATCCTCCTGCTTGCCGGCAGCCCCTTGAGTTTCAGTCAGGAGACTCTGCCTCCTCTTAAAGACGGCAAAGCTCCTCAAACAGTCGAAGCCTTGTGGGCGGATTTCGATCCCCGGGCCGAACCGCTCGAGGTGGAGATTCTTAAAGAGTGGGAAGAGGATGGGGTAGTGATGCGGGTCCTGCGCTACCGTATCGGTATTTTCAAAGGACGGAAAGCCATGATGGCGGCGGTGTACGGGTATCCCAAAGGGGGAACCAATCTGCCGGGTCTGGTTCAGATTCATGGCGGAGGACAGTATGCCGATTACCGCGCCGTGCTCACGAACGGGAAGCGTGGCTATGCCACCATCTCGATTTCCTGGGCCGGCCGGATCAATGCGCCGGATTACCGGGTGGATCCCAAGGTGGTGAAGCTGTTTTTTGCCAACGCCACGGATGATCCGAACTATAAATTGACCACCGATTGGGGAGCCCTCGACGGTTACCATGCTCCTTCCAGGAACCCGGGAAACCAATTCCCCAGAATCCCGGTTGGATCCTGGACTTTGGACGCGGTGGCATCGCCCCGTAACAACAGTTGGTTCCTTTGCGCCCTGGGAGCCCGCCGTGCCCTGACCTTTCTGGAACGGCAGCCGGAAGTGGACCCCGAGAAGTTAGGGGTCTACGGACACTCCATGGGTGGCAAGCTCACGGTCCTGACCGTTGGAGCGGACGAACGGGTCAAGGCGGCGGCGCCTTCCTGTGGAGGAGTCAGCGACAGATACAATGATGACCCGCTGTTCGCCGCCACCCTGGCCGATGACGTTTATCTGAAACGGATTAACTGTCCCATTATCTTTCTCAGCCCCTCAAACGATTTCCATGGGCGCATCAATCACCTGCAGACTGCACTGGAGGAAATCCGGAGCGAAGACTGGCGGATCACCTGTTCGGCACACCACAATCATCAGGATCATGGGGATTTCGAAGTGGTCGGCCTGCTCTGGTTCGATCAGTACCTGAAAGGATCTTTCACCTATCCGGAGACCCCGAAAAGCGCCCTTCGGTTGAATACCGAAAAGGGCGTGCCGGCCATCACCGTCGCGCCCGATTCATCCAAGCCCATTTTGTCCGTGGAAATTTATTACACTCAACAGGGTCCGGAGGCAGGTGAAATTGAAGAGCGGGAAAACCGAATCAATCGTTTCTGGCATTACGCTCATCCCAGAAAGTCGGGTGATACGTGGACCGCGGATCTGCCACTCGAAAACATAGACAAGCCACTTTGGGTGTATGCCAATGTCCGCTACCCCCTGAAAGAACCGGTTACCGGGGCCGGTTATTACTATCGGGTCTATACCGCAAATACCTATACGTTGTCATCCCGCATGCACATGGTATTACCTGCGCAATTGAAAGCGAACGGAGTACAGGAAAGTTTGCAACCATCCCGGACGATCGAAACCTTCCAGGGCGACTGGGAAAAGGATTGGTTCACTTATAAATCGGAAGGGTGGGGACGACGGACGCACAAGGTTTACAGTGACCTCTGGAAGGCGCCCGGCATGGCAAAACTGGCCCTGGACGCGCGCTCCGCTGAACCCAACAAGATGATCGTTTCGCTCGATCGTTACATTGCCGAAGTCGCCCTCGCCGGCGGCAACCAATGGCAGACCCTGGTTCTATCGCCACATGACTTCCTTAACATCGATGGCGACACCTTGGGGGATTGGAGCAGTATCAAGGAATTGGGTTTCGACGCTGAGGAAACCATTCGGAAACGCGTAAACGATGAAGTGATATCGACCGTTTTCGGCGGGGAATGGACGGGAGCGGATCCGGAGTTCCGCGACCTGCGCTGGATTGTGGAATGATGGAGGAAGAGGCGCCAAGGCGCCGATTAAGAATTAGGAATTAGGAATGAAAAGGCTGAAGGCTAATAAACCCTTACTTCCTCTTATCCGCTCTTTGCGAGATTAAATGATTTGACTTGGTCCGAAGTTTGGGTCCTCCCAGAGGTGAGGCGGTCTGAGAGGGTTGGGTCTTCACCCGATCATTCCAACATTGCAAAGTTTGGGTAAACCTGGATACTCCCGAAGCAAGAATAGATTGGATCGAGTAGTTACAAGCACAGCACAGGCAGGTAGGGGATTATAAGATCATTCCAAGATACATCGCAGAGAGGTACTGAAAAATGAATCCTTCAAATTCTTCGATAGAAACATCAAAAGTGGCCGATTTGACAATAGATGACTTTAGGGAACTTGTGCAGGAAGTTGTCCTGGAAACGCTCTCGGAAATAATTGGGGACCCGGATGAAGGGCTGGAATTGCGCGATGACTTCGCTGAGAAACTTAGGCAGTCCCTTGCAAATGCAGAGGCTGGGGGCAAGACGGTTCCTGCACGGAAAGTCGCTGAAGGACTGGGCCTAAACTGGTAATGTATGACGTAGGTTTTACGTCCAAAGCAGAATCCGATCTACACCGTTTGGACGCGCCAATAGCACAGCGAGTGCTTACACGATTGCGATGGTTAGCCGAGAATTTTGATAGGATCAGACCGGAGCCGCTTAAGGGAGATTGGAGGGATTTTTTCAAGTTGCGAGTTGGCGATTATCGCGTCCTCTATACCATTAATCGGACAAAAAGAGAGATTGTTGTTCACTTCACCAGGCATCGTCGAGAAGTGTACAGAGATTTGATCTGATGGTAGGTAAACCCTTCCTCCCTCTCTTAGCCCGCATATCTCACAAATTTTCTACTGCGCTCCTCCGCGTTCTTTGCGAGATTCAATGATTTGACATGGTCCGAAGCTTGCAAACGCCCCAAGGAAAGCTGTCTAATAGGGAGCGATCCGCCGTGAACCCACGTCGGTAGTCGACAGGACGTGTCGATCGAAGCTTTGGTATATGAGTTCGTTTTTCACGGCCCGATGTTCCGGGCTGTCCCAAAGGTTTTCGTGTTCCCAGGGGTCATTTTCGAGATTGTAGAGCTCTCCCGCATTTAAGCCATGGTACAGGCTCAACTTGAATTTTCCCCGTCGATACATGGTGGCAAAGGTTCCCGTCCCGCCCGTAAATTGGGAATGGAGGGAATCGAAATATTCGCAGCGCACCGATTCACGGATCACGTTGCCCTTTGCCTTCCCTTCCAAAACATTCCTCAGGGACCTGCCCTGAAAATATTCGGGAATATCGATCCCGGCGTAGTCGAGAATAGTGGCCGACGCGTCGAGCAGTTCAACCAGTCCCTCGGCCTGGACGTCAGTCAGGATGGCGCCCGGGAAATTGAAGATGAGGGGAACTCGCACCAATCCCTCGTAAAACCGGCAACCTTTGTACATCAGCCCGTGATCCCCCAGCATCTCCCCGTGATCGCTGGTAAAAATGATAAGGGTATTATCGCTTTGACCGCTGTCCTCCAGCCCTTGCAGGAGCCGGGCAAACTGATCGTCAATTTGCGCAATCATGGCATAATACAAAGCCTGTTCCTCTTTTCCATCCCGCTCGGCCGGCGACCGGTAGGCGGTCTGAAAGTCGGCTCCCTTCAAGGCTTCCTGAGTAATTTTATCCGATGCCCTGTGGTGCGCGCCGGGCATGGATTGCGCATCGAACTTGTCCGCATACGCCCGAGGCGGAATAAACGGGGGGTGCGGATCGTAGATGTTTACCGTGAGGAACCAGGGTTTATTGCGATACCGGGACAAAAATTCGATCGAGCGGTCGGTTGCCCAGGCGGTTTGGTGTAAGGCCGGATCCACCCGGTCCCGACTGTGTCGCATGGCATCCAGATCTCCCCCCCTTTCCTTTACCCAGTCGGCGTAATCATGACCCTCTTCCCAATCATCCCTCGGGGCATGACTGAACTTCCAATATTGGTATCCATCGTTCAGGCGGGGCTCAGTCCGCCCGCCGGAGGCGGTCAGGTGAAACTTGCCGACGTTGCCGCACACGTAACCGGCGTCGGCAAGCATTTTTGAGATCAGGGGAGGAGAATCTTGGGGAAAGGTATCGTTTCCGTTGCGCGTGTTGTGAAGGCGGCTGGGGTAAAGCCCGGTCATGAAACTGGACCGGCTCGGGGTGCATATCGGACTCTGACAATAGGCATGGGTAAAGGCTGTTCCCTCCCTTGCCAACCGATCGATCCTTTGGGTTCGAACGTGGGGATTTCCCAGCGCTCCAATGGTGTCGAAACGCTGTTGATCGGTGCAGTAAACGAGAATGTTGGGAGGAGTCATAGGGCGCCAAGGGCGCCAATGAGGAATGAAGAATTAGGAATTAGGAATGAGGGAGAAGAGATTAACCACGGATTTCGCGGATGAGCACGGATATGAGGCGCCAAAGGCGCCTCTCCCTCTGTGTTCTCTGTGGTTTATTTTCAGGGCGCCCTGGTAACGATTATTTCGGAGGAAAAATCCGCCGCATCGGGGACGGGAAAGGTAACCGTTCCGGTGGCGGCCCATTCCGATCCCCGGATCAGCAGGTTCTGAAAACCGGCCCCGGAAAAGGCCTCGTTGCTGTGGCCCAGCATGATGTGGAATACGCGGCCCTTTTCGTAATCGGTGGTCAGGACGATGGGGTGATGGTTGCCACTTCCTCCCGTATCGGGATCCGAATAGGCGCTGGCAAGTACGGTGATGCCCTCGGCCGGACCGCACATGTTGAAGTAGACTTCGTCAGTGGGATGCAGCCAGGAATTGGGAAATCCCTTGGTAATGGGGTGGTCCGAATTGCGTATATCGACCACGGCCGGTTGTCGTTTGCCGTGGGCTCCGCATTTGCCCGAACTGTGGTCCAGAACAAGGCTGTCATTTTCCCAGAGAATCTTGGGACCATGCCGCTCGGTAGTTCTGCCGTACCAACCGCCCACCCCGATCATCCTCTGGTATTCCTCCCATTGGGAAAAGGCGTTGTTTGCGGCGTGAACGACGACAAAGCCGCCGCCGTTTTGCAGGTATTCCATGAAATCGAGCTGAACTTCTTCCGGCCAGAGAACGCCGTTGTAATTGGACAGAACCAGGTCGTAGGAGCCGAAATCCGGTCGCCATTGGTCCCATTGCGCCTGGAGTGCAGCGGCCATTTCCGGAACCTCCGGATGGGACGCGCCGTAATTCTGCTTGCGTCCGTCACTAGGGGGAGTGCGGGTAAGGGTCACTTCAAACTTACCGGTTTTCTCTAGAAAGCTCTTCATGAACTGAGAGGTTTCGGGCCAGTTTCTGTGGTTGTTCTGGCCTTCGATGAGCAAAACCTGGATGGGTTCTGACGCGTCCGCCCGAGCGGTTCCAAGGGTCAGGATAAGGGGAGCAAGAAGAATGGAAAATATACGCTTATTCATGGGTAATTGCCAACAACATGCCCACTATGCGGGTGGGCTTTGGGACAGTCAATTGCTGTTTCGGGAGGAAGGGGTCGAGGGCGCCGGGGGCGCCATTGAGGAATTAGGAATGAGGGAGAAGGGAGTGATGGAATGGAGGAGTGGATAAAAGAGGAACCACGGATTACACGGATGAGCACGGATATGAAGCGCCCGGGGGCGCCAATGAGGAATTAGGAATTAAAAGGCTAAAGGTTGAAGGCTAAAGGCTGGATAGGTAGGAGCAGCTTTACGCCGCAATCCCACGAAACAGCCTCCACCCCGATCTGGGATGAACTGCAAAGCCCAGTGTCGCGTAGCGCACGCTGGGTAGGAATGGGAAACAGATCACAAACCCCAACGGGGTTCCACATGAGGCGCCGAGGGCGCCAGTGTTCAGTAATCAGGGTTCAGTGTTCAGTGGGCGCCGGAGGCGCCAATCAGGAATGAGGAGTGTTGGTATGATGGAGTGATGGAGTGGGGGAGTGGTGAGAAGTAAATCGTGGTCGCGATCGAGAATTAATATGGATGCACAAGAAGGACAGGATAATTCATATTATCTCTCGCCACTGATAACTGACCACTGAACTCTTTCCTCTTCCCTCTTTCCTCTCGGCGCAAAGCGCCGCAGAATTCCCCTTGTTAGAAGTTCGATCCGCTGCTATATTTCCCCCAAATCGCCCCTAATTATTTGTCATAATCCTTGCAGGCCACCCGACCAGTTTTTCTCTCCCTTATGTTGGCTGCGGCAAGCTGCTGGTTTGCCTGCGGTCTTTCGGGTGAAGTCGACTTCAACCGGGATATACGGCCCATTTTGTCGGACAACTGCTTCAAGTGTCACGGTCCGGACGAAAGAACGCGCGAAGCGGAAATGCGGCTGGACACGAGGGCGGGCCTTTTTGGCGATCTCGGTGGCGGTTATTTCCCAATTGTTCCCGGGAAACCGGATCATAGCGAAATTATCTGGCGCATTTCGGCAGACGATGAGGATGACCGCATGCCCCCGATCGATTCCGGCAACACTTTGAGTGAGCGAGAGAAGCAATTGATCCGCCGGTGGGTGGAGGAGGGGGCGGATTGGAAAAAGCACTGGTCCTTTGAACCGGTGCGGCGACCTGAACTGCCCGAGGTGTCCGATGCGGATTGGTGCCGCAACGGAATCGATTACTTCGTTCTGGCCCGGTTGAACGCGGAAGGCTTGAAGCCAGCCCCGGAGGCCGATCGCGCCACCCTGATTCGCCGTTTGAGTTTGGATTTGATCGGATTGCCGCCGACTCCCGCCGAGGTGGATGCCTTTTTGAAAGACCGGTCCCCCAACGCCTATGAAAAGCTGGTCGACCGTTTGCTGGATTCGCCCCGATACGGGGAGACCATGGCTCTTCCCTGGCTCGATGCAGCCCGTTATGCCGACACCGACGGTTATCAGAACGATGGTCCCCGTTACATGTGGCGTTGGCGCGACTGGGTGATCGATGCCTACAACCAAAATAAACCCTTTGACCAGTTTACCATCGAACAATTGGCGGGAGACTTGTTGCCAAACCCGACCCTCGACCAAATCATCGCCACTGGATTCAACCGCAACCACCGTTACAATTCGGAAGCCGGTTTGGTTTTCGAGGAGTTTCTGCTGGAGAACGCGGTCGACCGGGTGGATACCACTTCGACGGTGTGGATGGGTTTGACTATGGGATGCGCCCGTTGCCACGACCACAAGTACGATCCCATCAGTACAAAAGAGTACTACCAACTGCTGGCTTATTTCAACAATGTGCCCGAATCGGGCAGGGCGCGGAAGTTTGGTAATTCAGAACCTTTGGTTGTTGCACCCACCGAGGATCAGTCGGCCGAGTTGGCCGCGAAAGACGAGGCTTTACATAGGACGGAAATGAGGTTGGCGGCGGCTGAATACCGCATTGACTACGATCAGAAGAGATGGGAGTCGACTGCCGCAGTTCGGGCCAGCGAGGGCAAATTACTCGGGCGGGGAATGACGGCGGCATATGGTTTTGACGGGAAGGACGAGGGAATATCAGCGGCAAAAGGGCAACCCTGGTTTGGAAGCGGACGCTTCGGCACCGCGGCCACTTTCGATGGGGAAAGCCGGTTTTCCTTGGATGAGAAGTATCATTTTGCCGCCGAAGAACGTTTTAGCCTCTCTTTTTGGGTAAAGCCGGATGCCGTTCGGGAGGGGGTCATCCTTTCCAATCAGAAGGACAGGATCCAAAAGAAGGGAATCGTGGCAAAACTGGATGGGGGGAAGGTGCAGTTTTTCATAATTTCAAGTTGGATCGCCGGGGTTGCCGCGATCGAGACCGAGCAAAAGATACAACCGGGGGATTGGCGTCACGTCACGCTGGTCAACGAGGGGCTCATGTCTGCCAATGGGATGAAAATCTACCTGGACGGAGAAATCGCCCAAACCCGCCAACTGTACAACTCCATCAGCAACCTCAATCCAGGCGCAAAGGACGGCTTGTTTCAAATCGGGGGAAGTAATCACGAGGCCAATTTCAAGGGCAAGGTGGACGAATTGCGGATCTACCACCGCTCTTTGTGGGAGGATGAGATAGCCATCCTGGTCGAGGCACTGCCGGTGAGGGAGATTGCCCGCCGCCCGCCATCACGGCGATCGGCTTCCGCCCGCAACAAGATCCGTTCCTACTTCCTGGAAAACGTAGCGGCGGAACCGATCAAAACCTTGGCTGAGGATGTGTTTTCTCTCCGGGTCGATCGACGGGAATACCATGATTCCCTGCCAACGACCATGGTGATGCGGGAGATGGTCCCGAGGAAGGAGACCTTTGTCAGGAAACGCGGCGTCTACCATCAACTGGGTGAGCGGGTGGAACGGAAGTTGCCGGAAGTATTCCCTCAACCCAAAGAAGGTCTGTCAGCGGATCGCCTCGGGTTTGCCCGATGGCTCGTCAGCGGGAAACATCCCTTGACGGGCCGGGTCGCGGTCAACCGCTACTGGTTGAAATATTTTGGCAAGGGATTGGTGAAAACGGCGGAAGACTTCGGATTGCAGGGCGATTGGCCCAGTCATCCCAAACTCCTGGACTGGTTGGCGGATGAGTTTGTGCGCTTGGATTGGGATATCAAGGCGATGCAGAAATTGATCGTTACCAGCGCCACTTACCGGCAATCCTCCCGGGTTCTACGGGAAACTCTGGAGCGCGATCCAGAGAATCTGCTCTACGCCCGCGGCTTGCGCCAGCGCCTCTCCGCCCATACCCTGCGCGACCAGGCCTTGGCCGTGAGCGGGTTATTGGAGGGAAGGATTGGAGGCGCCTCGGTCAAACCTTATCAGCCGGACAAGTTGTGGGAGAATCTCAGCAACATGGAGTATGTGCAATCGCAGGGCGAGGACCTGTATCGACGCAGCCTCTACACCCACTGGAAAAGAACGCTTCCTCCGCCAACCATGGCCATCCTGGATGCGGCGGACCGGGAAAATTGCAGGGTGTCTCCCCAGCGAACCAACACCCCTTTGCAGGCTCTTACCACGCTCAATGAAAAGATATTTGTGGAAGCGGCCAGAAATCTGGGACAAAGAATTTTGCTGCAGGGGGGAAACTCCATGGCCGACCAGATCGAATTTGCCTTCCGATCCGTTGCGGCCCGTTATCCGACTGATAAGGAGTTGGCCTTACTGACCGATGCCTACGGGCAATACCGGAAAGCCTTTGCCGGGGATGAAGAGGCGGCCAGGCAACTGATAGCGGTGGGGGAGTCCGAACCCGATCCCACCTTGGCTCCAATTGCCCTCGCTGCCGCGACAACGCTTGCCAATACGCTGTTAAATTTAGATGAAGTATTGACGAAGGAATAAACGATGAATCCCCTCCGCCCAAACCGCGACATCCCGCCCAAGCTCTCGCATGGCTGTTGCGGCTATCAGCAACTATCGGCCAATCCGTTGACCATGACGCGCCGTTATTTTTTAGGCAAGGCGGCCAGGGGACTGGGCGGGGTGGCCTTGGCCTCCCTTCTCAATGAAAACCTGTTCGCCGCTCCTGCCCGGAATAACGGACTACCCGGATTCCCAAATTTCGCTCCCAAGGCCAAGCGGGTCATCTACCTCTTCCAATCGGGAGGCCCCCCTCAGATGGACCTCTTCGACTACAAACCCTTTCTCGATAAAGTCCACGGCCGGGAAGTTCCGGAATCCGTTTTCAACGGTCAGCGGTTGACCGGCATGACGGCCGGGCAATCCTCTTTCCCGGTGGCCCGATCCATTTTCAAATTCGAAAGGGTAGGGGAGAGCGGCACCTGGCTGAATACCGAAGTAATGCCTCACTTGGCGGAAGTAATGGACGAGGTTTGCCTCATCAAATCCATGCATACCGAGGCCATCAACCACGATCCCGCTATCACTTTTTTCCAGACGGGCTTCCAAATTGCCGGTCGGCCCAGCATCGGTTCCTGGCTTTCCTACGGGTTGGGCAGCACGAATGAAAACTTGCCCGCATTCGTGGCCATGACCTCCTTTTCGGGCGGTCAACCGCTTTACGACCGGTTGTGGGGACCCGGGTTCCTGCCCTCCAGGCATCAAGGGGTAAAATTCGGCGGGGGACCGGATCCGGTTTTATATTTGAATAATCCCGAGGGGATGAGTTCGGAACTGAGGCGCAAGACCCTGGATCATATCGCGGCCATGAACCGGATGAAATTCGACGACTACGGGGACCCGGAGATCGAGACCCGCATTTCTCAATACGAAATGGCTTTCCGCATGCAGACCTCCGTGCCGGAACTGGTCGATGTCTCCTCCGAACCGGATAGCACCTTCGACCTCTACGGGAAGGACGCCAAAAAACCGGGAACCTACGCCAACAATTGTCTATTGGCCCGGCGATTGACCGAGCGCGGAGTGCGTTTTGTACAATTGTTCCACCGCGGCTGGGACACCCATAATGGTTTGCCCAATCAACTGAAACGCCAGTGCGGACATACCGACCAGGCCACGGCCGGATTGATCAAGGACTTGAAACGGCGCGACATGCTCGACGAAACGCTTGTAATTTGGGGCGGTGAATTCGGCCGCACGGTTTACTGCCAGAACGCCTTGACCCCCACCAACTACGGTCGCGACCACCACCCGAGGTGTTTTACCCTGTTTTTAGCGGGGGGCGGAGTGAAACCGGGAATGAGCTTCGGAGAAACGGACGATTACAGCTACAACATCGTCAAGGACCCGGTCAGCGTCCACGACCTGCACGCCACCATCCTCCATTTGCTGGGCATCGACCACAAAAAGTTGACCTACAAATTTCAGGGTCGCCATTACCGTCTGACCGACGTGCACGGAAAGGTGGTCAAGCCCCTCTTGGCCTAGTGTGGCGGCCCAAAATATATCACCACAGAGGACACAGAGAGCACAGAGATTGGGGAGAGGAATTAACCACGGATTACACGGATGGGCACGAATGAGGAACCAAAAACTGGATTACAGATAGCACTGAACACTAATTTGATAAATAGCCACAAAAGACGCAAAAAACACAAAATTTTTCATTCCTAATTCTCTTCTCCTCCTCTTTGCGCCCTTTGCGCTCTGCGAGAGTCTTGTGTTTTTTGTGCTTTTTTGTGGCTATTCCCGGCGCTCTTCGCGCGCCTCAATCCCTCAATTCCACCCTTACCCTACCGAACAGCCGGGAGTTGGCGGAATCGAGCGGCTCATCCATTCTCAGGCGAACTTCCTCGAAGACCTCATCCATGGGGGTAATGTTCATCACGGTGTAGCCCCGGTCCATCCAGGAGCCTGCGGAGAGGTCGTCCGACACCTCGAACGCGTATCTCAGTCCGCGTTGTGCTGCATCTCGTCGTTGCGGATACCGGAATTCGGCATACCAATCCCCCGCTTCCCGAACGAGTTCGTGGCGTAGGCCCAGTTGGTAATAGGTTTCGCTTACATCGGGGGCGCCCCCCAAAGCGTACTCGGCCAAATTGCTGCGGCGATCCCCGTCAGGATCGCCATCGTGGCTGCGGTCTTCCACTGCGATGGCGGGAAAACCATGCATAAATCGTTCGAATGGATTGGGGTGCCTCACCGTTACCATCAATTCGTCAAAGGTGGTCACCTGGCTGTCGAATGCTCCCAGGGCAAATCGGTAACTACCTCCTTCGGAAAAGTCTATTTGGGCGGAGGCGCCGTTACTTTCAAGAAGACGAAAGCTGTCTTCCCCTGGTCCATTGAGGATATGCCAGGAATACGTCACCGGGCTGGACCACCTTCCGTCGTCGGTGGAGCTTCCTTCCAATGTAAATTTACGAGGAGGGAGTTCAAACTGATCCGGTCCCGCGTCAACGGTGGGGCCGATATTTCCGAAGGCATAGAGCATGCCGATTTCATCGATTGTCAGGGCATGATCGTTGTAAGCATGGAATTCATCCAGGATACCGCGAAAAGCATAATTGACATCAGAGCTTGCCGGTCCATCGTGGAAACGAGCCCTCTGAGAGCCCTTGCCAAGCGTCCTCTGGTCCATCCGATAATCAATTCCGGAAGCAAGCCAATCCCGAGGCTACCTGCCTGCCATTCAAATAGGCTCGTAGCCCATCGTGAGGCAAACCCGAATGATCAGGATCGAAAACGAGCGCCAAATGGCTCCATCTGCCCCAGGTTATGTGAACAGGCAAATAGGTTTCCCAACGAATTTCAGTGTCATTCCAGCCACCAAAATAAAGCACATTTCCGTCAAGGTAAATATTTAAGCCGCTGGACCTGCCAGCCTCCAGTAATATGACTTCCTTGTTACCCGTTCCGAGTTCATTCGGTTTCACCCACAAAGCGAAAGATTTTGTATTGGAACTCTTTGTGAATGGGGAATGATTTCCCATTTCCAGACCATCATCAATCCCATCAAATTGGATGGCGGTTCCTGAAATGCCTCCTCCTTCAGAAGTCCAGCTTGAAGGATTTGACAATATGCCAGGTTCGCTTTCCTCAGCGCTATTCCCTACGATTTCCCCGCTTGCTTCATCCATTGAATAGTATACGACCTCTTTGGGCGAATAGAAATTGGAACCCGCCTCCAAGCCGGCGTGCACGTCGATATCGATAGCCGATTTTTGCATGCCGTCATCGGCGGATAAACGGAGCTTATAATATCCGGGGGTCGAAAAGGTGGCTGTGGCGCTTGGATGGGTTGAGTCGCTAAACGTCGCCTCACCACCTTCAGGCGCCATCACCGTTTCCCACTTTGATTCCTGGGAACTACTTCCCGGAGTTTCGCCATTCAGGATGATGCCCATTCCCGGTGGAATGACCACGCTGCCATTCGAGTGATCAACCGAGGATAGGATCAACTCAGGACCCATAATGGTTTGGCCGAACAACTGTTGCGCCAATTCAAACCGGGACAAGGCGCGATTCCACAAGTGGAATTCATCCACAATTCCCCGAAAATGATAATCCGGACTGAAGCTAATGCCGTCGTGATACCGGGTTGTTACGCGACTGGCGCCTAAGGTGATTTTTCTATCCGTAACCACATTTGATCGGACCACAAATGTATTTCTATCACCGGCCCCAAGCTCCATGCCGTCCAGAAATCCTCTGAATGCCTGGGATGAGAAAATATGAAATGCTTGATTCCGGTCCGGGTGCTGGACAAGCGCTACATAATGCCAGTTTGTATCGAGCAACTCCGTACGGAGAAAGGTTTCTTGCAAGCCGTTATCGCCATTGATCCAGCCCCCGATATAAAGCGTTCCCGCTTCAAGGTATATATTCAACCCCCTCGACTGATCCCCTTCCTGGTAAAGTGCCTGTTTGGTTTTCCGGAGTGGATCGTCCGCTTTGAACCAGAGGGTTATGGTGCGCTCCCCGTGGATCAGGTCAAATAGGTCATGGATTCCGTTAGCGTTTTCCATATGGATCTGATCGTCGATGCCGTCCAGAACGATGCCCGTTCCCGAGATACCGCCACTTGGTCCGGTCCAACTCGCGCCATTGACCAAGCTGCCGTTGTTGTTCTCTCCCCGACTGTCTGTGGCTGTGATCCCCTCCCCTTCGTCCATGGACAAATAAACTTCTGCGTCTGCGGAGGGAGGGTTATCATCCGGATTGAGCCCAGTGCGAACAAAGACCTCCGCAGTTTCCGTATTCACTCCATCATAGGTGACTGAGATTAAAATTGCATAGGATCCGGGAACGTTGAAGTTAGCAACTGTAGCAAGGCCTTGAGGGGGTGAGAATGTGACCTCACCGCCTTCAGGAGCCTCCGATACGGACCAGCTTACAGTCGGCTTTCCGGAGGAACTCAGAAAGTTGCCTTCGGAAATATCGACTTCCAGGAATAGCCCCGATCCTTCCGGAACCATCGCTACAAAATCTTTGGGAGTTGTCAGATTGAGGACAGGAGTTCTATCCGGAATTAATGGAAACCCGACCCAGTCCCGCCCGTTCACTTCGGAATCGGCCAAATAAACCGGGTTAGGAAAAAGCGGCCTAAAACCGAATCCATCCTTTAGGATCGTTAACCAATTCTCAGTGTCCTTGGCATGGAGCAGGAGATAATTTCCGTCGCCATCCGTCCAACCGTAATCCACCGTCGTAAGGCTCGTCCTTCTCATTTCCCACTCCGAATATAATTTTACGATGGCGCCCTCCACCGGGAAATTCTCAGATGTCACGCGGCCCCTTATGGCGATAAAATCTGAAACCGGACCAACAGCAACATGGATTTCTTTTGAATCACTGCCACCTTTTCCATCCGAAACCGTTATCCTTACCCGATAAATACCTCTGGAATTCCAGCTTTTTCTTGCGGTCTTGGAGTTGAGGCTTTCGACAACCATGGAGTTGTCACCGAAAGTCCAGGTATGGTAGAGGGTGTCCCCATCCTTATCTTCGGCCTCGACCGAAAAGTTCACCATCTCTCCCGGCGCCACCTGGGTGGAACTCGCCGTAAAGGACGTAATCTCGGGATCCGTGTTACCATCCTGAGCGCCGATATTGACCATCACGTCTATCCACTCATTGGGATTTTCGCCACCTTGGGCGATAGGGGTAAAATGGATGTCCGCTACTTTGTCACTGTAGGTCCGCCCAATGACGAGGACGCCGTCTTTCTCATCTTCTTTGCCAAGTCTGGTTGGGTGAATGCTGTCGGCAATGTAGTTGTTTGCTGAGCCAATAGTATACGGTGTCATATCCAGGAGTATGGACCCGTCCCGCGAATAAGTTTCGCGCTGCCATTCCACCTGCAAACCATAGGGAAGGGAGTCTTCTAAAACTAATACGTCGTTGGTGGGCAGGCGGCGGTAGCTCAACCAGTAGCGCCGTTTGTCGGTAGCAGCGTAGTCACCGGAGTCCGCATTGATCTTTATGGCACGTGCCACCCCGTTCAACATGGCGCCAAAATCATCGGACTTCACATCGTGGCGATAAAGTCGAATCGGTGTGGTTGTAGTTTGATCCACGCTTTCCCAATCCCCATCCTCGGCAATCAGCCAATCCAAATGCACTTTTTCACCTGTCGTGTAATGCGCTTTCTCTAATTCGGAATTGCTCCATTCCCAGGGGGTCAAGTTGCCCATAGGGGAAAATAAATTACCGTATTCAGACCACTCATCCCCCTCCTTATCCCCCACATAACCACCGGGGATGGAGTCGCGTCCGATGGGCGAGGTGGAATCCGTCCTCCAGAAATTGGCGTGGTACAAGCCGAGGTTGTGTCCGAATTCATGGGAAGCAGTCTGGATTTTGGAGGCAACGGCCCGGGAGAGATGAGAATAGCGGCCACCGACGGTGGCCAAACCGCCATGAGTCCAGTTTCCACCGCTCGTGAGCACGGTGCAAAAATCGTATGTGGCTTCATCCCAATTCTGACCCTTGGCTTGGCCCGTCGCTTTTGCCAGGGGCAAGGCATCTTCAAAAAGGGTATCAAGGAATGTATGACTATTCCCGTAATAGCTGATGGGATTGGGCAGTGTCATGGTATCGGTAAAGGTGGTGGTCAGGGATGATTTCCCGTAGGAGTTTTCGTACCAAAATGCTTCGACACCTACTTGCCGCTCCTTGAGCGTGGCCAAGTCAATGGGTTCAAAATCCTCCTCCTGGTCGGAGAAGCGTACCCGAATGTAGAGCATGGTTTTGGGTCCCAGGGTATGAGGCGCTGACTGCGCTTCCGACAGGTCGGTAAAGTCGATATCTTCATCCGGTTCCTGGGCCAGCAATAGGCTCACTCCTTCCACTTCTTCCCTTTGCAAGGCCCTGTATCCGGCAGCGGGCTGTGGTCCCAGGGAGCATTCATCTTCCTCCAGGATTTGGCGCAACTGCCTTACCGCTTCCTCGTCGGATGCCCCGTAGACATTCCCTCCCACGGAAACCGCTATGTTTGCCTCGAACCCTCGGTCCGCCCGTTCCGATTCCGAGAGAACGCGGACTGGATCGTCCGCCATGGCCAGATCCTCGTCTATGGCGATTCCATGGATCGATATCAGATCCTTGGTCGTAACGTTGAACCGGCTCCCGAAGGTGTGGACCCGATATCGATTTCCGCCGAATTTAGCGATCCGTTCGTATTCACTTTCAGCATGATCATGCCCGGCATGGCCGGGATCCGAGCAGTAAACGACTACCTGGTATTGGGCAAAGTTGCTCACCGGGGTTTCCAGTCGATCGATAATTTCGGGAGGCAATTCGCGTCTGAATTCGTAGGGAACAGCCAGAGCCAGCGCCGCTTCCGGATCCGCCTGCATCAACCTTTTCATTTTCTCACGACGACGACCTGCCACCGCGACCCCCTCCTCGATCAGTCGGTCGCGTCCGGAGCTGTCGGAGGGCAGGAATCGTCCCATCCATTCCTCGAATTCCTCTATGGCGCCGATGGAGGACCTTGCCCCTGGATCCCCTTCGATTGCCGGAAGCAACCCGTTCGAATGGGTTTCATGCTTCTCTGGTCCATGCTCGGAATCCCTGACCACCACCTCATCCTTTTTCTCGGTCAGCTCAGGATCCCTCTTCCCACCATTGGAAAACCATATCAGCAACAACCCGACAAAAACCGTCAGGACCGTCCAAGAGCATTTCGTGCCTTTTAACTGCTTAACCATGCTACAGATAAACCAGGATAAGGCACGCCCCCGGCGCGCCAATTAAGAATTAGGAATTAGGAATTAGGAATTGAGAGAGAGGTCAACCACGGATAACACGGATGAGCATGGGTAATCGTGATCGTGATCGTAATCGTGATCGAAAAAAGAAATTGCCTCTCGCAAAGATCGCCAAGAGGCGCCGATGGCGCCAAAACAAGAGTTAACGGAGGGGGGACATTCCTGCATGCCACGCCGGGAGGCGGGTCCCCCACCACGCCAATTGGCGCGCCCCGCGCGCCTCTCTCTCACCAAGAATGCAAATAGAGGAAGGAAGATTTTTGGTTGACCAATCACCTTTACCGGAACAATTTGGGCCATCCATCATCTTATTGCGTTGTAAGAGAACAGCAGTCTTTTGAATTATGAATCGTCAAATCTGTACGGATTTCCTGGTGTCTACCCCCAATTTTAGAACTGGATTTGGATCGGTCATGAATGTCGCTGGTAACTATTATCGGTTCAACCAATCGAAAAATGGTAAAGAGGCGGATACCTTGGCTCTGTTTATGGATTGGGCCTGTGTCGGGGAAGATGTACGGGCGGCGACGGATAAGGAAGCCAAAGACTTGAAGGAAACCGAATAGGCACAATTGGCTTCCAAGAAAAAACCAAGGCGAGGAAAGAAACGGTTTCATCCTCCCTCACGGAAAGCGGGAGGCAATCTTGAGCCAAACAGGAAAGAACACCTTGTTCGGGTTACAGAGGAAGTAGTCCATTCCGGTCCGTTGCCTTCGCCTGAACAACTGGAAAAATATGATGAGGTAGTGCCGGGTGCAGCAATGCGCATAATGCAGGCATTCGATGAACAGAGACAACACAGAATCGCAATTGAGAAACAAGTTGTCTCCAGCCAGATGAAAGAAAGTAATCGGGGTCAAATTATGGGATTCATTATCGCCGTAATTGGGTTATCATTAGGATCTTTCTTAGTTTACTCGGGACATGATGTCGCCGGTGCATCAATTGCCGGAATCACGTTGGTAGGGTTGGTAACAGTTTTTATTAAGGGGCAAAACAGACAGGATAAGGATCTGAAAGGGAAAGATCCTGGATGAGGAATTGACTCTCGCCAAGAACACCAAGAGACGCCTCCGGCGCCATCATCTGGCTATTACGCCAAAGGCGTTAAACTCCAAAGCCCAGCAACTCAGCAACTTAGCATCTCTTATAATTCCTAATTCCTAATTGGCGCGCCAGCGCCTCTCTGCGCCCTCTGTGGTTTATTTAATCAGTTGGAGGACCTCGATCTCGAAATGGCGGGTCGGGAAGAGGGTGTGGCCGGGGCTGGAGAGGATGGTGAAGCTGTCGATATGGGTGAGCGGTTGCTTCGCAGTGAGGAAGTTGGAGATATCGGAATTGGTTTGGAGAAGGGGGCTCAACAAAAATCCGTTTGGCAGGTTGGGTCCCACCAGCCTCACTTCGAATTCCTCGCCCCGGTCGGTGATCAGGCGCAAGAGAAGGGTTTCGGGTTTGTAAACGAGTGCCTGGGCTCTTTGCAGGAGGTTCGGTTCATAGCGCACTCTGACCCACAGGGGGCGGCCGGAGTATTTTGTCACGTCGACGCGTTGACCGGAGAGAATTCTTGTCTGCAGAACGCTGATTTCCTCGGTGAATTGTTTGGCACCGGGCGATCGTTCGAGCAGGAGAAATTCCTGTTCGGTCAGTACGGGCAGGTAGTGTTGCAAAAATTCGCGGTAATAGAGGTTGTCTTCGGCCAAGGCGTAAAATCCATCCCAAAAGTCATCCCGGCTCAAAAGGTAACGGGGAGGGTTTTTCAGCACGTGGTCATAATTCAGGCGGGCCAGGCGCGGATTGTAGGCCAGGTAGTTTTGCAGGGTGGGACGCGGCTGGTAATTGAGGTCGTTCAGGAGCAGAATACCCTGATGATGGAGGAGCACGTCCATTGAATCCCTTCCGACGCGGGCTTTGACGGCGGGCAAGTCGTGTAAAGATTTTATAGAGGGGATCCGGTCGGAAAAGCCTGTTTTCAAGCTGCCGGGGTTCAGGATGGTTTGCACTCCTTTTTCAAAATTTTGATGGGCTCGGTCGAAAGTCTGTTCCCGGTTGAGGGGGATCATCCAGAAGCAGGATATGAAAAACGCGATAAAACAGACCGATACCCAGGAAAGAGCCCATTTCCTGGGTCCGATGAATTGGAGGAGCATGGCCGGTAACAGAACCGAACCCTGGAGAAAGTAGGTCATGTGATGGTCGGGGCGAACCACCCCGGCCTTCCAGGTAAGGAAAAGGGTCAGGGCGGATAATCCGAAGATTGCCCAGTTGACCGGTTCCTTCCGGCGATGAATGGTCCAGGCCAGAATGGGGAGGCCGGCCAACAGTACTATGAGAAGAAGAGGCAGGATGATACCGAAGGATTCGTGTCTCTGCATGGACCACTGGTGACCCATGGCCACGCTTAAGGAATGGCTCCAATAAGCCGGTATATTTGCCGGGGACTGGCCGACTGCGATCCAGAGGAGAGAGATGGCGCCAAGGTAAATCCCCGATAGCTGGGCAGCAGTTTTATAATTCTTTTGCCAAAGGTGAAAGAGGCAGAGGAAGGCAGTGCAACCGAATCCCATCAGTGCGAAGCTGAATTTCATCAGGCTGAGGACGGCCACAAAACCATAGAGGGCAACCATCCTGTAGATTTTGAGGTCACCCAGGAGCAATCGGAGTGAGACGGCGGCCAGAGAACACAAATAGATTCCGTCTTTGCCTGAGGCGGCGGCGCAAAAGAGGACGATGAACAGGGCGCCGTGAACCCAGTTGGGCTGAGAACGAAGGGTGGAGAAAAGGAAGAAAAGGGCCAGATACAGTACGAGCGCCTCCGCAAATACCTGAAGGAGGGGATAATACCCATTGGAAGTGGGCGAATAGAGGAGGTTCAAAGGACCACCGGTAAAAATGATGTCCTTTCCGAATTGCCATTGCTTGAAGAAGGCCTCTTCCAGAACGGCCTGCCAGGAGGAGTCCAGATTTGGAGTAACGAAGTAGGGGGAAGGAAACAGAAAAAGGAGGGTCAGAAAAGCCAGACCGGCCTCCAGCCACGGCCATTTTCGAATGCGTTTTAGTGTGGTGTCCTTTAAGTAAACAACCACAGAGGACACAGAGAGCACAGAGTTTTTTCGTGATCGTGATCTTGATCGTGATCGTGATCGAAATTGAAACATGGATCTCACTTCGCCCAAACCAAGCTACGCACGGCACGGCGGCAGGACAAGTTGATCAGGATGGACAGGATTTTATGGTAATGAAAGCGCACCTTTCAATTGGACCAAAAATAATGTTATAATTGGACAATGGATACGTCTTCATTCTATCCTCGAAAAGTCCGTCGTTTGGGTGAACAAATAAATGAGAAATGACATTAGGGTAACCTTCATGCTTTGGGCAATCGGGGAGGCCAAGCCAGGGAAAAGTCTTCAAATTCGAGGGTCAGATTGGGGTTGTAGTTGGGATCATAGGGGAGGATGGAGGACCACTTTGACATCATGTATTCGATTTCCTCGTCCACACGGGCATCTTTGTGCCAGGAGCTGTCGTCACCCCGGGATAGCGATTCGTGGTGGTAGAGTTGGGCGTGGGGAGTCCAGATTATGCTGTATCCCGCTTCCCTCATGCGCAGGCAAAGATCGACGTCGTTGAAGGCAACCCCCAGGTGTTCTTCCTCGAACCCGCCTATTGCTTCGAAAACGGATTTTTTTACGGCCATGCAGGCCGCCGTGACGGCGGAAAACTGCTGGACCAGATTGAGGCGGTTCCTTTGCCCCGGCTCGCCTTGTTCCGCATATTTGAAGCAGTGGCCCGCTACCCCGTTGATGCCGAGGATAACCCCGGCGTGTTGAATGAGGTCTTCCGGATAGTAGAGTTTTGCCCCAACCGTTCCGACCCGGTTTTTGCCGAAATGACTGACCATTTCCTCCAGCCAATCGAAATTGTTGACGATGATATCGTTGTTGAGAAATAGAAGGATATCCCCGCCGGCACGAGCGGCAGCGTAGTTGTTGATAGCGGAAAAGTTGAAGGGTTTGTCATAGGGCAGCACCCTAATGCCATCATCTCTGAGTTCGGCGAAGAGTTCGTGGGTTTCCTTTTTTACCGATTGGTTGTCGACGACGAGGATATTGAAATTGGTATAGGAGGTCGAATTTTGGACACTCCGGATACAGGCCCGTAAAATTTCGGCTTGGTCGCGGGTCGGGATAATGATGGACACTTCGGGGGCGGGCTCCGGTAGAGGATGTTTTATGCGCCAGTGTCCATGGGCGATGGCAAAGACCTTGGCGCCGGGATGGGCTCGGGCGCAGTGCCCTTCCAGCGCCTTGCGCGAAGATTTCCGGATATAGCTTTTTTCTTCCAGGGCCAGGGCGGTAGATCCCTCGACGGCTCGCCAGTGATAGAGCACATAGGGGATGTGCACGATCTGTTCGGGTTGCAGGGATTCGGTTATTTTCAGAAACAGGTCCCAGTCCTGGCTGCCCTCCATTCCCGGTTCAAATCCTCCGACCCGTTCGATCCGTTCACGCCGGATAACGGTCAGGTGGCAGATGTAGTTCTGTCCTTCCAGCAGTTCGGGATTCCAGTCCGGCTTGAAATAGGGATCTCGCCGGTTTCCCTCCGTGTCCATCCTGTCCTCGTCGCTGTAAAGGAACTGGGCATGGGGATTGCGGTTGATAAATTCAACCACCCGTAACAAGGCATCCGGAGCCAGTTCGTCGTCGTGGTCCAGGAAGGCGCACCATTCTCCAGCGGCCAACTGCAGGGCGGAGTTTGATGCCCGGCAGATGTGGCCGTTTTCCCGGCGGTATACAGTTTTAATGCGCGGTTCCTCGGCGGCAAATTCCTCAATAACCGCTTTTACGCGTACTTTGGAGGAGGCATCGTCGGCCAGGCACAGCTCCCAGTTGGGATAATACTGGCGTTTGACCGATTCGAGGGCCTTGCGAAGGTATTTTTCCGGCGTATCGTAGACCGGCAGGATAATGGAAATGAGGGGCTTGAGGGTAAGCTCGTCCAATCGAGCCCGGGCCTTGTCCTTCGGGATGGACAGAAGGTTGTCATATTGGGCCAGCCACTTTTGGTAGTCCGATCTATCCTCCGAGTAAGTGGCGAAATGTGAAACCGGAAACTTGGAAAAATCTTCCACGGCAAATCGAGTCCATCTTCCTTTGGATATTTTGTATTCAAAGTTCAATTTGGCATTTCTCTCGATGTCATTGAGAGGTATTTCGAACCCGGCCTGCTGGCCCACCGGGTATTTGTTATGGAACCTTTCGTGGACGTCGGTTCTTTCGATACCGAGCTTTCCCGGGAAAGTCTCCTTGTCGGTGCGTATGCGGATATTTGAAACGGGTTTTCCATCGGTTCGGAAGCACCATCCCGTAATGGCAAATTGATGGCCGAAGCGCCGTTCTATGCGGGCGTTTTCCACATTGGCCAGGACTCCGCTCTCGGTGGCGGGAATTTTCTTCTTATGGTAATAGGTCGTTTTGATTTGGGCCGGTTTACGCTGATCGAAGGTGATCCAGTCCCCCCCTTTTACCTGCAGTTGAAAGACCAGGGTCGGATTGCCCGTAACCTCCTCGATATTCGCCTCAAACCCGCAGTAGATGGCATTTGCCTGTCCCGGAAACTCGGCCAGGACATCCTCTCTCTGTAATCCGTAGCGGCATTTCAGCTTTCCATCCCTGATCAGAATCCGCACCCCCTCAATGGCCGGGCCATCCTCCAGGAAGACCCAACCTAATAATTTCGTTCTCAGTTTTCTCTGCTGTTCGACAAATATGGTGTCCAGATTATAGCGGCTTTGCAACGGGTGTTCGACTACCTGCGGAAGTTGGTCCGGGTCGGGTTCCGGAGCTACTTCCTCTAGGGAAGCCAGGTCTCCCTGATAAAATTCGGTCCAGAAAGCATTGCCTTCCAGTTGGCAATCCAATTTGATGGTCCCTCCCTTTTTTCCGGCCGGGATTTCACATTCAAATCCGCATCGGTCGGCATCCGGTTCATGGGGATAAGCCGATTTTACATCTTTGCGGGGGAGATGGGTTTCCACTTCGAGTTTAACGTGATCCAGCCTGGCCCGGATTTTCCCGACCTTGAGCGGATTCAAGCCGAAGCACCAGCCCCAGATCACCCGGGTCCCGAAATCCGGCCGGTCGAGAATTGCCTCCACCCGGCAAAGAAAAGGTTCTTCGATCCTGTCGGGTATGAGGTTGCAAACGGGCATACCCAATACTTCGAAAGGCCGGCTTTGTTCTGGCGGAGAAACTCCCACGGAAAAGCGGGAACGCGGATGTGCCGGAATGAAAGTCGTGGCGATGGACCTGACGCATTCCCTTGGCGATGGGGAGAAGGTCGGCGGGGTTCCCTTCAACACGTTGTAGGCCAATTCGTTGCCGTCGATTCTGACGGTCAAACGGCTATCCCGGGGCATTAGAATTTCCACCTGCAAGGTCAGTCTCCCTATCTGCAAGCGTTGGCTCACTGCGGTGATGTTTGCCCGGAGATCGGGAGTCCAGGGCAACCGGTGATAAAATGCCTTCCAACCATCCAACCGGACGAATTCCTCCAGTTGTTTTCCGAAATCCTGTTCCCAGGGCCGGACATAGCGAGGCGGGCGGGCAAGCCTGAAATCTTCCCTGTGCAGGGTGAGAGCCGGGTTGTAGAAAGGGTCGTTTTCGATAAAGGGTTTCCATTTTGCCAGCATGTAATCCGCCTCCGATTGCCAGCGCTCTTTTTTCTCGGGATTGTCTTCGAGACCGCGGGAAGCGGATTCGTGGTGAATGAGAATGGCGTGCGGTGTCCAGACGGTGCGGTAGCCAATTTCCCAGGCCCGAAGGCAGAGGTCGGCGTCGTTATAAGCCGTCCCGAGGTTATCCTCATCGAATCCTCCCACTTTTTCGAATACGTTTTTGCGGATAGCCATACAGGCCGCGGTCACGGCTGAATAGTTTTGTATGATACCGGCCCGGCCAATGTGCCCCGGGTTGCTGCGGTGGAGGAACTTGAAGGCGTGTCCGGCCACGCCTCCAATTCCGAGGACCATTCCGGCGTGCTGATTGTACCCGTCTGGAAAAATGAGTTTCGCTCCGACCGGACCTATGGCTTGGCGCATGGCGTGGCTGACCATTTCACGCAACCAGTCTTCCTCGATTACCTCGATATCGTCGTTGAGGAACAAGAGGATGTCTCCCTTGGCTCTCCGGGCGGCCCAATTATTGAGCAGGGAAAAATTGAAGGGCACGGGTTTTGCCAATACACGCGCCTTTTCGCTATCCTCCAGGGAGGCCAGAAGTTCTATGGATTGCGGGTCGTCGCTTCCGTTATCGACGATGATCAACTCGTAATTGGGATAGCCCGTAATGGCCCGAATGGAATCCACACAACGCTGCAGTAGTCCGGCGTTGTTACGGGTCAGGATAATGATGGAAACGAGGGGATCGCCCGGGGTGCCGTATCGGATTCTGAAAGATCCCAAGGTCGGTCCATCCAGAACCTCGGCGTGACGTTCGTGTTTGCTCAGGTATTCCTCGAGCGCTCGACGCCCCGAATCTACCGCGTATCGCTTGTTGCGCATGCTGGCGGAGGTGGATTCGCCCGTGAGCCTCCAGTGATAGAGAACCCGTTGGATGTGCCGGATCTGTTTTTCTTCGACGTGGTCGAGGCAACGCAGCACCAAGTCCCAGTCCTGTGAACCCACGAATTCTTCCCTGAATCCGCCCAACTTCCGGACCAGGTCGGACCGATAGACACAGAGGTGAGAGACGAAATTGTGGGAGCAAAGCAAATCCCTGCCGAAATCGGGCTTGAAATAGGGATCCGCCCGGTAGCCATCGACCGAAATCTTGTCTTCATCGGAGTAAACCAATTGGCAATCCGGATAAGTCAGAATTTCCAGCGCCACCAGATAGAGGGCGTGGGGCGCCAGTTCGTCGTCGTGATCCAAGAGGGCGATGAACTCGCCCGTAGCCAATTCGAGGGCGGAGTTGGAGCAGGCCGAGATGTGTCCGTTTTCGGTCCTGAAAGTGACTTTGATACGGTCGTCCCGTTTTTCCCAGTATCGGAGCCGCCTTCGGGTCGCGCGCTTGGTCGAGTTGTCATCGGCGATGCAGAGTTCCCAATTGTCATAGAGTTGATCGAGCACGCTATGGATCATTTTATCCAGCAGCTTCACTTCCGTGTTATAGGTCGGAACTACTATGGAAAATAGAGGTTTGGTCTCGAAGATCCGGATGTGTTGGGCGATGCGCTTCCTGTCCTGAGGAGAAAGTCGATCGTGTTCTCTGGTCCACCGCACATAGCGTTGGAGGCCTTTGAATATTCTTTCCCGATGGAAAACGGCCAGGAGCGGTCGAATAAAATATTCCGTGATTACCGGGCGCCAGGAACCGTCCTCCAATTGTGCTTCCACAGTGAACCGGGTAGAGCCCCGGGGCGCCGTCACGGGCACTTCGAATCCGGAATAGAGGACGGAGTCGGACCAGGTCTGAAAAGCTTCCAGGAGGTCGTGGCGTTCGATGCCGTAGCGGGCTTTTTGCCAACCGGCGGGGGTAACGATACGCACGGCCTTGATGCGTTGGGATTTGGAAAAGCACCAACCCCGAAAGAGGAATTCCCTTTGTTTGGGTCTCAATTTGCGGGGACTATCGAGGGAGAACATGATGCCTTCCGCGGTCTCCCGGGGGAGGGGCCGGTAGGTTGCAAGGGGCAGGAAGTTGCTCAGCAGGCGAATGAACCTCCACGGCATGCAGCGTTGGAGGCCTTTACATATGTTATCGGGATGTAAAATGGCCAGGAGTGGCCTGGTGAAATATTCCGTTATGACGGGGCGCCAGGAGCCGTCCTCCAATTGCGCTTCCAGAGTGAACCGGGTGGAGCCCCAAGGCATGGTCAGGGACGCTTCAAATCCGGCATGAAGTACGGAGTCCCGTCGATTCGGAATAGATTCCTGGAGGTCGCGGCGTTCGATGCCGTAGCGGACCTTCCGAGGGCCGGCAGGGGTAACGATACGCACGGCCTCAATGCGTTGCGATTTGGAGAAGCACCAGCCCCTTAAGATAAATTCCCGTTGTTTGGGTTTTAGGTTTTCAGGGCTGTCCAGGCAGAAGATTATGCCTTCCGGTGTCTCCCTCGGGAAGGGTGTGTAGGTTGCAAGGGGCAGAAAGTTACCCAGAATGCGAATGAGCCAGTTTGGAAGGGGCATGTTTGTTCAACTTTCTTTTCAACCGGGTTCCACCAACCCGTCCAGATGATTCAACAAATCATTGGGTTCTCGATTGGGCTTTATCTCGATGTGTCTGGCTTCGACGGTGACCCGCAACCAGCGAATTCCCGAAAGATCGGTTTTCGGCCAGCCGGAGAACCATACTTGGGGATCCCCCCCGGAACTGATCAAGGAGATTGTTGAATTTCCGGATTTCAGGGTTGCCGTACCCGTGGCGCGAACGGAAACACTCGGATCCTGTGGATGTGAGTTTTGCCAACTCAGGGCCGGGGTATGGTCGGCGCCGAGAAGGCTCCATTCCCGGATGATGTATTCACCGGGAAATTGCCCGGGATCAATTCTGAGCCAGTCCGGTTCTTGGGGAGGATGGAAGGGAAAGGTAAGGGAGACCCTCGTTTGCGGTGAATACCGCCGCCGCAGGGAGGATAGCTCCAGAAATTCGGATTGGTTGGGAAAGTAGACTTGTAATTCGACCGGTTCCATCTCTCCCGGTTGGTCGGCTCTTGGCCTTGGAGGAGCGGTTTTAGGCCGATCCTCCCTCGGGAATTGGAAGAGACGGGCCGGGATTTTGGGTGGGGCAGTTTTCAGTTTTGCATAAAACGCCAGCAGATTTTCGGAGTTGGGCCGGAGATCGAAATGCCTGCGTCCAAATTTTTTCCCTTCTTCCGCGATGGACTTGGACCTATCCGTATCGGCAAACATTTCCTGACAACGGTCTGCGATGTCCTCCGGGGTGGAGGAGTAAAGCAGCTTGGCGTTGAAGCCGTCCTGCAAATTTTCCCCCAAGTTGACCGCGGTGGTGATTACCGGCATGCCCAGGCAAAGAAATTCCGGGAGCTTCGAGGGCAGGCGAAAGCGATTGAAGGAGTCGGAAACCCCGGGTTGAACCACGCAATCGGCCAGGCGAATCAGCTTGGGGATGAGGTTCCGATCGATGAAACCGATATCGCGGATCCATTGCCGGGTTTCCCCGCTCAATTTCTTTCTGATTTCAGCATCTGGAATCCCCGTTTTGATAAGGACACAGGGTATTCCCCTTTTATTGAGCAGGCCCACGGCCCGGAAGAGGTTCTCCAGGTCGAGTCGGTTGGCTCCGGTCGAGCTTCCCGGGTAGACCAGGATTTTATAGGATGGGGGAATCCCGAATAACTTCCGGGTCAGGGCCGGTCCGGAAGTGGAATCAAGCCAATCCAGGTCGATTCCGGGTTTGAGGACCAGGCTGGGTTTGGAATCGGCAATATGATTTTCCAGGGATTCGATGATGACGGTGACGGCGTCTGCCCTTTGCAGAAACTCGGGACCACGAAGCGGATGGGTCTTGAACAGGGATTCCCCGGGATTGGTCCGGGCTCGCTCCTCCAATTCCCACTCGTTATCTTCCAGGTGAATGACCAGCTTGGCCGAATTTTTCCCCAGAAACCGAAGGCAAAAACGTCTGACCAATTCGCGGGGAGTCCAGGCGTGGAGGATATGGGGCGGTTGCCCACCGAACATCCCGGGGTGCTCCAGGGCTTGGGAGTAGGAAATGGCGGGAACCGACTCGTGGGGATAAAATTGCCGCGTGTCGTCCATCCAAGGCATGCAAATGGCCGTATTGTGTCCCATCCGGTGCAATTCCTCGGCATACGGGCCAATATGCACCATGCTGTTGGCGGTGAAATTTCCATAATGGACGAAGAGGATATTCATTGCGATGGCCGGCCTTTTTTGTCGCGCATGGATCGATGGTAGTCCCCACGGCTGAAATACTTTTCCAACCAGGCGTAGAGGATGATGAAAACATACCGGCTCCCCATTTCGCGTATTCTGAACTTGGCGCTGCCGCTTTTCCGGTTCTGCCAACTGATGGGAACGACCGTCCAGGTGTAGCCTCTGATTATGGCTTTGAGGGGAAGTTCCACCGTCAGGTTGAAGTGAGGGGATAGCAGGGGCCGGCATCCCCGGACAACCTTTCTGCGATAGGCTTTGAAGGCATTGGTCGTATCGTTCAGCCGAATGCCGAAAATGAACTGAATGAATTTGTTGCCCAGTCGATTCAGGATAAGTTTCGGAAGCGGGTAACCAATGGCATTTCCACCCTTGATAAAGCGACTTCCAAATACGCAGTCATACCCTTCATTCAGCTTCTCCCAGTAGGCGACCACATCGTCCGGACTGTCGGATTGATCGGCCATGAAGATCACCGCCGCGTCGCCTTTCATGGTGGAAAACCCGCTTTGAACCGCGTTCCCGAACCCGGAGTCCAAGGCGTTTTCCAGGTAACGGACCTCATGGTTTTTCCTCATCGATTCCGTCAATAGCTCTCGCGTTCCATCGGTGCTCTGGTCGTCAACGGTTAAAACCTCAAATGGCACCTCAGCATTTCTCAGCGTTTCGAGAAGCGCTTCCAGTGTTTCCGTAACACAGCTTTCCTCATCCTTGACGGGTATGATAACGGACAAAAACTGGACCCTTCTGGCCATTTACACGGATGGGCAAGTTGAAGAAGGGATGACGTCCCGGTAAAATTCAAGCAGTTTCAAAGCGGTATCCTGCCAGGAAAACTTACTCGACCGATGAAGGGATTTCCTCGAACGATCCCGGTAGGCCTCCTCTTCCGTTTCGAGGCCGATCATTGCCGCGGCGATGGATTCGACCGAGTCGGGATTACAATAAATGGCGGCCTCCCCGCCCACTTCGGGCAGACAGGTCCGGTCTGAGGTAATCACGGGAGTGCCTTGGGACATGGCTTCCAATACGGGCAGGCCGAAACCTTCATAAAGACTGGGCCAAACCAGGCCGAAAGCATTTCGGTAGCGTTTCAGGAGTTCCCCCTCGGACAAGTAGCCCAGGTGTTTGGCTCGACCCCGATTGGATAACTCTTCGATATGGTTCCATTCCTTGCCGGTCGTCCATCCCTGCGGTCCGGCCAGCAACAAGGTTCGTTTTTGCCTGCTTTTTTCCCAGTACAAATCAAAGGCCTCCAGGAGATTGCGAATATTTTTTCTCGGATCGAGTGAACCGACGAAAAGCCAGGGAGAGCCTTTGGAGAAACTTTTCGGTCGTGAGATTCCTGGAAATCTTCCCCCCCAATAAACCACCTGGCAGCTTTGACGGTTTTTCGACAGAATGTCCCCGAAGAAGTTCAAAAACCTGGATTGGGTGAATTTCGACGGAAAAATGAATGCGTTCGCATGCTCCAGGGCTTGGAGGATTCCATCCTGGCACACCAGCCGATTCGTTTCGGTCGAAGTATGGGGGAGGTCCCAAAAGGCCAAGTCGTGCACCGTATACACTAATGGTATTCGTCCCGTGCCGGGAGCGGAAAAATTGTGACTGTGAATGAGGTCCGGATTTCCCGGCGGCGCCATCGATCCTTTACCGATTTTCTGCCATAGAATTTTTGCCTCATGGCCGGTCATGTCCGCAAGTGGACTTTCTACGAATGGCCTGTCCGAGTAAAATCCCTTATCGGTATCGCTGTTGGCCCATGTCCCGAAGTGGTGATAGAGGATGATTCCGAGGTCGGGATTGGCTTTGGCCGATAGCGCTTGGGCAATCTGGTGGGCTGCCCAACCGCATCCCGCGATTTCAACGCAGGTCTGTGAGACATCCAATCCCACCCTCATCATTCACCTCCGCCTCCCGAACTTGCCTGAACGGAGACCTGCCGCCAGTTGGAAAAAGGTTCCGGCGGAACGCTTCCAGGCAAAGGCTTTTTTTCGCTTTCGACCCTCTCGCCTCAAACGGTTGCGCAAGGCGCTGTCCCGGCTCATCCGGTAGAGGCCCTCCCCAATTTTCCAGGGGGATTTTTGATCTACAAATAAAGCGGCCGATTTCGCTACTTCCCTCAGACTGGGTAAATCCGCCGCGAGAATGGGGACCTCCAATTCCATCGCTTCCAGCAAGGGAAGGCCGAATCCTTCGTAATTGGAGGGGAATACCATTGCTCCGGCATCGGACCAGGCGGAACGGTAGGCGCTGCCCGTGAGGTAACCGCGGAATTCCACCAGATCCTGCAGGTGCAAAACCTCGATCGATTTCCCGATTCCCGCACTGTCTCCCGACTCCGGGTGACCGGTCAAAACGAGGGGCCAGGGTCGTGAGACCCGTTGCGCATAGATTTTGTACCCAACCAGCAAAGTTTTGTGGTTTTTATGTTTCCAGAAATTTGCCGGGTACAAAAAGTGAGGTTTGGATCGGCTTCCAGATTTATTTTGTCGGTATGCCCATTTGGGCAAGGCGTGTGGAATGACGCTTACCGATTGAGGGGGAACCCGGTAATGCTCCACGAGTCGTTCCCGGGAAAAATGGGAAACGGTAATTATGAGGTCAGCCGTTCGGGCTGCCTCTTGAAGGAGGTTATGCCGATACGCTCTATCGGCCGCAGACAACGATTCAGGGTAATCGATGTGTAGTAAATCGGGACTGAGGAAAATAAGGGGCAGACCCGAAATTTGAAAGCGCAGGGAAGGCAGGGGGCAGAACAGGAGATCCGGATTATGCTTTTCCAGCAGGCATTGAGCCGTGGTACTTTCATCACAAACCTGGATTTTCACGGATGGCCCCAATTCCGAGGTGATTTCCTCCACCAATTTCCTTTGCGCCAGAACGACCGGAAGTAATTGCCTGTTTTGTTGAACCGCTTCCAGAAGGTTGTAAAGGGCCGGCTTAATTCCACCGTGAATCCCCCCGGCCTGGAACAGGGTAAGATCGACAAGGATTACCAGTTTTTTAATTGGTTTTGTGTGATGGGATGGAATTAATGGCCTTTTCTTTCTTTTTCAGTTTTTTTCTTCAAGCACATTTTGGCCGAAACGGCCTTTTTCGATTGCGATGAAGGATTCCTCTCTCTTCAGATTAGCGCCCTGAACCTATTGGAAACCTCCATTCCGGATGGGTTTGTCATCGAAAGTATCTTTGTAAAATGCGCCTTCTGACCACCCCTTTTCTCACCATTCACGGCAATAGAACGCTCCTGTTGATGCTTTCGCGACGGAATTTGGCCGCCCGGCACAAAGGGAGTTCGCTCGGTCGAGCGTGGTTGATTTTCCAACCCTTGTTACTCCTCACCGTCTACACTTTTGTTTTCAGTCAAATTTACCATGGCCGATTTGGGGTGATTGAATCTGAGACCGGATCCCAGTACGCCTTGGGGATTTTTTTTGGCCTCATCATTCTCCATTTTTTCAACGACTCCCTGTCCGGGTCGGTCAACTGTATTGTGGGAAACCAGAATTACGTGAAAAGGGTTGTATTCCCCCTGGAAATTCTGCCGGTTTCCCTGACCTTGGAAAATTTATACGCCTTTTGCATTTCAATGCTTTTGGCGCTGGCGGGGGTTCTGCTCTTCGTGGGGAAGGTAACCATCTCCCTCCTTTGGTTGCCGGTCCTTATCTTACCCTGCCTTCTATTTACCATGGGGGTGGCTTGGAGCGTTTCCGCATTCGGGGTGTTTTACCGGGACATAAGCCCAGTGGTGCAAATTTTCAGCATTTGCATGTTATGGATGAGCGGGGTGTTTTTTTCGGCCAGGGATATTCCGGAAGTCGCCTGGAATTTTTTGAGATTCAATCCGATATTGTTGAATATTGAACTCTGCAGGGATGTCGTTCTTTGGAATCTGCAACCCAATTTCCTCTGGATAACCTATATTTACTTATCCTCCATTATTGTTTTCTTCCTCGGCTTTTGGGTGTTCAGGTCGCTGAAACCCGCCTTCGCCGATGTCATGTAGTTATTCGCATGCATGCTTCCAAGGCAGGGTCGCTGATCGATGTCAGGAGAGTTTTCAAATACTATAGAATTTGGCGCGATCCCCAGGCCCGGTTCAAATCCATTCTGTTATCCCTCCTGCTGAAGGGATTCCAGTTGCTGAGAATTCCATGGTCTAAGGCATTGGGCCGTAAATTGGGGAACCGTATCCGGGGTCTTCATCGCGATTTTTTTGCCCTTCAGGATGTATCCCTGCAACTCTCCAGAGGCGAAACCGTCGGAATAATCGGGTTGAATGGGTCCGGAAAATCGACCTTATTGCAAATTATTGCCGGGGTAGTGCAACCCTCCGCGGGGAACGTTTGCGTCAATGGAAGGGTCGCGGCTTTGCTTGAACTGGGTGCGGGATTCAATGAAGAGTTCACCGGAAGAGAAAATGTTTTCCTGAATGCGGCAATTTGGGGTCTGGAAAAACCACAGATCGAGGAAAGAATGGAGGAAATTATCAATTTTTCCGAAATTGGGCAATTTATCGATCAACCCGTAAAAACCTATTCCTCGGGAATGAAGGTTCGCTTGGCATTTTCCGTCCTCACCCAAATCAAACCCGATATATTCATTATAGATGAAGCTTTGTCCGTTGGAGACGCCTATTTTAGCCATAAGTCGACCAATTATATAAGGGAATATGTAAATGGCGGCGGTACCCTGTTATTGTGCAGTCACGACTTGAATGCCGTAAAAACGCTTTGTCATCGGGCCATCCTTCTGGAATCGGGGAGGATTGTGGAAGAAGGGGACTGCGAAAGGGTGGTGGATTACTTCAACGCAATTATCAGCAAGAGAAAGGACGATTTTAAAATCAGGCAGTATAAAAACGCTTCCGGGAAGTACATAACGAGATCGGGTAGCGGGGAGGTCGTGATCGAAGAATTCAAAATTCTGGATGAAAAAAGAACCGAAACCATCGATTTTCATAGAGGAGAACGGTTAGTTGTAAAAATCAAATGCACCGCCAGGAAGGCTGTGGACCAGCTTACGGCCGGGATCAAAATTTGTGACCGTATCGGATCCACCGTTTTCGGGGTGAATTCATTCCATCTGGAAGAAGATATAAGAAATGTGCAACGGGGTGAACATTTGGAGTTCGACTTTTTCATCGACCTCAATCTGGTTCCCGGAGAGTACTCCATTACGGCGGCAATTCACTCGGATGACAGTCATCTGAAAGGGAATTACGATTGGATCGAGAATATGAGCGTTGTCAGGATAAACGGCCGCAAAACGGATCATTTCACCATTGGAACAGCCTACTTGAACAGTCGGGTAACCGTTGAGAGAAGGATATGAGAAGTTGGAGAGGGAAAATACCGAGATTTCGGGATGTGGAGTTCATAGCCGAGGAAGCCATGGCTATTAAAGGCAGCGCCAGAGTGGAGGAAGAAAAGAGGTTTCTGGCCAAAAATATTCGATTAATAGAAGACAATCGGGATTCCGAGGTGGAAACAGAACAACCGGATTGGCAGGTTTTTCCTATAAAAAGGACCTATCGGTTGAAAGCCCTGTTGCAATTGAACCGATTTGAATTCGTCTTCAACGTTTTCAGAGCCTTGCTCGGGCGAAACCCGAACCCGGAGGAAATGCGGGCCCAGGTTGAGGTCATAAGAAAAAATAAACTGAGAAAGCTCACTTATTTCATGAATTTGAGAGGGGTGGAAGAAAGTAGAATTTACAATTCATCCTTCTGCGATGCGGACTGGGGGATTAGCCTGTTCGGCCGTTTTTTCAAAGTGGGGAACCTGGGTTCAATTCGGGATATCGAGATCTATTTGAGGGGTTCGGAGTCCATCTTTAACGATACGGATGACCTGGAGCGTCGGCTGGAGGATCTCCGGGCCCATTATCGCAATATGGCTTCGTATTGGAACGTGGTCGCGGAAGCTTTCGAGGCGGAAATGGAGAAGGCGCAGGAGAGGGCTGAGGCAAAGGAAACTTCCGAGTTGGAGAATAGGGTGAAAACCGTACTCGAGACCTTGGAGGGAGCCTCTGGAAAGCGGCTGGAATACAATGAAAGTGAGATGGAAGAAGTGTATTTGGTGGACGCTCCCAATTATTACGAAACCGGAAAGAAAAAGGGGGAGAAGGTAAAGGCGGAGGACAGGGGAAAATATCGCAGGGACTACGATTATTATACATTTGAAAACGTCTTTTACGACCCGGAGGCGGTCAAAAGGAAACAAGCCCATTACCTCCCGCTTCTGAACCATGCCCGGGAGAGTAAAAGGAGATTCCTCGACCTCGGATGCGGCCGGGGTGAATTCCTCAAACTTCTCAAGGGATACGGGATAGAAGGGGTGGGGGTGGAACAGAACTCCATCGAATGCGAGACCCTGCGAAAGGGCGGACTCAAGGTATTTCGGGAAGATATTTTCAAGTTTATTGCAGAAAATGAGAGTTTGTGGTCCGGAGTTTCCCTGCTCCACGTAATTGAACATTTGGAAAAAGACAAAACCACTCGTCTATTCGATGACCTGCTCCAAATGATTGAGCCCGGTGGAATCCTTATAATTGAAACTATAAATCCCCATTGTCCAAAATCATTCGGCAGCTTTTTTATGGATCATACGCATGTAATTCCCTACACCCCCGAGGGAATTGCTTTTCATATGCAGAGAGCAGGATTTAAGGATGTCAGGATCCTCTACTCAAACCTGATTGACGTTTTTCATTGGAGCCCGGAGAGGAAGGCGAATTACCACGACTTTGGGGTCATCGGAAGGAAAACAGGATGATTGGGGTTTATGTATCGACATTTTCGAAATACGACGCGACCTGCAACGATGCGGTTTCGATGTGTGAGATTCTACTCAAATCGGGATACCGGGCCAAACTGATTGCGGCGCATTTCATGGACCCCTGCGAGTTGGTCCCATGGTTTGAATTCTCCGATGGAATGGATGCCATGGACGACAACGGGTCGCTCCTGATTTACCATTACGGCTCTTTTGATCCGAACTTTGAAAAGGTCCTCTCACTAAAATGTAAAAAGGTCTTCAGGTTTCATAATATTACCGAACCCAAATTCTTCAACGGGTACGATCCGGTTGTGGAAGACTGGTGTGCCATGGGAATAGAACAAACCAGGTATTCTCTGGGAGGATTCGACGGTTATTGGTCGAACTCCCCTTTTACCGCCGGTCAACTTGTGCGGGCCGGTGGATTGTTGCCGGAAGATTCCGATGTTCTCTATCCCTTTCACCGGATTGAACGGAGGCTGAATGGAGGAAGGAAGGTTCCCCGGATCAGGGAAGATAAACGGGAGATCAAGCTATTGAACGTCGGTCGCATTTGTCCCCACAAGAATCAACGCCATCTTCTGCAATGCTTCAGGGAATTACAGGCTGAATCCGACCGAACCTATAAACTGACCTTCGTGGGGAAAATAGGACCCGCCAAGTACTGGGAGGAGATCATGGAGGAACTCGCTGTATCCGGCATGGGGGAACACGTAACATTTTTAACCGATGGAATTTCCGAAAGAGAATTGGAAAAGCAGTACCGTGAGGCCGATATTTTTTGCTGTGTATCGCGGCATGAGGGTTATTGCGTGCCGGTTCTGGAGGCAATGAGCTTCTCTATTCCTGTGGTATCCACCCCCGACACAGCCTTAAGGGATACCATTGGCAGCTTTGGATTGCTCGTTGAGAATGACCGGATTCTGCAATTGAAGCATGCCATCATGAGACTTGCGAAGGAGACGAAATTTTACCATACCCTCTCGAAACTTTCCTATCTGGGATACCGGAGAAGGGCGTCTCCCGGATTGGAAAGGGTTTTTTCCAGGAAAATTTCAACCGTCATCGAAACACAGGTTCAGCCGCAGGACAAATGAGTGGAAATCTCAAATGCCAGGTATGTTGAGGAGGCCTCGCCATGGGTGGAGTATTTGACATTATTGTTATCGGCAGCGGCATTGCCGGGTTGAGTTTCGCCTTGCGCAGTGCGGGATACGGTCACCGCGTGGCCATCGTAACGAAGAAGCATCAGGCGGAATCGAATACCAACTATGCCCAGGGCGGCATAGCGGTGGTAACTTCCAAGTCCGACGATTTCGAACTGCACGTTGGGGATACCCTCATATCAGGGGATGGATTGTGCGATGAAGGGGTGGTTAAGCAAATTGTGGAAGAGGGTCCGGCCCGGGTTCAGGAATTAATCCGTTTGGGCTTGGAATTTACCCGAATCAATGAAGGCGACTATTCTTTGGGAAAGGAGGGTGGACATTCCAAACGGCGCATATTGCACGTTGCGGACATGACGGGGAAAGCCATTGAAACGGCCCTCCTCAGCGCGGTTAACCAACACCCTCTGATTACCACCTTTGAACATTCATTCGCTATCGACCTCATAACTTTGAATAAACTCGAACGGGCGGGGCATGTGCGCGGCGGAGAGGGAAACCGCGTAGTGGGCCTGTATGTGCTCGATGTTTTTTCCGGAAAGGTCGCCACTTTTTCGGCCCAGGCGGTCATGTTGTCCTCCGGTGGCGCCGGTCATGTCTATCCCTTCACCACCAATCCTCCCATCGCAACCGGCGATGGCATAGCCATGGCTTACCGAGCGGGTGTTCCGATCCGTAACATGGAATTTATCCAATTTCACCCCACCACGCTTTATTCCCCTTCAGGCAAGCGTTTTCTCATAAGCGAGGCGGTGCGCGGGGAGGGCGCCGTGCTGCGCAACCGGGATGGTGAGCGCTTTATGGAGGCCTGCGACGCGCGGGCCGAACTGGCGCCTCGGGACGTTGTCGCCCGGGCCATTGATGCGGAAATGAAGAAAAGTGGCTCCCCCCATCTCTGGTTGGACATCAGCCACCAGCCCAGGGAGTTCCTTAAAGAGCGTTTTCCTTCCATCTTTCAAACTTGTCTCGGAGAGGGGTTGGATATCTCCAAGGATTGGATACCGGTGGTTCCCGCGGCCCATTACCTGTGCGGCGGGGTGGTTACCAACCTGCGGGCGGAAACATCCTTGGCCGGATTATATGCCTGTGGGGAAGTTGCTTGCACCGGTCTGCACGGAGCAAATCGTCTGGCCAGCAATTCTCTTCTGGAGGCATTGGTAATGGCCTACAACGGGGCCGATGCCGTCCACGGTTATTTGGCGGAGGGCTCGGAGATTCCGGACAATATGCCGAGTTGGATCGATGGGGAAATGAGCGATCCGGATGAGCGGGTGGTGTTGACCCACAATTGGGAAGAATTGAGAAGGGCCATGTGGGATTACGTGGGCATTGTCCGGACTACCAAGCGACTGGAACGCGCCATGAAACGGATTGAAAACCTATCGGCTGAAATCAACGAATATTACTGGAATTTCAAGGTGGAGCCACTATTGCTCGAACTGAGAAATATGATTGTGGTGGGCGAATTGATCGTGCGTTGTGCCCTTAAGCGCAAGGAGAGTCGCGGACTCCATTACACCCTGGATTATCCCGGGAAAGCGGAAAAGGCGGTCGATACGACCCTCCGAGTCTAGCCCGAACCCTTTGGTTTACCGCAACTCGGATCCCGTTAACGCGTTTATGATGCGAAAATTCTCCACGTGATAAGCGGGATCGGACCGAAAAGACAGTTTCACGTCGTACAGGCGCTCTATATCCACCAAGAGGGATTTATCCTCGCTCCGCAGCCGTTCCAGCACGGTGGGATTGAGCATTACCCGTATGGTCAGGTTATCGTGACCGTTATCGGAGCCTTTGGGCTGCAGGCGGCGCAGGATGGAAGTAAGTTGCCGTTGGATTTCCACGCTGATGGTCCTGGCCGCTTTGACGATGCCGCGTCCGTGGCAATAGGGGCAATTGGTGTAGACGCCTGTGGATATGCTCACCTCCTGCCGTTGACGGGTCATTTGCATTATTCCCAGTTGAGTGATGGGAAGAATGTGCCTCTTCGCCCTATCCACCTCCATTTCCCTACGCATGCGATAGAGCACTTTTTGCCGGGCCCGTCGATTTTTCATATCGATAAAATCGATGATAATCAGGCCGCCGATATTGCGTAATCGGATTTGGCGGGCAATGGCGGAAGCCGCTTCCAGGTTTACCTGCAGTATGAAATCCTTGTCGTGCCCCGTTTTGTTGCGATGCGATCCGGTGTTTACATCTACCGCAACCAGGGCTTCCGTCTCCTCGATCACCACCTCTCCACCTGAGGGCAGGGGCACACGTCTCTGGAAAGTCTGTTCGATCTGTCGTTCGATGTTGAACCTCTCGAAGATGGGTATGGAGTCCTTGAACAGAGTAATTTTTCCCAGGGATCGTTTTGATACCTGGGCCACGGCGGCGCGCATTTTCGTCCAATCGGTCTGGTTGTCGATGAGGATCCGGTCAACTTCCTCGGTCAGGAAATCGCGCACGGTGCGGCCGATGATGTCGGGCTCCCGGTAAAGGCAGGAGGCGCGTCTTCGACCCTTCAATTTTTTCTCAATATCCGCCCAGGTTTTCAGGAGCAGGTGGAGGTCGCGGATAAAATACCGCAGTTTCTTGCCCTCGCCCGCCGTGCGGATGATTACCCCCATTCCGTCTGGAATGGTGATGGTTCTCAGGATTTTGCGCAGGCGCGACCGCTCCGCCTTATCTTCGATCTTGCGGGAGATTCCGCATTGGTCGTTCTTGGGCATGAGCACCAGGAATCGCCCCGGGAGGGAGATGTTCGTTGTCGTGCGCGGTCCCTTGGTCCCAATTTGCCCCTTGGTGATTTGCACCAGAATCTCAGTGCCGACGGGGTAATGCTTCGGGATATCCTTGAGGGGGATTTTCTTCTTTTTCTTGGCTGGCCTCCGGGTGTTCCTGCGCACCACTTCTATACTGGAATCCTTGTAGGACGGGACGATGTCCCAATAGTGGAGGAACGCGTTTTTGGATTGGCCGATATTGACGAAGGCGGCTTTCAGGCCCGGTTCCAGATTCTGGATCCTCCCTTTGAAGACCGCTCCGACCAGCCGTTCTTCCCCGGCGCGCTCGACTTCGAAGCGTTCGATGACCCCGTCCTCCAATACTGCCACCCGTGTCTCCAGCGGTTCCGCATTGATAATGATCTCGCGGAAAGGTGGCGACTCCTGCTTGATGGCATGGACGATTTTCTTGAGGAACGGCCGAGACCTTTTGGCTCTTCGGTTGGCTTGTTTTTTTATGCGCCTTGCCGGCAATGGTTCGGGAGTCCCTTCCACCGGCGGTTTGCGCAGTTCTTCATCCAGTTGTTTTTCTGAAAGTAATGGGGGTGATTTTTTGATTTGTTTTTTGCTCATGATGGTAAACCAGCCTTCTGGTTGGAGGTGATTCCGTTCCCAGCTGTTCCGAGCAGATCGTAACCCCGAATTGTGTTTGGAAGATCATCATTGGTCTAAAACACCTTGCGGTGGCGGTAAACGCTTTGGACGATACCCTGCAGGATACAACAGCTCAGGAGGAAGGAACCCCCGTAACTTAGGAAGGGTAAGGGCAGTCCTGTGATAGGCATCAATCCGATGGTCATTCCAATATTTATAAAGCCGTGAATGGTGAATATGGTAGTGACTCCGACGGTCAGGAACATTCCAAACCTGTCTCGTGCCATGCTGGCTATTCGAATGCCATTCAACAAAAGGATTCCGGAAAGGCCTATGACAGTTATACTGCCGACAAACCCTTTTTCTTCTGCCAAAACGGAGAAGATAAAGTCGTTATGCGCTACTGAGCGCGGTAGATACCCCAACTTGGCCTGGGTGCCCTTTTTCCAACCCTTGCCCGTCAAACCCCCGGAACCTACCGAAATCAGAGATTGATTCAGGTTCCAACCGCTACCCTTCGGGTTCACCTTGTCAGGCATGAGGAAGGTCAAAATGCGGTTGCGCTGGTAATCTTTGATATAGGGCAGGTAGGAGTGTTCTTCGTAGACACCCAAATGGCTGGTTGTGGTATAGTTATTGGATTCTAAAAAGTGATAATAGCGAGAGACGTCCCAAAGGATGATCCCGACCACCAAGGCACACCCCAACAATACGGTGGTAAAAAACTCCATCGAAAGGTTGGAAACGTATAGAAGGCCGAGTACCATTGGGAAAAGAACCAGCGCCGAACCCAAATCGGGTTGAAGTAAGATCAACACCAAGGGGAAGACGACAACCAAGGCAACTTTTGCCAAGGTGGTCAAGGATTCCTTTAATTCCCCGATTTCGGAACGGGCCAGAATGCTGGCCACGACGACCAGGACCGATATTTTAACCACCTCTGATGGTTGAAAACTGAAGAATCCGAAATTTATCCAGCGGGTGGCTCCTTCCCTTTCTACCCCGAAAAAGTAGACCCAGGCCAACAAAGCCAGAGTTATGAGGTAGAGCCAGTGGCCCGACTTCATGAAGACCTCGTAGTCGACCAGGGATACAACCAGGTAAACCGCCGCTCCGATCAACATCCAGACGATCTGCAACTTCCATTGGGACATCGGTGAATTCATCTGGGCGCTATAGATGAAAAACAGCCCGCCTATGGAGAGAAACAGGATGCATATGGGGTTGATCCAATCCCATTGCGGGTGTTCCTCCCGGTTCAATTTTGCGTGAGGGCTTCTTTCCAGCCTTTGGCCGGCTGTCCGAAGTGAATGGATAAAATCTGCGATCAAAAGAGAAGGATGGGTTGGGCTTTACCTGTCCTGCGGGAAGAACTCGACCCTCCGATAATAAAATAGTGTTTACCATATCGGTATCTTTTAGGATAGCAAAATACCTGTTTTAATTTGACCAGGGCGGTTTCAGGGACGACATTCCGGAGCGCGATGGAAAAATGAAGATGTCGCCTCGGTCCGGTGGTGAAGTCGCCGCGCCAGGGTTCATTGCCATCTTCAGGGTTACATCGGCAAACCATTCCACCTTTATCCGCCCCCTTCATATTCATGGACGAACCGACCCGAAAAACCGTTCTTTCCGCAGCCCAGACCACCGGCATTCTGACGATTGGGAATTACCTGGGGGCCATCAGGCATTGGGTCCGGTTGATCGAGGACCACGAGTGTTTTTTCCCGTTGGTGGACATGCATGCCATTACCACGACGCCCTACCTCCCCGCCCAATTGCGCAAGCACACCCGGTCTCTCGCCGCCCAGTACATAGCTTGTGGGCTGGATCCGAAAAAATGCACCTTGTTTATTCAATCCCATGTCCTCGGCCATGCCGAATTGGCCTGGATTCTGGGTTGCCTGACTCCGGTTGGGGATCTCCAGCGCATGACTCAGTTCAAGGACAAAATCGATAAGGGGGCGCCCATAAATTCCGGTCTGTTGTTCTACCCGGTGCTCATGGCGGCGGATATTCTATTGTACAATGCCGATATGGTCCCGGTCGGGGAAGACCAGAAGCAACACCTGGAGTTGGTGCGCAATGTGGCGGAGCGGTTCAACAACACCTATTCGGAAACGTTCAAGGTCCCGGAGCCCAAAATCCCCTCCACCGCCAGCCGCATCATGTCCCTGCAAAAACCCGAGCGGAAGATGTCCAAATCCGACCCCAACCGGGCTTCTTACATTCTTTTGACCGATGAACCGGACCAAATCCGCAAAAAGATCGCTCGTGCCGTGACCGATTCGGGCAGGGAAGTCCGGCCTGGCCCGGACAAGCCCGGCATTACCAACCTGCTTTCCATCATGAGCGGTTTTACGGAAAAATCCATTGATGAATGCGCGGCCCGGTTCGCCGGGGAAGGATACAGTTTGTTTAAAAAAGCCGTGGCGGAAGTCGTGGTGGATGGGTTGAGGCCCATTCGGACCCGCTACAAGGAAATCATCTCCGATCCGGCCTACTTGGATTCCGTCCTGAAAGCGGGCGCGGCGGCAGCCCAGAAAAGAGCCTTCCGCATGCTCAACAAGGTGAACCGCAAGGTCGGTTTCGTAGAGCGTTTTTCCTGATTCCATTTCTTTCCCCCTACCGATAAGCGTGGAAAGACCCATTTTTTTGTTGTTGGCTAAAGAAGATTGGGCCACATAACTTGGTTGAATTCTACCCCCCAACCCAAAATTTCTCATGAATAACAAAGGACTATTTTCCATCATTTTGACCGGAATCATCGTCGTGGTCGTCCTCCTCTTCGGTTCCCAATTTTTCAAAACGGTCCCGGCCGGTCATGTCGCCGTGGCCACTCTCTTCGGTAAAGTGGTTGATCGCCCCTATGGGTCCGGTCTGCACATCCCGGTAAACCCTCTCTATCAGTGGTACGAGTATGATATTCGTGAGGAAACCATTACCGAGACGGCCAGCGTTCCATCCCAGGATCAGTTGCAGACTCAGATGGATGTGAGCGTTAAGTTCCATATCGATTCCAGTCAGACACCCAATACCTTGCAACAGTTTGGAGAAAAGGAACGGGTGGTGACCATGCAGCTCATACCTTCCCTTCGTGCTGCCTTGAGGGAAGCCGGTAAAACCATTGCTCGGGCCGAAGATTTCTTCCTGGAGGAAACCCAGGAACGCCTGCAACTGCAGTTGTTGAATGATCTCAAATCAAGTTTGGAACCCAAAGGCCTCATCATCGTAGAAGTGCTCATCCGCAGCATTACCCTTCCGCCATTCATTATGACGGCCATCGAGGGCAAGAAAGAACGGGAGCAGGAAGTGGAAAAACAGAAGGCCGAACTCGAGCGATTCAGAACCGAACAACAAGAACTCATCGTTGCCTCCGAAGCTGAGCGCGTAGCTGCTGAGGAACAGGCCATGAAACTTCGCGTGTTGGCCGACGCCAAGGCCTATGAAATTGAAAAGGTCAATGAGGCCATCGCCGATAACGAGGCCTATATCCAGCTCCAGGCCCTTGAAGCCTTGAAGAAAATCGCGGAAGATCCTTCCGCCAAGATGTATTTCATGGATGGCAACAGTCCCAATCCGCTTCCCCTCCTGCACATGGGTGAAACGCAATAGGGGCTGGAAAGGCTGAATTGGGAATTGAATCTCGCCAAGCTTGCAAGAACGCTAAGAAAGGGCTTTACGCCGCGTTTGCTTGGAGAATGTGTCGTGGGATCGCCGCGTAAAGCCAGCTCCTACCTATTCAGCCTTTAGCCTTCAACCTTCAGCCTTTCTCAATTCCTGATTGGCGCCAACGGCGCCTTTGCCCCCTCCCGGCCGCACGATCAGCTCAAATCGTTTTTCCTTCCGCAGGTAGTTTTTAACGAAATCGGTGAGGCTGGCGGCGGATACGGCGTCCACTTTTTTGTCAAAATTCATCCAGTCATTGATGGGCATTTTGTAAGTGGCGTTGAGAGCGGCCTGCATGGCCCGGGCCCCAATGGTTTGCAGGCTCATGCGCCTTTGCGCTTTCAAACAGACTTTTGTCCTTTCCAGTTCCTTCCGCCCGACCTTACCGGCGCCAAGGCGTTCGATTTCCTCCGCCATTTCTTGCAAAACCAACTCAGCTGCAGAGGGATGGGTTCCGCCATAGAGAAACAGCATCCCGGTATCCATACCCGTGACACGGCTGCTCCCCAGGTAGTACGCCAGACCCAAATCGTCCCGAACCCGCTCGAACAACCGGCTGCTCATCCCGCTTAAGGTTTCTTCCAACACCGATGCCAGGGTCATGTCTTCGTCCCGGTTGATTCCGGGACCGGGAAAAGCTTGGAAGATCACGGCTTGTTGACGATCCAGATTCAATTCTTTCCGACCCGTTGCGGCGGGCAGGTGGTAAACCCGTCCGTCCTCTTTCAAATTTCCCCTCTCCATCCCGGCCAGGATGCCGGACAGTTTCTCTTCCAAACCCGAGCGCTCAAATGCTCCGCTCACCGCTACGACGCAATTTCCGGCCACCATCAACTTTGCTGCAAACGACTGAAGATCGTCTCGGTTGATTTCGGCTACATCCTCCAATTTTCCATAGGGGTAGACGGCAAAGGGGTTTCGGCCGAAAAAGTAGTGTCTCAATTTGCGAACCCCGAAATCGACCATATCGTCATCGGTGGCCCGGATTTGCGCCAGTAGAGCCTCTCTTTCCAGTTCCAGGGTATCCGGTTGTATTGTGAGGTGGAAGAGCGCCTGACTCATGAGGTCCAAGCTCAGGCCGACATCCTGGGGCAGCGATTCCAGTCCGAAACCAAAGGTATTGTTACCGGCAAATCCGTTAAAAGCGCCCCCTACCGCTTCAATGGCCCGGGAGATTTCCCGGTTGGTCCGTTTTTTTGTATCCCTGGTCATCAAAGTGGAAAACAGGGTAGTGATGCCGCGCTTACCGGGATTTTCCCAAACGGGGCCGCCACGAAAAATCACCCGAAAATGCACTTTTGGAAATGCGGCGGTTTCCTGAAAGAGCAGCCGGGCTCCATTATCCAAGGTCACTTCCTCGAATTCGGGCAAAGCAGTCCTCCCTTTGCCTGCGCCTTTGGTCCGGTGGACTTTGGATTTTGGTTTGAGCATAACCTCCGCGCATCCACTGGGGAGGAGATAGGCGTCGATCAATTCCCGCAGCATTGGACCGGATACGCACCGGATCCTCTCCAGGTACTGTCGCGGATATTCCAAGTCTCCTATCACCACCTCCGCCGCTCCCAGGCGGGATGCCTGCCCATTCATGGTCTTCCGGCTGTTTACTTCGGCCACTATGGCTTGCCGCCTGGCTTTGGCTAAACGTTCTTCGGGAACCCCATCGCCTTTCAACTCCTCCACAGCCTGCCAGAACGCTTCCACTGCTCTTTCCGCCTTATCTTCATCCGTCAACATGGAAACCAGCAGCAAACCGGCGCTGCCGGGATTCCAACTGGAAGCCCCAACCTGGTAAACCAATTTTTCATCTTCCCGAAGCCGCTCCCACAGAATGGAACTTTCTCCCGCGCCCAGAATTGCGGCCAGCAGATCCAAGGCGGGGGCATCCGGGGAGTGGATACCGGGGATCCGCAAGGCGAGGCCTACGCGGGTCAGGTTTACATCTCCGGTTAAAGTTTGCCTCCGCGCGGCCAGGATGGCCGGTTCATCCGGAATGTAAATCTCGCCCAATCGCTTACGTTTGACCCCTCCGAAGAGTTCTTCCGCCCAATCGACTATGCGTTCCACCTCCACGTCCCCCACTACCGCCAGCGCCATATTGTTGGGGACGTAGCGGGACTGGTAGTAAGCCGATAAATCTTCCCGGCCGACCGTTTCAAAAACATCCCTGTAACCAATGACCGGGTAACGGTAGGGATGCCGGGTGAAGGCAGTTTCAAAAAGGGCCCGTCCCAGCTGTCTATCGGGGTCGTCCATGCCCATGTCGATTTCGCGCAAAATGACTTCGCGTTCCCTTTCCACCTGGTCGGCCGGAAGCCTGGATTTGAAACCGACATCGCTGAGGATGTCCATGGCCTGACGCGTATGTTCGCTGGGCAGGTCGATATAATAAACCGTCCGGTCGAAAGTGGTGTAGGCGTTGATATGGCCTCCGAGGGATTGCACCTCCCGGCCGATCGCCTTCCCCTTCCTCTTCTCGGTTCCCTTGAATAACATGTGTTCCAGGAAGTGGGACAACCCGGCGCCCAGGTATTCGCCCTCGTGTATGCTGCCCGTCTTTACCCAGAGTTGGACGGAACTGATCGCGCTGCTATGGTCCTCCCGCACCAAAACGGTCATGCCGTTGTCCAGTTGACGGCGGTGGTTGGGGTGTTCCAACAGGGGATTGAGAATGGAATCGAGGTCACCCATATGCAAATGCGGCCAGGTAAGCGGACTCAGGACAAGCCTTCAACCCCAGGGCTTTCCACTATTTTTCCCTTGAAGGGTGGTATGCGCCGGTTCTTGGGTCGGAAAGGTTGTAGAAACACCTCCTTGAAATCGTATCCGTTGAGAAAATCCTCCCTTTGATCCTGCTCCGTTTTGCCCAAAACCCCAAAATCGACCAGGTTGAATACGATGTCCCCGAAATCCGAACACTTCCTTATATTCCAATTGGACAGAACGGTCAGGGTAAGCGGCCCATACTGGTCGAGAGCATATTTTCGGATCCCCTCCAACAATTCCTGCCCGGAGACGTGGTTGGAGGTCCTCTCCTCATCTCCGTTGAGATTTTTGACGGTGAAGTCCAGGGCCTTTCTAACAAAGTAATAGGCGCCCTTCCCATAGCGGGAATCGTCCTTGAGAACGAGGTCTACAACTTGGGAAAAGTCTTTTCCATTCATAGAAAATCCATGGGCAGTCGGCAGATGACAATCAGAACATTGGCCATGCCATACTCAAGAAGGGCAGCTTTATTTGATCAACCCTTTTCAGCTATGAGTTTCTCCAGCAATGGCCCCACCAAAGCGGGATTGGCTTTTCCCCGAGTTGCCCGCATGACGCGACCCTTCAGGAAATTGATGGCTTTTTTGTTGCCGCTTAGAACCTCCGCCACCGTATCGGGGTTGGCCTGGACGATTTCCGAACAAATCTTCTCCAATTCCTCCGCGCTTTCGCTCAGGCCGAGATCCTTGGCTTGCACGATGGCGGCTGGATTCTCTCCGGTTTTGAACATTTCCGGGAAGACCCGTTCCTTGGCCAGGTTTTTGGAAATGACCCCTTCTTCGATCAGGTTGACCAGTTGGGCAATTTTGGCCGGGTTGACCTTGCTCTCGGACAAGGTCAACCCGGCCTTGCCCAATTCTCCCAGCAGGTTGTTGACGATCCAATTGGCCGCTTGCCGGGGCAATTTGGCGCGCTTGGCCGCTTCCTCGAAAAAATGGCAAAGTTCGGGATCGGGGATCAAAACCGAGGTCAGGGTATAGGGCAGACTGTATTGGTCGAAGTAGCGCCGCTGACGATCGAAGGGTTTCTCGGGGAGGGAAGCGCGCAGGCGTTCCCGCCAGCGTCGGTCGATCCGGACCGGCATCAGGTCGGGATCCGGGAAATAGCGGTAGTCGTGCGATTCTTCCTTGGAGCGCAAATGATAGGTCATCCCCTTGGCCGCATCCCAGCCGCGGGTTTCCTGGACCAAGGTTCCTCCCCCCAGCAATACCTGGATCTGCCGCTCAATTTCATAGGCCAATCCATTGCGCACGCCGGAAATGCTATTGAGGTTTTTTATTTCCACCTTTACTCCCAGTTTTTTCTGGCCCGCCGGACGAACGCTTACATTGGCATCGCAGCGCATCTGGCCCTTCTCCATGTCGCAATGGGAAACCTCCCCGTAAATCAGGAGCATCTTCAACGCGGTCAGGTAGGCGTAGGCTTCCTCCGGGGTGTGCATGTCCGGTTCGGACACGATTTCCAGCAGGGGAGTCCCGGCACGGTTGAAGTCGACCAGGCTTTCCTGTTCCAGATGGATTAATTTCCCGACGTCCTCCTCCAGGTGGGCCCGGGTCAGAGCTATGGTTTTATGCTCGCCCATCACATTGCGGGAAGGCCCCTTCAACTCGATTTCCAATTCACCCCCGGAGCAAATGGGTCGGTCGAATTGGGAGATCTGGTAATTCTTCGGGCTGTCCGGGTAAAAATAGTTTTTGCGATCCCACTTTGTAACCCGGGGAATGGAGCCGTTCAGCAGCATTCCCACCTTGATCGACTTTTCTACCGCCTCGCGGTTAATGACCGGGAGAACACCGGGTAATCCCAGCACGACGGGATCGGTCAGGGAGTTGGGTTGGGCCCCAAATCCAACCCCGACCGAAGAAAAGATCTTCGACTCCGTCTTTACCTGGACGTGGACTTCCAGTCCGATGACCGCTTCGTATTCCATCAATCGGGTGGGGACGGGTTCGGGTGCCGGTCGATGAAATCGTGGGCCCGTTCAAAGCTTTGGGCAATGGCCAGCAGGTTGGCCTCTCCCAAAGGCTCCCCAAGAATCTGCAGTCCTATGGGCAGGCCTTGGCTATTGAAACCGCAGGGCAGGGAGATTCCCGGAATACCGGCAAGATTTGCCGAAATCGTATAGATATCGCTCAAATACATGGCCAGTGGATCCCGGGTTTTTTCACCGGCTTTAAAGGAAACAAAGGGGGACGTCGGAGTGAGCAGACCGTCCACCTCCGCAAAGGCTTTGCTGAAATCCTGGCGAATGAGGGCGCGTATTTTTTGCGCCCTCAGGTAGTAGGCGTCGTAGTAGCCGGAACTGAGCACGTAGCTGCCCAGGATTATGCGGCGTTTGACTTCCTCGCCGAACCCTTCGGCCCGACTCTTGAAATACAGGTCCACCACGTCCTCCGCTCTATCGCTGCGGTGGGTATAGCGCACGCCGTCGTAGCGCGCCAGATTGGAGGAGGCCTCAGCCGTGGCGACAATGTAATAAACCGATATGGCCAAATGCATGTGGGGGAGGGATACCTCTACCATCTCACAACCCCGATCCGCATACCAGTCGATGGCGGCCTGAATCGCCTCCTTTACTTCGGGATCCAGCCCCTCGGCAAAATACTCACGCGGAATTCCGAGTTTCCAGGGACCCTTCTTCTCGGCTAAAGCCTTGGAATAATCCGGCGTCGCGGTGTCAATGGAGGTGGAGTCCCGGGGATCGTGTCCGGCGATTACCTGGAGCAACCGCCCCGCGTCCCCCACCGTTCGGGCAAAGGGGCCTATCTGGTCCAGGGAAGATGCAAATGCCACCAAGCCGAAACGCGAAACCAGTCCGTAAGTGGGTTTCAGCCCCACCACTCCGCAAAAGGAAGCCGGTTGGCGAATGGAACCGCCGGTGTCACTGCCCAGGGAAACCGGCAACTCTCCAACGGCTACGGCGGCGGCGCTCCCACCGCTGGAACCCCCCGCCACTCTAGACGTGTCCCAGGGATTGAAAGTGGTCTTAAAGGCCGAGTTCTCGGTGGACGAACCCATGGCAAATTCATCCATGTTCAAACGGCCCAGCAAAACCGCCCCGGCATTTTTCAAACGCGAGGTAACGGTGGCGTCGTAGGGCGACACGAACCGCTCCAACATCCTGCTCGAACAAGTGAGCGGCTGATCCTTCACGGCGATGACATCTTTCAATCCAACCGGTATGCCATCCAAGGGGCCCTTTATCTTGCCGGCAGCCCGGCGTTCATCCGAGGCCTCGGCCTGCCGCAAGCAATCCTCCTCATCCCAGGAATTGAATGCCTGGACCCGTCCATCCACGGCTTCGATCCGATCCAGGTGGCGCCGGGTCAACTCGACGGAGGATACGGATTTGCTCGCGAGCGCTTCCTGGAGTTGGGCGAGGGTTTGAAAGTGGATTTCGCCTGGCATGGTTCTATTCCGTCTTGGGAGTATCAGCCTTCAACCACTTTGGGCACCAAAACCATGTTGTTGCGCTTTCGCGGGGCGTTTTCCAAGGCTTTTTCCGGGGGTAGGCCCGGTTCCGATTTATCCTCGCGAAAGACGTTTTCGACGGGGAAGGCGTGGGCCATGGGTTCCACTCCGGAAACGTCGACCTCATTGAGTTGGGCGAAGTGTTGCAGAATATCGCCCAATTGACCGGAAAACCTCTCCCGTTCCTTCGCGGTCAGCTCCAGGCGCGCCAGTTGGGCCACATAGTCGATATCGATCGAATGCGGGCCGCTCATCCTAATTCCTGATCCGGTAAGGCGTTGAGGCCTCGACCCGGTCCTGCAATGCGGAGAATACCTCTCCAACTTCCTTGTCCGTCAGGGTGCGATCATCGGCGCGAAACCGGAGGTTGAAGGCCAGGCTCTTTTTCCCTTTCGGAATGCCTTCACCCTTGTAGACATCGAAAACCGACACCGCTTCGAGATCGAATCGTTTGCCCGCCACCTGCCTTGCCAACTTTCCCAGTTGGCGACGAACCGTTTCGGCCAACAGGGATTCGTCCACCACAAGGGCCAAATCCTTTACGGCCGTGGGAAACTGGCTGAAGGGCCGATAGGTGACCATGCCCTCGTCTTTCCCCAGTTTTTCCGGGAGAATTTCCAGACTTCCCCCCAGCACGTCGCCATCGAGATCCCATTCCTTGACCACTTTGAAACGGAGCCGGCCGATTTGGGCTTGGAAGCCATCCACGGCCATGGCGTCCACCTGGGCCGAATGGCCTTTCAGCCATAGGGAACCGTCCTTTTCCTCCGCCTGGTAACCAATGCTTTCGATATCCAATGCGGCGGCCTTGGCCAAAACTTCCATTATGCTCTTGGCCGAATAAAAGTCAAAGGCCTCGCGCCTTTTCCAACTCGCGGTGCGTTCAGGGATAAAAGCCAGGAAGGCAACGGAATACAGTTCATAAACCCGTCCGTCCCGCTCGTGAAAAATTTTTCCCACCTCGAAGACCCGTTCCAATCCCGTGTCGCGGGCCCGATTGAATTTCAGGGCGTCCAACAGGCCCGGGATAAGGGATACCCGCAAGTGGGTTTGATCCGAAGCAATAGGGTTTTCCAATCGCAATGGGTCGAGTTCGAAGTGGCCGAACCAGCGGCTGATCTCATCCTCCGAACGCAGGCTGTAATTTATGCATTCCTGAAAGTGCCGGTTGGCCAAATATTGGGAATGCAGTCTGGTCAGTGACGCCACCGGAGCGTCCTTTTGATCCATTCCGCTCATGGTGACCGGAGTGTCCGGAATGCGGTCGCTTCCATACAGGCGCAGAAACTCTTCGGCCAAATCGGCCGGTCGGTATAAATCTCCCCGCCAACTGGGCGGCTCGACCTCCCAGTGGTCATCCCGTTCCCTCACCCCGCATTCCAGGGCTCGAAAAACTTCCCTGATCCTGACATCGGGAAAATCAAACCCTGCCAGTTCGCGAATATATTGGGGGGTAATGGCAATTTTCCGTTCAACTGTCGGCTCCGATCCCGTCTGGATCACCGGGCCGATCCTTTCTCCCCCTGCTATCTCCAGAATCAGATCGATGGCCCGGAGCGCGGCAAAATTTGCCCCATTGGGATCTACCCCGCGTTCGAACCGGTAGGAACTGTCCGAGGACAAGCCCAATTGCCGGGAAGTTCTTCGAATATTGGAAGGGTTGAAATAGGCCGACTCCAATACGATATCCACCGTGCTTTCGTCGACTTCCGCCTCAATCGAACCCATGACCCCGGCCACGACCAGGGGTTTTTCCGCATCGGCGATGACCAGCATGTCGGAATTGAGAATCCGTTCCTTGTTATCGAGAGTGACGATTTTCTCACCCTGCACGGCTTGCCTTACGATAATTTCTCTTCCGCCGATCTTGTCCGCATCGAAGGCGTGCAGGGGCTGGCCGAGCTCGAGAAGAACGAAGTTGGTGATATCCACCACGTTATTGATCGGCCGTTGATCGACCGCTCTCAGGTAACCTTGCAACCATTCCGGACTGGGAGCGATTTTCACCCCGCCAAGACTGTAGGCGATGTAATTGGGGCAATTGTCCGGGGAAAGCGTCGTGACCCCCCCGATCAATGCGGATCGGCCGACTGGCGGGAGGCGGTCGGGGTCGGTTTTGAGTTCGGGATAAACCAGTTTCTTTCCAAAGTACGCGGCCAATTCCCGGCCAATGCCGAGATGGCTCAGACAGTCGGGCCGATTGGGCGTTACTTCGAGGTCGAAAACCGTATCCGAGTCCGGAAACGCCTGGTTGATCGGGGCGCCTATCTCGGGTTCCCCATCGAGAATGAGCAAACCTTCGTGATCCTCGCCCAATCCCAATTCCCGTGGACTGCACATCATGCCGAAGGAGGTTACCCCCCGCAATTCGGTTGCATTGATTTTGTAGCCGCCCGGCAGGCTGGACCCCACCAAAGCTACCGGGACCCGATCGCCTACCCGGTAATTGGATGCTCCGCAGACGATTTGAAGCGGTTTCATGGTGCCGACCTCTACGCGGCAAACGGCCAGGCGATCGGCGTTGGGGTGTTGGTCCCGGTGCAGCACCCGGCCCACCACCACCTTCTCCAATTGGGGGAGGCCGGTTTCCCTTACCTTCTCCACTTCGAATCCAAGCATATTCAGGGCATGGGCAATCTCCTCCACCGTCTTGTCGGCCAGATCGATGTAACGGGATAGCCAATTGAGAGAGATCAGCATGAAACGGGGTGGCCGAATTGCCGCAAAAACCGATAGTCGTTCTGGTAGAAATAACGAATGTCGTCGATGCCATAAAGAATCATGGCACAACGCTCGATACCGAAGCCGAAAGCATAACCGGAGTAAACCTCCGGGTCATAGCCGACCGCGGCGAAGACGGCGGGGTCGACCATGCCGCAACCGCCCAGTTCGACCCACTCCTTGCCCACCTTTTTCAAATGGGCAGAACGGGCGTCCATTTCAAAGCTGGGTTCGGTGTAGGGGAAAAAGTGAGGGCGAAAGCGTGACTTGGTATCGGATCCGAAAAGCGATTTGAAGAGAAAATCCAACACCGCTTTGAGATCCCTCACCGTAACACCCTTGTCCACGTAGAGTCCCTCCACCTGGGTAAAACTGGCGCTGTGGGTGGCATCCGTCGTGTCGCGGCGAAAACACCGTCCCGGGGATATGATCCTTACCGGCGGTCTCTGCCCGAGCATGGTTCGTATCTGCACCGTGGAGGTGTGCGTTCGCAGCAGGTAGCGTTCGTCGGAAAATTTTGCCACGTTGGCTAATTTGGCCTCGACGGGGAGGTAAAAGGTGTCCTGCTCGTCCCGTGCCGGGTGATCCTCAGGCGTGTTGAGGGCATCGAAACAAAAAAACTCCGTGTCCACTTCGGGGCCATCGGCCACGACAAAACCCACACTCTTGAGGATGCGGTTTATCTCCTCCCTGACCTGTGTGAGGGGGTGCAGGTTACCTGGCGGAGGATCCGGACTGGGCAGGGAGGGGTCGATGGCTTCACCCAATTTGGCGGCTTGTTCCTCCTCCTCAATGGCGCCGAGACAGACCTCGAACAGTTCCTCCAGACGCTTCTTTGTCCGATTCAGCAGTTGGCCGATGCGTGGCTTATCTTCTCTGGGAACCTGTTTTATGCCGCGCATGGCCCGGGTCAGGGAACCATGGGGACCGAGGTAGCGGGCTTTGAATGCTTCGAATTGGGGTCGGGTTCGGACGGTCGGAATTCCGTCCTCAGCCTCAGAAATCAAGGCCTTGAGTGTATCCTCCATGCAATGGGACGGAGCTGATTCTTCCCGTCAGGCGCTTTGGGACGAAGCGCTGAGCGCTTCCTTGACTTTTTGTATGAGAGCGACAAAGGCCGTTTCGTCGTGGATGGCCATTTCGGAAAGTTGTTTACGATCGAGTTCGATCCCGGCCTTTCTCAGTCCATTCATGAACCGGCTGTAATTCATGCCGTTGGCCCGGCACATGGCGTTGATGCGCACGATCCAGAGAGAACGCCAGGTGCGTTTCTTGTTCCTGCGGTCCCGGTAGGAATATTGCAGGCCGTGGTTGACCGCCTCGTGGGCGTAGCGGTAAAGGCGGGAGCGATTCCCCCAGTAACCTTTGGCTTGTTTGATGACCCGCTTGCGGCGCTTGCGGGATGCGGGTGCGTTGGTGGCTCTAGGCATGTTTTTAAGTTTCCTTTGGGTTGGGACCCGTCAGGCCGCCTGCATTGTATTTCGCCTGAAAAGTCCGTTCAATGGTAAAGGTTCAGGTGCGCTAGGTATGAGGCATGGCCTTGCGCACAATGGAAGAATAACTGGCGGAAGTGGGGCGGTCCCTCCCACTGCGACGCTTTTGCTTGACCGACTTGTTGATCAGAAGATGGCGACGGTTGGGACTGCGGTGCATGATCTTGCCGCTACCCGTCACTTTGAAACGCTTGGCAATGGCTTTCTTGGTTTTTTGCATGAAAATTTTGGAAAAGCGGTAAATAAAAGGCTTCTGTTCCCTCGGTGTAAAGCGTGAAATTCCCCCTTAAACCTTGGGGCAACCTGCCCGCCCAACAACCGCCGGAATGAAAAAGTGGCAAAATGGCAAGGGCCGGGGTTGGGTCGCCTTGGTTTTAAACGACTTGGCCTTGATCCGGGGCACAATTTAAGTTATCTGGAATAAAGTATCGGCCAAGGTGTCGAATAACTTATAACTTCAATACATTAATTCCTTAAATCATATATTCATGAAAACATTACTTCTCATCGCAACCGCCCTTTCCCTGACCTTGTCCGCCTATGCGGGAGAGGGGAAGAAAGTCACCCTTAATGGCGAAGGGGTTTGTGCCCATTGCGATCTGGCTATGGCTAAATCCTGCGCAAATGCCCTGCAGGTGAAAAATGACGAGGGCAAGCTGGTCAATTACATTCTGACCGGAAAGGCACTGGAAGGAGTAAGGGTTTCCAAAAAAGCTTATTCCAACATCACCGTTACCGGGACCGTGACGGAAAAGGACGGCCAATTGATCCTGAAGGCGTCTTCCGTGGAAAAGAAGACGGACAAGGAAAGCTGATCGTCCTAACCGCAACCTGGCCTTCCCGCCGGGAATGAGACCCCGCATGGACCGACCCATGCCGGGGTCAAAGGTTTTGCGGGCCCGATTGCAGGATCTTTTCCCTGAGGCCGGTAAAGCGCTTGGCCGGGTCGGCGTTGTTCACGGCCATGAACCAGGCCGTGGGATCTCCCACCAGGTATATCTTTTGCTTTCCCCGGGTCAGGGCCGTGTAGAGCAGGTTGCGTTGAAGCATCATGTAGTGCTGCTTCATTAGGGGGAGTATGACGATCGGATATTCCGATCCCTGAGATTTGTGCACGCTGATGGCGTAGGCCGGGCTGACGTCTCCCAGATCGGACCGGGTCAGCTCGACGGTTCCGTTATCGAACCGGACCCTCAGCGTCGCCTTTTCGGAATCGATGCTTTCGATGTTGCCGATGTCTCCGTTAAAGACATTCAGGTCGTAGTTGTTGCGATTCTGGATGATTTTGTCTCCCGCGCGGTAGCGCACCGGGCCGAAGGTCATACCGTTCCGGCCGGGGTTGAGAGCCCGCTGCAAGACGGCGTTGAAATTTCCGATGCCGGCAATTCCCTTATGCATGGGTACGAGCACTTGGGTATCCCGCAAAGGGTTCATGTTCAGTTTACGCGGAATAAAGTCTTGGCAGAGGCGCCGCACGATATCCACGCATTTCTCCGGGTCGGTAGCCTTGATGAACTGCAGGTCCTTTTCGGGATCGAGGTCCCCGATGTCCCGCACCAGACAGGGGATTGAATTTACACCGTTCAAGACATTGTGGGCCGTCGAAATAATGGAACTTTCCCGGTGCTGGCGGAAAATTTTCCGGAGCCGCGTTACGGGCACCATCCCGCATTCGATCAGGTCGTTTAAAACGTTGCCCGCACCCACGGATGGGAGTTGGTTCACGTCACCCACCAGGACGATGTGGGCCGTGTGTGGGATGGCCCTGAAAAGGGAGGCCGCCAGACGGGCGTCCAGCATGCTGGATTCGTCCAGAATGACGAACCGGGTTTGCAGCGGATTCGAGTTGTCGTGCTGAAACCGCCCCAATCCAGGATCGAATTTCAATAGGCGGTGGATGGTTTTTGCCTGGGTTCCGGTCGCGGCGGAGAGGCGTTGGGCGGCGCGTCCGGTTGGGGCAGCCAGGACCCCGGTCACTTTTTTGGCTGAAACGATCTGAACCAAGGCGCGAAGAATGGAGGTTTTCCCCGTTCCGGGGCCTCCCGTAATGATGGATACCTTTTCCCGGAGCCCTTTGCCTATGGCTTCGAATTGTTCCGGGGCAAATTGGAAATTTGCCCTGTCCTGGGCCCAGCGGATGGCGATATCGACCTTGATGGGAGGCAAGCCCGACTCGGCCCGCAAGGTTCGCATTACAACTTCCGCTATGGTGGTTTCCGCACGATGAAACTCCGGTAACTGGACGCGACTGTCCCCCTCCGCGGAAACGACGTCCCGGGTTTTCAAAAGGTGGTCCGCTCGGGGATCCAGTTTGTTCTCGGAAGTATCGAGCAAGTTGACAGTGTGTTGGATCCACTGTTCCCGCGGCATGCAGGTGTGCCCCTCGGCTTCCAGTTCTCGAAGGCTGAAAAGCAGTCCGGCATCGAGACGCTTGGGGCTTTCGTTCCCGAAACCCAGATTGAGGGCGATCCGGTCTGCCGTTTTAAATCCGATCCCTTCCATCTCCCGGGCCACCCGGTAGGGTTCGTTTTGCAAAATGGTCTTGGCCTCGTTTCCGTAGCGCTTGACCAGGCGGACACAGCGATTGGCGGAAACACCGTAGGTCTGCAGGAACACCATTACCTTCCGTATGGCGCGCTGTTCCTCCCATGCCTTCTTTATGGAATGAGCTCTCGTGCTTCCAATTCCCGGAACTTCCCTCAGGCGCGCGCTCTCTTGGGAAATGATGTCGAGAGTTTCGGACCCGAAATGATCGACGACTTTGTTGGCGAAATGGCGTCCGATTCCCGGCACCAGTCCGCTGCCAAGGTATTTGCGAATGCCGTGCACGGTGGAAGGAAGGATGGAATCGAACGATTTCACCTTGAACTGGCGGCCGTACTTCCTGTCCATCACCCAGTGGCCCTTGACCTCGAGGGTTTCTCCGCATTGCGCTCCGGGCATAATCCCGGTAATGGTCACCGAGGCAGGATCCCCCTCAGGGCGCATCTCACCGACCAGATAATAGTTTTCCTCGTTGGAAAACAGGATCCTTTCAAGGACGCCGCGGATGGTTTCCGGCATGGGAAGGGGTAGGGAGGGGTGATGAATCGAGATACCAGGTCGCCGTTTGGGCAATGCCCTCCTCAAAACGTATCCGGGGACGCCAACCCGTGACCCGGACCGTTTTCTCTATCGACATGGCGTAGCGGCGATCGTGTCCCGGGCGATCGTTTACGAAGGTTATCAATTGGGCATAAGACGAACCATCGGGACGCGGTTTTATCCCATCCAGTACGGCGCATATGGTTTGGACGATTTCGATATTGCTCTTTTCACAGTTTCCGCCGATATTGTAGGTTTCCCCGATAGCGCCCTTCTCCAGAACCTTGTGGATGGCTCTGCAATGGTCCTCCACGTATAGCCAATCGCGCACATTCAGTCCGTCTCCATACAGGGGGATGGCCTTTCCCTGGAGGGCATGAGTGATGGTGAGGGGAATGAGCTTCTCGGGAAATTGGCGGGGACCGTAATTGTTGGAGCAATTGGTGATGAGGGTGGGGAGGCCGAAGGTATGGCGGTAGGCGCGCACGAGGTGATCGCTGGCCGCCTTGGATGCGGAATACGGACTATTGGGAGCATAGGGAGATTGTTCTACGAATGGAGGATCGTCCGGACCGAGAGAACCGTAGACTTCGTCGGTGGAAATGTGGAGAAAACGGAAGTTTGACGCCTTGGAGTCCGGCAGGGAAGTGAAGTAATCCAGGGAGGCTTTCAACAACTCGTGGGTACCGACCACGTTGGTCCGGATAAAGGAGTCCGGTCCTTCAATAGAACGATCCACGTGTGTTTCGGCGGCAAAGTTGACCACCCAATCGATGGCGTGGTCCCGCAATAACCGGCGGGCCAGGGTCTGGTCGCCAATGTCCCCTTTGACAAAGTTGAACCGCCGGTCCTCCCGGTGGTGTTGGATATTCTGCGGATTTCCCGCGTAAGTGAGCAGGTCCAGACACACCGTTTCCTCGATGCCGGGGGTTTCCTCGTCCAGCACCAGATCTAGGAAATGGGATCCAATGAACCCGGCGCCTCCTGTTACCAATACCCGCATCCCTCTTAAATCAGGCTATCCAGTTTCGGCAGGCTTCTTCAATGGCCCGGTGAACTTCCGTCATCCCGATGCCCGCATCGGATAATTTTTCCGTGCACAGGATGCAATTGGAGCGGGGAGCCCCCCCTATGATTCTGGTAAAGGCTTCTTCGCTTTCGAAAAACTTCAACTCCTTCCGGACCAGGCCATGTCTTTTCATGATGTCGGTAATGGTCCGCGCCTTGATGGAACCCGGATTGGTTACGTTGTAGGTTCCAAAAGGTATCCTCATTTCCAGGCAGTCCAGGCAAGCGCCGACAAATTCGAATCGCTGGGAAATGGAATTTTCCACGTTCAGGAGCCTTTCGTAAGCCAGGAGTTTCGACAGGTAGTTGCGTGGATGATTGCGATGGTCGAAGGGAATGCGCAAACGCCAGATATAGCACTTTTCAGCGCCTTTCAGGACCTCTTCTCCCAGGGCTTTGGCGCCGCTGTAAAAACTGCAGTAATTGCTGCGAAAGGAAAAATTGGGTCGATCGTCCTCTCGGAAGGGCCTGCCCTCCGGGCCATTGCCGGTGTAGATGCAACCCGAGGATACGTGCCCCCAGGGCAGGTGCAGGTCATGGCATACATCTCTGATGATTCCGGGGAGAACGGCATTGCCCAATAGACATTCCGCCTTGGCCTCTTCGCACGCGTCCACGTTGGGCTTGCCCGTGAAACCGGCCGCATTGATCAATGCATCCGGTCTTATTTCCTTCAGGGCGTTGCGCAGGAGGATCCGGTCGTAGTAGTTCAGGTCCTTGCGGGCGATGTTGTGGTAACCGATCCCCCGTTCGGTCAGAACTTCCTGAAAGGCTTGGCCGACGTAGCCGCTTCCTCCGAGTAAAACGATGCGATTCATTTGCAAAGCTCGATATGAAGGCCGCAATTATCGCTTGTGACAAGAATGAACCTTGACCTGGAATTTGGCCCGATTTGTGTTATCGAGGCTGAATACTGTTCCGCCTCGACCGTACTGAACCCGTTCAATCTTTTTCGTGACACCCGTTTTCCGATTCCCATATCTGGTCGCAATTCTCTCCCTGTTTCTCCTCGCGCGAGGGATTTCATTGGGAGTGGACGGGGTGGATTCTCCCGACTCGGTTCCCCCGGTTCCGTTGGATGAATTGGTCGAAGAGTTGCGTGCGCACCTGGAATTCGCCGCGGCCAAATCCTGGAAAATGGAATTGCAGGACATTCTTCTGGCCCAGGGAGAAGCGCATTCCACCCGGTTGAGTTCGGGAAAATCGACCAAGGTAACGCTCAATGCGGGTTTTGGTTTGGATGATGATTCGAGCGGGTTGGACCCAGCCGAAGGGCTGGAATACCGTTACGATTTTTTGATCAGCAAACCGCTCTACCATTGGGGAGCCCTGGAGGCCGATCACCAATTTGGGATCCTCCTGGTGCAAAGGACCCATAGCAACCGCCAAGTGGCCTTTCTCGGGCTCTATGAAAGCTTGGTCAATCAATTCATCGATTATCTGATCCTCCGGCAGCGAAAAAAACACAGTGCCGCCACCCTGGCCTTCCAAAAGGAGCGGTTGGAACTTTTGCGCGATCAGGAACTGCGGGGTGAACTTCCCCGGGAGCAGTTGATCCAGGAAGAGTTGAACCTGAATCAGGCTACCCTGGATCATCAGTCCCTGGAAAATTCCATTACCAGGGCGGAAAGATATTTCAGGACGGAAGCGGGCCTGGATAGCCACGTCCCTTTGTCCGCCCAAGGAATGTTGCCTGCCGTGGCAGGGGACCTGAAGTTGGTTGAGGACCGGATGGCCAGCTTTTTCCGTCAGGTGGAAAAATTATCCGTTCGCTTTCAGGAAAAACAGTTACGACTCGATCAGGAATCAAAAAAATTGCACAAGTACGAAGTCGACAACCGGCCCAAATTCAACGGGGTCTTCCGGGTGCGCAGGGACATCGAAACCGTTGGCGGGATCCGGCGCCGCGCGGAATTCGAGGAAGTTTTTGCCGGATTGGAATTCAGTTGGAGTATATTCGATGGAGGCGCCATGCGGGCCCTGGCGCTCGACTCCATTCAAACCAAACGGCAATTGGAACGCGAACTGGCCATCCTGAAAGATTCCATTATCTCCGAAACCAATTTCCTGCTGGAGGACTTGAAAATACACCGGGAGAGCAGCCTCCTGGTCGAGCGACATTTCGCCCGCGCTCTTGAACAATACGAGCAAATGGACCGGGACGTCGAAGCCGGCCGCATGTCGGAAAGAGACCTCCAGAGGTTGCGCCAGAATCTGGAACACTGGCGCACGAACCTTTACATTTCCCGCGGCGGTTACTACAAGACATTGACCGACATTTACGTGACCTTGGAGTATCCATCGATCCTGGCTTACATCAATCAACCATGAGGATTTTTATCATCGCCGTCGTCCTGGCTGTCCTGGCTGTGGCCGGTTTTATCTTCAATTCCAAACTTCTGAGGCACGATGCGGTGGTGGAGGCGGTGGAAATCGACACGGCGCGGGCCGTGATTTTGGGAACCATCCGGGTGGAGGCTTCCTACGATACCGCTATTCGTTCGGAAGAAGCCGGCCGCATCCTGGAGGTGCTGGTGGAAGAGGGCCAGGAGGTCAGTGAAGGGGATACCGTGGCCAAGCTGGATACGGGGGATCTGGAACTCGAGCTGAAGGCCCTGCAAATCAACCTGAATCAGGCCAAAAAACAAATGGAAATCGGCAACGCGCACCGGTTTGGATTCCAGGTAGCCCAGGAGACCCTGGAGGAGGAAGTGCGCTTGTTCGATTTGGGCCAGAGATCGGAAAAACAGGTTAAATCGGCCGAGCGGGGGCTTCAAATGTCCAAGGAAGACCTCGAGTTGTCCGAACTCCTGGCTTCCTCCAATATCGAGCGTCTGGAAAATTCCGTCCGGGTAATGAATCGCCGTCTGGAAAAAATGGTTATTCGAACACCCATGGATGGCATCATCAACGAAGTTTACGCTTACAAGGGCGACCTTATTTCGAGGGGGCATTCCCTTGCCTCCCTAATCTCCAAGGAGCGGGAGGTGAGGGCCGAATTGAACGAAGAGAATTTTGCCGGTATCCGGGTGGGGCAGAAAGCCAAAGTCCGCTTTCTTTCCCACGGGGCCAATCTTTACGATGCCGAAGTGGTTAAGATCCTTCCCTCGGCCAATCCCGACACGCAGCGTTACACCGTCCAATTGGAGGTGGGCATAGCGCAGCATTTGCTGGTGCCGGGCCTGACCGGAGAGGTGTCCATCAATGTCGGCGAACGGGCGGGGGCCAGGATCATCCCGACGCGGGCCCTGATGGGAGATCGGGTGTTTGTGGTCAATTCCGACAACAGACTGGAGTACCGGCAGGTCGAGTTCGGATTTCGCAGCCTATCCCGGACCGAGGTTCTTTCCGGTTTGGAGGAAGGAGACTTGGTAGTAGTAGAAGAATTGGAAAGATTCCGGGAAGGAGATCGGGTTTCCATCAAAAAGCGATAGGCCGGTCGCCCATGATTCAATCGGGATCAATAGCGGAGAATGACCTCTAATATCCTCGTAGCGCTCCGTTTTCTCACCGCCAACAAGCGGTCCATGGCCATGAGTCTGGCCGGAATTGTATTCGGGGTCGGGTTTTTTATTTTCAGTCAGGCCCAAACCAGTGGATTTGAACAGTTCTTCATAAAAACCGTCTTGGGAACCAATGGCGCTATTCGGGTGCAGGACAAGATACGCGCAACCTTTTCCACTATGGAAATGGATGAGGAAAAGGGTGATGGCGGCAAGGGCTGGGTCATCGAAAACAAGGAAAACCTGAAGTATATCGAGGGCATCGAACACCCCCTCGAAGTCATCGAGGCCATCAAGCAATTCGACAGTGTGACCGGGGTATCGGAAGTCCTCACCGGGACGGTGATTGTATCCAATAATTTTCGCAGTCGCTCCGGCACCCTTTACGGGGTCGATTTCGACCGCCATGCCGCCGTTTCGGATTTGGAGAATCAGATCGTTTTCGGCGATATGGACAGCATCCGGGCCAAACCCAACGGCATTTTACTCGGGTCGGCATTTGCCAGGTGGCTCCAAGCCAAGATGGGGGACTCCCTCGTGGTGACAGCCAGGGATGTCACTCGCCGTTTCACCGTGGCCGGAATATTCGAAACCGGTGTTTCCGATATCGACCGGGAACGGATTTACATGCACCTGCCCGAGGCCCGTAGCGTTTTGCAAAAGCCCCATGGGGCCAGCTTTTTGCAGGTAAATCTGAAGAACCCTCTCCGGGCCCGGGAGGAAGCTGAGCACATGATGAACACAATTTACTATCACGTGGCCAGTTGGCAGGAAAGAGAACGGTCCTGGCTCGATGCCTTCCTGGTCCTGCGAGTATCCACCGCCCTCACCGTTTCCACCATTATATTGCTGAGCGGGCTGGGCATGTTCAACACCTTGGCCATGCTGGTCATGGAGAAGACCAGGGAAATCGCCATTCTGAGGTCGATGGGTTATAACCGGAAGGACATATCCAGCATCTTTCTCTGGCAAGGAGGTCTCGTTCTGTTGGCCGGGACCGTTTCCGGATGGGCCTTGGCCGTATTTGTCACTTTCGGGGTTTCCCAACTGCCCTTTCGGGTAACCGGCATATTTACCACCGATTCCTTTGTGGTCCATTGGTCGATTTGGCATTACGTTGTCGCCACGCTCACCGCCGCCATTGTCGTCATGGTGGCCTCCTACCTTCCAGCCCGGCGGGCGGCCAGGCTCGAACCGGGGGAAGTTATCCGGGGGGCCGCACCGTGAGCCAGGTCCCAGCCACCCCCAACGACCGCATTGTGTTGCGGTGCCGGGACCTACATCGCTATTTGGGCGAGGGGGAAAATCGCGTGCACGTGCTCAGGGGCATTTCCCTACAGTTGGAGCGGGGAAAAATTTACGCCATCTCCGGTCCCTCTGGCTGCGGGAAGAGCACTCTCCTCTATCTATTGGGCCTCCTGGACCGTCCCGATAGGGGAGAGGTCTACCTCAATCGCCAACCCATGGCCAAATCCAGCGACCGGGAGAGGACGGCGGCCCGAAACGCCAGCATCGGGTTCGTATTCCAGTTTCATTTTTTGCTCAAGGAATTCTCCGCCCTGGAAAACCTCATGATTCCCATGCGGAAAAAGGGAACCTACAGCCCGGCCCAAATGGAGTCGCGTGCCCGCCGATTCCTCGAAGCGGTAGGGTTGGGGGAAAAGACCCATCGCCTGACCACTCAACTTTCCGGCGGCGAACAACAGAGAGTCGCCCTGGCTCGTTCCCTGGCCAATTCCCCCGCCGTCATTCTGGCGGACGAGCCCACCGGCAACCTCGACGTAAAAAATTCCAACCTCGTATGCGAATTGTTGACCCAACTGGCGCGGGAGAACGACCAAGCTGTTCTGATCGTCACCCACAATCCTGAAATTGCTCGCAAGTGTGACCGCGTTTTGCGCATGAGAGACGGCGTATTTTTGGGGTGATATGCCCGCTATTATTAGAAAATCGCATAGGGTCAGATTGCCTCTCTAATATTTCCAAAATGTTATTGCTATAAAAAGTGGCGAACATTCTATAAGAATTTTAATTGCGAGCTTCTGTACACTTCTCCCTTCTTCCCCTGAAAAATGTCAGTTCTACCGGCAAACCTTTCCAGACTCCGCTCGGTTAAGGGGTTTTACGGCAAGGGGCTCGCTTCCCCGTTTTCGGCAGGATCGGTCGCCTTTGGAAAAGGCCTTGGGGACGACGGACCACCAGGGTTTTCCCGGTTCCGTTTATGGTGATTCCCTCCGTCCCGTTCCCCGCTCATGGGTGATTTGCAGTAGATCCGCATATGTCCACCATATTTCCCAAAAAGGCCAATAAGGTTCCCGCCCAGGTCGTCATTGCCCTGTTGCTGATGGGGGGAGCCTTGACCGCGGGTATCACCTATTATTTTACCCCCAAATATTCGCGGGTCGGGTATCAGCCCATCCAACCCGTCCCCTTTGAGCATTCCCTGCATGCCGGTGAACTGGGCATCGATTGCCGCTACTGTCACAACCACGTGGATAAATCGGGCCATTCCAATGTGCCCTCCACCAATACCTGCATGAATTGTCACAACCAGATCCAACTGGCCAGCGATAAACTGGAACTCGTGCGCGCCAGTTTCGCCACGGGCGAGCCCATTCCCTGGGTGCAGGTACACAAACTTCCCGATTATGTCTATTTCAACCACTCCGTACACGTCAACAGGGGCATAAGTTGTTACGAATGCCATGGCCAAGTCGACGAGATGGATGAGGTTCATCACGTAAAACCCTTCAGCATGGCCTTTTGCCTGGATTGCCATCGCCATCCCGAGAAAAAACTCCGCCCCCTCGAGGAGGTGTTCAATCTCGATTGGCGGCCTGAAAGCGAGGAGGCTCAACTCGAATACGGTAGCGAAGCAAAGGAGGCCTGGAAGGTAAATCCGCCAGTGGGATGCGCCGGGTGCCATCGATGAAGAAGATCCTGATACATCCGGAACCGACGGATTCCGACCTGCGGGGCCCTCATTATTGGAGGAGCCTGGACGAGTTGGCCGATACCCCCGGGTTTCAAGCCTATCTCCAGCGCGAATTTCCCGAGGGTGCGGCGGAGCTCAGAGGTGTGAACCGCCGCCACTTTCTCAAGGTCATGTCTGCTTCCTTTGCCTTTGCCGGGGTGGGACTGGCGGGTTGCAGGCGTCCGGAAAAGTACGTCTTGCCTCATTCGCAACATCCCGAGGAAGTCGTCCACGGCAAACCGCTTTACTACTCCTCCGCCATGCCCCATCGCAACGACCCGGTTCCGCTGGTGGTGGAAACCAACGAAGGACGGCCCACAAAAATTGAGGGAAATGACCGTTTGCCGGGCCGCAACGGTTCGACCGATCAGTATGCCCAGGCTTCTATTCTCGACCTTTACGATCCCGATCGCTCAAAAAAGACCATTTTGAGAAACCGGACCCTCACGGTGGCGGAGCGAACCGAATACTTGGCCGGAATTTCCCGGAAGTACTCCGAAAACGAGGGAGAGGGATTGGCATTCCTGGCCGAGGGCCAATCCTCCGTGACCCGCACTTTCCAACGCGGGCAACTGCGAGCCAAATTTCCCAAGGCCGCCTGGTTCGAATACGACCCCGTCGATACTTCCAATCCTGAAAAAGCGGCCCGAAAAATTTTTGGCAAACCGGTTCGGGCCATTTACGATTTTTCCAGGGCACAGCGCGTGCTCTCCCTGGAAGCCGATTTTCTCTACAGCGATCCCAACCATCTCGTTTATACGCGGGATTTTGCCAAAGCCCGGCGGGTGGAGGACGATGAGCCCACCATGAACCGGCTCTACGCGGCCGAGTCCTACTACTCCATAACCGGCGCGGCGGCGGATCACCGCCTGCGTGTGGCGTCCAGCGACATTCCCATCCTCACCGCCATGTTTATGGCGGAGGTCCTTGCCGCGGCGGGCATCGCTTCCCAGGATGAGGAAGCTTTGCGGGCTCTGGGCAAGGCTCCGACCGTGGACGAGCAGTGGGTGCGGGAATGTGCCCGGGATCTCTACGACCATGCCGGAGAGGCTTTGGTCGTGGCGGGGCCCCACCAACCTCAATCCGTGCACGCCATGGCAATGGCCATGAACGCGGTGCTGGAAGCTCCCGGGAGAACCCTCAAATACATCGATATTCCGGAAAGCGATGCCGCTACGCTTTCAGACTTGGCTTCGGATATCGAAGCCGACCGGGTCAAAACCCTGGTCGTTCTCGGCGGCAACCCGGTCTATGACGCCCCTGTCGACCTGCACTGGGACGAGGTTCAGGAAAAGGTCGAGGAGGTGGTCCGCCTGGGTCAATATTTCGACGAAACTTCCGAACGGTCCGATTGCCACATCAACGCGGCCCATTATCTGGAGAGTTGGGGGGATGCGGTGGCCTACGACGGGACCGTTCTGCCTATCCAGCCCATGATTCTCCCCCTGTTTCGGGGACTCACCGAGAGCGAAGTTTTGGAATTGATCGTCAATGGTGAGCCCAGGGAGGGATATGACATCGTTTTCGATGCCGTCACTCAGACGCTGGGAGGCGGTCGAAAAGAATTTGAAAAGTTCCTGCACGACGGATTCTGGGCCGGGACGACCGGTAGCGGCGTTTCCGTGCGCATTAGCGCCGCCGCCGCCCGCGATTTGGCCATGTCCGGGGGGATTGTCCCCAGCAACCTCTCCTCCTCCCGACTGGAATTGCGCTTTATTCGGGATCCCAGTCTGGACGACGGCCGATTTAACAATAACGGCTGGTTGCAGGAATGCCCCGACCCCGTGACCAAGCTGACCTGGGACAACGCCTTTTTGATCAGCCCGAAGCTTTCCCATGAACTGGGAACCACCGCGGCTGATCCGTTGGTGACGGTGGTGCGCAAAAACCCCAATGCCCACAAGCGGGGCAGGGAACAGGGCCGATTGATCGAGATTACGGTTAACGGAAAAACCCTGCGCGGTCCGGCCCACGTATTGCCCGGCCTTCCGGACTATACCGTGGTGGTATCCCTCGGTTACGGGCGTTCCGTCACGGGACGCATCGGACAAGGGAGCGGCATCAACGCCTACCGTCTGCGTTTTGCCGATGGCCTTTCCGTTAATACCGGAGTTGCCGTAACCCGGGTGGACGGGGTTCGGGAACTGGCCAATACACAGGAGCATTGGTCCATGGAAGGTCGCGCCATCATCCGTGAAGCCAATATCGATTACTACCGCAAGAGCCCCGACTTTGTCGATCGCATGGGGATGGAAGCGCACTCCCCGCCTCCCTTGGGACTGGATGAAGACGGCGGCAACCGTCGCGACACCGTTGGTCTGTTGGAACGCTCCATTGCCGGTAAAGCCAACCGGGGAAATTCCGCTTATGTCACCCCCGCATTTACGGGCGATCACCAGTGGGGCATGTCGATCGATCTGAATACCTGTACGGGTTGTAATGCCTGTGTCATTGCCTGCCAGTCCGAAAACAATATCCCCATCGTGGGCCGCGAGCAGGTGCTGCGCGGCCGGGAAATGCATTGGATCAGGCTCGATCGCTACTATTCGGCCAGTCCCCATTTGGGCAAGGCAGACATGCCGGAGAACCCCCAGGTCTCGATTCAGCCCATGACGTGTCAGCATTGTGAAACCGCGCCCTGCGAATCGGTGTGCCCGGTCAATGCCACCGTGCACGACGAAGAGGGCCTCAATGTAATGGCCTATAACCGTTGCGTGGGCACACGTTATTGCGCACAGAATTGTCCCTACAAGGTGCGCCGTTTTAATTTCTTCGATTGGAACGACCGCGACCGCGACAGGGTTTACCAGGGACCTCTAGGACCACGGGGAATGGAGGAAATCCGCAAGATGGTCCAGAATCCCGAGGTGTCCATGAGAATGCGGGGGGTCATGGAAAAGTGCACCTATTGCGTACAACGCATCCAGGCGGCCAAGATCGAGCAAAAGGTGAAAGCGGCCGATTCGGGCGATATCAAGGTTCCCGATGGAACCATTAAGACGGCTTGCCAACAGGTCTGTCCGGCCGAGGCCATTGTGTTTGGCGATATTTCGGACCCGGATTCCCAGGTTGCCACTCTGAAAAACTCCAATCGCGACTACGGGGTTCTGGCCTATTTGAACACTCGTCCGCGCACCACCTACCTGGCCAAGCTGCGCAATCCGAACCCGCTCATGCCGGATTATTACGACAATCCCCTGAGCTACATGGAATACAAGGCCGCCAGCGGGCCCTCCGGACACTCCGGTGGAAAGGAAGAGGACCATTAACCACCCCGTTTGCAGGATATGGCATTCTCTGAGCAGTTTTCATTAGAAGGAAAGTCGGGTGGTTCCCCCAAGGTGCTGGACCGGGTCGAACCGGCCCGCATGCCCAGGCTCCCCCTGGTTCTGAACAACCGCAGCTTCTCTTGGATCACCGATAAAGTATGCGGTATCGTGGAGGAAAAGACACCCCTCTGGTGGTGGATCGCTTTTTGCTGTTCCGCTTCCCTGGCCGGCTTTACCGCCGTAGGCCTGACTTATCTGGTCTCAACCGGTGTGGGGGTATGGGGACTATCCAATCCAATCAACTGGGGTTGGGCTATCGTCAACTTCGTTTTCTGGATCGGTATCGGCCACGCCGGAACCCTGATTTCCGCCATATTGTGCCTGCTCAAGCAAAAGTGGCGCACGACCATCAACCGGGCGGCCGAGGCCATGACCATATTCGCCGTGGCCTGCGCCGGCATCTTCCCTGTATTCCACATCGGAAGGGTCTGGTTTGCCTGGTGGTTGTTTCCCCTTCCCAACGCCAATGCCATCTGGCCCAATTTCCGCAGCCCCTTGTTATGGGATGTTTTCGCGGTATCCACCTACGCCACCGTTTCGGTTCTCTTCTGGTACGTGGGGATGATCCCCGACCTGGCCACGGTGCGCGACCGCGCCAAAACCCTGTTCCGAAAAGTTTCTTACGGCATCTTGGCCATGGGCTGGCGCGGGTCCAACCGCAATTGGAGCAATTACGAAATGGCCTACCTGTTGCTGGCCGGCCTCTCCACCCCACTGGTCCTTTCCGTCCACACAATCGTATCCTTCGACTTCGCCGTTTCCCTCATCCCCGGTTGGCACACCACCATCTTTCCACCCTATTTCGTGGCCGGCGCTATTTTCTCCGGTTTCGGTATGGTGCTGACCTTGATCATCCCTCTGCGCGCCATTTACGGTCTGCACGACCTGATCACCCAGTCCCACATCGATTGCATGTGCAAGATCACTTTGGCCACCGGAACTATCGTGGGGTACGCCTATTCCATGGAGTTCTTCATTGCGGCCTACGGTGCCAATCCCTTCGAGATATTTGCCTTTATCAACCGGGCCTTCGGCACCTATGCCTGGGCCTACTTCATCATGTTCTCCTGCAACGTGATCGTCCCGCAGTTGTTCTGGTTCAAATATATCCGGGAACGCCCCCACGTGGTTTGGATTGTTTCGATCCTGGTCAACGTGGGTATGTGGTTTGAGCGTTTTGTCATAGTGGTGACTTCTTTGGCCCGCGATTTTCTTCCCTCCAGTTGGGGATACTATTCTCCCACGCTGGTGGATATCTTCACCTTTTTCGGCACTTTCGGCTTCTTCGCCACCCTGTTCCTACTATTCGTCCGGTTTCTTCCCCTCATCGCCGTGGCCGAAGTGAAGGCCGTAACCCCTCAAGCCGACCCCCATCACTACCGAGGCAAGCACCACGCATAGGATTTATTCAAAATGGCCCGCACTGACATATTTGGCTTGGCAGCCGACTTTGCCAACCCAGGGGTATTGATGGACGCCGCCCATCGTTGCCGTGAGAAGGGATTCGAGAAGTGGGATGTCATAACCCCCTTTCCCGTGCACGGGTTGGATGAAGCAATGGGGTTGAAACGGTCCCGCGTGCCATTCTTCACTTTCGTGGGTGGAGCTATCGGGTTTGCCACCGGCACCTTTATGGCTTGGTACATGAATGCCTTCGATTATCCCATTATCGTGGGGGGCAAGCCTTTCTTCAGCCCCATTTTTCCCTTCCCGGTAATGTATGAATTGACCATTCTCCTGGCCGCCTTGTCCACCATCCTGGGCATGTTTCTGCTGAATGGTTTACCCATGCACTATCACCCGGTGATGAAGGCGAAGCATTTTGCCTCCACCACCGACGATACCCTGCGCATCGCCATCGAGGCATCAGATCCATTGTTCGACCTGGAAGGGACGCGGGCTTTTCTAAGAGAAATTGGCGGGGCCAATATACAGGAGTTGGAGAATTGACCATGAAGTATTTCTACGCCTTCTTCGCCCTGGCTATTCTCGCCACCTTGTCCATTTTCGGCTTTCGCGGGGACAAGTCCACCAAACCTCCCTTCATCATTTTCCCCGACATGGACGACCAGTCCAAATTCAAACCGCAGGGATCGAGTCCGTTTTTTGCCGATGGACGCACCGACCGTCTCCCGGTGCCGGGGACGGTGGCCCGCGGTTTTCTGAGGGAGGACGACCATGCCTCTTATGGAAAGGACGGGGAGGAATGGGCTCGGGGTTTTCCCATGGCCGTCGATCGGTCGGTTCTCGATCGCGGTGAAGAGAAGTATGGAATTTATTGTGCGGTTTGCCATGGGGGAACCGGGGATGGCAACGGGGTGACCAAATCGCGCGGCATGTTGGTAACCCCGAGCTTCCACGACGACCGGTTGCGGGATATGGCCGAGGGAGAAATTTTTAATACCCTGACCAACGGCAAGGGATTGATGGGTTACTACCGGGACAAGTTGTCGGCGCCCGACCGATGGGCTGTCATTGCCTACATGCGGGTCCTGCAGCGGTCTCAGAATGGTACCATCGATGACGTTCCACCCTCGGCCCGAAAGGAGTTGGGACTGTGAACGGCCAAGCCACAACCACGGGGGCCATGGTGGCGTCTCCTGGCAGGAAGGACTGGTCCAAAATTGTCCTGAGCGCGGGAATCCTTTTCCTGGCCCTGTCCTTTTTGGGGATCTGGCTGGGCTTCGTCCGGGGCGATGCCCGCCCGGCCTACGGAGTGCTGATCATGTTTTCTTTCTACCTCAGCATCGGGTTGGGTATGCTTCTGCTAATCATGCTTCACCACTTGTTTGGCGCTGGCTGGTCGGTCATTCCGCGCCGTCAGTTGGAGCATGGAATCACCATATTTCCCTGGTTGGGCCTGATTTTTATTCCCTTCCTCCTGATTTCCTACCTGACCGCGGTGGAGGATCAGGGATTTATCTGGAAGTGGTTCAACGAGAATGCGGTGGCCGACGACGTTCTATACCAGAAGAAGAAGTGGTGGTTGGGAGAAACTTTCTTCCTCATCCGCTATTTCATCTATTTCGGCGGTTGGATCCTGATCGCCTCCAAATTGCGCCAGTGTTCCCTGCAGCAGGATGAGGACGGTGATCCCAAGTGGTCCCGTGCAGGCGCCAAATGGTCCGCCTTCGGCATCGTTTTTACCGCCCTCACTTTGTCGGGGGCATCCATCGACTGGATCAAGGCCCTCGAGTTCCATTGGTTTTCCACCATGTACGGGGTCTGGTTCTTCTCCGCAAGCATGCGGGCCGCTCTGGCCGTCACCGTTTTGGCCTGTCTCTTCCAAGTTTACAAAAATGGCCCGTTGACCGGTCTGTTCAAAACGGGCCACCTCTACGACCTGGGTTGCATACAGTTGGCCTTTACCGTGTTTTGGGCCTACATCTCCTTTTCCCAGTATTTCCTCATCTACAACGCCAATATACCGGAAGAAACCTTCTGGTACGTCATGCGCGAACAGGGGGCCTGGTGGTGGGTGAGCATGGGGCTCATTTTCGGGCACTTCCTTTTCTCCTTTTTGTTTCTTTTGTTTTACCGGAACAAGATCAAGGCGGGGCCAATGATTTTCATTTCCCTTTGGGTGCTTGTTTGGCACTTGGCCGACCTCTACTTCAATATCCTCCCGTCCAAGCGATTGGACTACGATATGTACATTTCCTATCCCTTTTCCGTGACCCTTTGGGACGTAACCGCATTTCTCGGTATCGGAGCCATCTGCGCCTGGTCCTTTATGCGCAGTTGGAAGGGATCGCAACTAATCCCCATCCGGGACCCCCGCATCACCGAATCCTTGCAGCACCATGGCCGTTGAGAATCCGCAGACCGATCCGGGTAGATCCACCCTGCTCAAGAACACTTTGGCAGTGGCGGCCTGCCTGGCTGTGTTTGTCCTGATCCTTCCCCTGGCCATTCGCATGGGGAAACCTGCTTCTCCGGACACGGATGAGGCCGAGGCCCTTCCCACTGCGGCGGAACTTCAAGCCAGGGATTGGGAAATATTGCACTCCTACGGTTGGATCGATGAGGAAAAGGGTGTGGTACGCCTTCCCATCAGCCGTGCCCGCCAACTCTTTGTCGATGAAAACAATCCCTAATAGTTATTCATGACGGTTATCGGTCCATCGCCCCAACCACCATCGAGGGATGCCCATGGCGCATCCCGCCTCAGCGCCGAGATTGCGGAGGTCGACAGATCGATACGGTTGCCTTTCCTGTTTTTTATTCTGAGCGGTTGGGTCTGGTTGCTGGCGGCATCCTTTTTCGGGTATTTGACGTTTTGGAAGGCTCATAACCCGGAGTTTTTAAATGCTCAGGCCTGGATCTCCTTCGGGCGGGTTGCGCCAGCTTTCAACGCGATGCTGGTCTATGGCTTTGCCTGTAATTTCGCCTTTGGGCTCGGTCTTTGGATTGTCAGCCGCCTCGGTCGTGTTCCGGTCCGTTACCCCATCTTGCTCGCGGTGGCGGCCATTTTCTGGAACGGTGGGGTCAATATCGGGATTTTCGGAATCCTGCGAGGCGATTTGAATGTCTTCGATTATTTCGAGCTTCCCGGCTATGTGGCCCCGATTATCCTGGCCGGTTTGCTCTTTGTGTCGGTTTGGGTGATTTTGGCCTTCATCAATCGCCGGAGCGACGCGGTCTATGCCGCCCAATGGTACTTGGTGGCCGGATTTCTGGCTTTTCCCTGGATTTTCCTGATAGCGGCGGCGATGCTTTTTGTCTATCCTACGGCAGGGGTTTCCCAGCCCCTGGTGGCCAATTGGTATGCCGGCAGCCTGCTCTGGTTGTGGTTCGGTTCCGTTGGAGCGGCCCTCCTCTATTACCTGATTCCCAAGTTGTCCGGAAAACCGATTCTGGCCTACGACCTGGCCCGGTTCGGTTTCCTGGCTCTGGTTCTGGCCGGCGCCTGGACCGGAACGGCGCGTCTGTCAGGAGGTCCGTTTCCCGCTTGGATTATTACGGTTGGAATTGCCTCAGGGTTACTCCTGCTGGTGTTTTTTCTGATTACCGGAATCAATTTTCTCGGCTCCATGAGTTCGGCCCCGGGCGCCCTTTCCGGCAATACCGTCTTGCAGTTTGCCTTTGTCGGATCGCTTTCCCTTCTCCTTTCCGGTTTGGCTTCGGCCTTGCTCCCCCTGAGGAGCATTAACGAGGTGGTTCAATTTACCATTGTCGGGGAGGCCCGGCATTTCCTCCTCCTCTATGGATTTTTCAGCATGGTGGCTTTTGCCGGGGTCTACTATGCTCTTCCCAGAATTCTTCAGCAGGACTGGCCCATGGCCTTCATGATACCGGCGCATTTGTACACCGCTGTGATCGGGCTGCTCCTGGTGGTCTTTCCTCTGGCATTGGGAGGCTGGAATCAAGGCGTGGCCCTGAACGACCCCTCCATTCCCTTCGCGGAGGTCGTTAGAACCGCCACCGTCTGGATGTTGGGCCGATCTCTGGGCTGGCTCTTTATAATTTTCGGTCACCTGGCTTTCAGTCTGAACTTGGTCCTCATTCTGGTGGAAAAATGCAAATCGGTTTGCTGCCCGGATAGAGATTATGCCGAAGCGGTGAAGGAGGGTGTTGGATCATGAAACAGTTATTCACCCTCTTCCTGCTCGTGTTTGCCGGTGTGGCTTGTTCCTGGGTTTGCCTGCTCCTGGTCGGTTCGGGTGAGCTTTCCGCCGGAAAACTGGAAACCAGCCTGACCGTGGCAGGAGATGATGTCGTATTGGAAACGGACCTCGGATTGGCCGCGCGGGGGAAACAGGTCTACCGCGAATTGGGATGCGTGCAATGCCATACCCAGCAGGTTCGCCGACCGGGATACGGAGGGGATCTGGAACGTGGATGGGGATCCCGTCAGACTGTGGCCCGCGACTATGTCCTCCAGGACCTCGTGGCGCTGGGAAACCGCCGCATCGGTCCGGACCTGGCCGATGTCGGTTCGCGACGGGATGCCGAATGGTTTTACCGGCATTTGTACGACCCCTCCTCCTTGGCCGATTGGTCGACCAGTCCTTCTTATGCCCACCTTTTCTACGACAAGGAAGTGACCGATGAAACCTCTCCCACCGCCTTGAAATTGGAGGGAAACGATGCTCCCGACCCAGGTTTTGAGCGGGTGCCCAATTTCGATGCCAGAGCTTTGGTGGCCTATCTGGAAAGCCTCAAGCTGGATTACGATCTCCCTGAATCCAAACGGGTAAAATGATGAGCGACGACGACCGGAAACTGGCCCGAAAGGACTTGATAGCAGACGCGGATCTGGCCTCCTTCAGCCGTGGGCAGAGCCCTGGTCCGGTCCGAGTTACCGCCTACTTGGCCATGATCTTCATCCCCATAATTTCCGTTCTTTACCTTTGGAGGTATTCGGCTGGTTTTGATTCGCAGCAATATTGGGAAAGGAGCGAGATCGCGGAGCAAATCGCCGCCCTCGGCGGTTCTTCAGCGGACGGTTCGCAGGACTCCGTGGAAGTCGTATTCGACCCGATCAAGGAGGGCAGGAAAATTTACCAAACCATCTGCATGGCCTGCCACCAGGTCAACGGTCAAGGTTTACCCGGCGCTTTCCCACCCCTGGCCGAGTCTGCCTGGGTGGAGAAAAACCCCGCCTTGTTGGCCCGCATTGTCCTGCATGGTCTTCATGGTCCCATCACCGTCAATGGTACGGCGTACAATAGCGTGATGGCCCCTTTGGGCGCCGTATTGAGCGACGAGCAAATCGCCCTGGTCCTCACCTATGTGCGCCAGGAGTGGGGCAACGCGGGCAGCGCCGTGGAGACCGACGTGGTAGCCCAGGCCCGCAACGAATCGAGCGGGCGCGCCGCCATGTGGACGGTAGAGGAATTGGCTCCCTGGGATACCAATTGATGCTGGATGCGGAAAGGCGCCAATGGCGTCAATTAAGAATTAGAAATTAGGAATGAAAAGACTCTGAGGCACAAAGGATTATCTTGATCGTGATCTCTCTGTGCTCTCTGAGTCCTCTTTGGTTTATCTCTTCCCCATCTTTGCGTTCTTGGCGAGAGTCCAATCCTTCAGCCTTTAACCTTCAGCCTTCAACCTTTCGGAGCGCGCCTTGGCCGCTTTTACGGCGCCGTGAATGAGAGGGCGGAGCCCCCCGGCTGCGAGGTGTTCCAAACCGGCCTGAGTGGTTCCTCCCTTTGAGGTCACCTGGTCGCGCAACGCTTCCGGCGGTGCGGACGATTCGACTGCCAGGGATGCTGCGCCATAGACGGTTTGTCTGGCCAGTTTCAAAGCCATATCCGCGGATAAGCCTTCCTTTTCCCCGGCCTCCTTGAGCGCCGCCATGAACTCAAAAACGAAACCGACCCCACTGGACGCGACGGCGGTGAATACGTCCATCAGCTTTTCATCGATCTCGATCGTGTATCCCATGGGGTTGAGAATGGTGAGAAGGGTTCCGCGGGTCTCCGCCGGGATTTCCCCCTCCCCGCAATAGGCGGTGGCGCCCTTACCGATGCTTCCCGCCGTGTTTGGCATGGTCCGGATCAACGCTTTCGCCTTGGGGCAGCAGGACCTCAGGACTTGCAAGGACTTTCCGGCGAGAAGCGATAAGACCGGCACGCCTTCAATTCTCCCCAGTTCAGACCGCAAATCATCCAATTGAAAGGGCTTGAAAGCCAAAATCAGTACCCCCGATTTCTCGATCAATTCGGAACTGTTCCGGAGGGCCAGAACTCCGCTTTGACGGGCAAAGGCGCGGGCGGAGGCGCCCGATTTGCTGATACAGTAAATTTTCTGAGGTGAATGACCTCCTCGGTCAATCAGCCCCTGCATCATGGCTTTGGCCATGTTGCCGCAACCCCAAAAACCAATGGTATCTTTCATCGGTGCAACCTGGGTCCGAGGTTCAGGAAGTTGGGCCGTGGGCGCCGTTTTTGAAAGCTTTCAAAGTATTTCGCATAAGCATGGCTACCGTCATGGGACCAACTCCACCTGGCACGGGGGTTATGGCCGATACCACTTGGACCGCTTCCTCGAAGTCCACGTCACCCACCAAACGGTAGCCGCTTTTCCGGGAAAGGTCTTTCATGCGGTTAATGCCGACATCAATTACAACGCCTCCCGGCTTCAGCATGTCCCGGGTTACGAAATGCCCCCGGCCGATGGCCACTACCAGAATATCGGCCCGGCGCGTTACCTCACCGATATCCCTGGTTCTGGAGTGACATACAGTGAGGGTGGCGTTCCCGAATGATCCTTTGTTGAGCAAGAGGAGGGAAACCGGCTTCCCCACAATCAGGCTTCGCCCCAAAACTACCACGTTCTTCCCCTCGGTCGAGATGTCGGAGCGCTTCAACAATTCGATGATCCCGGCCGGCGTGCAGGCCTTAAAACCAGTCGGATCCTCCTGGCAGAGTTTTCCGATGTTCACCGTGTGAAATCCGTCCACGTCCTTTTCGGGCAAAACCGCATTGAAGACAGTCCGCTCGTCCATGTGAGCGGGCAGGGGCGCCTGTACGAGGATTCCATGAACCGAGGGATTGGCGTTGAGGGATGCTATCTCGCCCAACAGCTCGGCAGCGCCGATGGATTCGGGAAAAACCATTTGTTCGCTGACGATCCCGGTTTTGGCCGCGGCTCTCGCCTTGTTCCGGAGATAGGAAACAGACGCGGGATCATCCCCGACCCTGACAAAGGTGACACAGGGCTTTTCCTCACCCAGTTGAGCTACTTCCGCGGTAATTTCATCTAAAATGTCCGAAGCGATTTTTTTACCGTCAATGAGTTTCATATAGGGCTCACTGCGCGACGATCTGCCGCGCTACGATTAATATGTTTTTGCCGTCTTCCGATTCCGAAAGGGTGCCCGACAGGATGACCTTCCGGCCCTCGAACGTTTCCAAAGGCCTGATCGGATAGAGGTGTTTCGGGTCGACATAGGCGATTCGCCTGTTGTTCCGGTCGATCAACTCCCAGGTGTAAAACTGTCGGGAAAAAAGCCCGGATTTTTGGACTTTGCGTAGACGGCCCTCCAATTTTCGGTCGAGGGGGAGCCCCGAAAGGGTACGCGATGGCGTAAGGATCAAGGCCTTTCGGGTGTAGGGGGCCTGCTCACCGGTTATGGAAGGTGGGTCTGGTTGGAGTTCATCGGCAAACCCGGTCTCTGCCGTCTCCGGCTCTTGGGCCGGGGGAGGCCCGGTCTCTTGCCCTCCTTCCGGTGCTTCCGCCTGGAAATAAACCGGCAAGGAAGCAGTGAGGGAAATATTGACCCAATCGTTTTCCGTCCCCAACACCTCCACCTCATTGTCCGCCTGCAGGACGGTGAGGAAGGCGCTTTCATTATCGGGTTTGAAATAAACCAGGGCGCCGGGGATGACGGTCAATCCCTTTGTGACCTCACCTTTTTCCACGTAACCTTCGAAGGTGTCGTTCAGTTCAAAGGTTTTCCAGATGATAGGTTGGTCGCTATCCGACCCCATTTCCGCCGCAAATTCCAACCGGGGATCGTCCATCGGCAGGGTGTCTACCACGTACCCCGAAGCATTGGGTTCGAGGTAGAGGGTCACGGTTTCCTGGGCTCTGAGACCGAGGTTCATCATCAGTAGCGAGATAGGAAGAAGGGTTGTTCTGAAACAAATCAAAACGTTCATGGCAATAACAATTGGTAGCGATTGGGAATGGTATTTTAGGACGGGTTAAAGACCCTGGATTTGTTTCAAACAAGTATAGAAACCTTCAAGCCAGTAACAACCTTTTTTCTCGGTTGTAGAGACGTTTTACCGATCCGAGTTCAAGTCCGCCCAACCTGAATTTTCCAATCTGAAAACGTTCCAGGTCCAATACCCGGAACCCCAGGACCTGAAAAAGCCGTCGTATTTCCCGTTTCTTGCCATGGTGGAGGCAGATTTCCAGCTCGTTCGGTTTCCTGGGATTTGGCCGGGCCGATTCAGCCTGGACCCATTCCCCCTGGTCCCTGACTCCCCGAATCAAAAAGGGGATCCTTTTAACGGGGAAGGCTCGGTCCAGCGCCACTCGATAATACTTGGGGACCTTTCGCGAAGGGTGAGTCAGGGCATAGGTCAGATCCCCGTCGTTGGTTATGATGAGAAGTCCCCGGCTCGCCTTATCCAGACGTCCAGCGCAATGCAATCCGGGTTTACCGCGGTCCCCGCCCGGTAACAAGGCGAACACGGTCTTTTTCGCGTGGGGATCGGCGTTTGTGCATGTGTACCCCGGTGGTTTATTGATGGCAAAAGTGACCGTTGCTTTCGATGGCGGCCTGATTTTTACCCCATCCACCGCCACCGAGTCGGTCTCGGGGTCCACTCTCTGCCCCAGGGTGGACACCTGCCCATTAACCGTAACCCGGCCCTTGGAGATGAGGGCTTCCGCCTTTCTCCGGGATGCCACGCCCGATTTGGCCAGAAATTTCTGCAGACGTACGGCTTTTGGGTCGGAGGAAATCAAAGTAACGGAAAGTCCAAATTGAAGGTTGTCATTGTGGGGCGGGATCTTGTGATATCTCTGATTCGAAGTGTTATGGCAGCCGACGTCGAATCGAAATACGATAAAGATCATCCTTTTTTGGCACGACTGACCGAAAACTACCTCCTCAATAAAGAGGGGACCGGTAAGGATACGCGGCATTTGGTTATCGACCTTTCCGGCAGCGGTTTAACCTACACCTGTGGGGATTCTCTGGGTGTGTATCCCACCCATCGCATGGGGTATGTGGAGGAGGTTCTCGGGGCTTTGGGAGCCACGGGGGAAGAGTCGATTGCCTTGCCCAGGACAGGTGAGGAAATGACTCTGCGCGAAGCCATGTCAAAAAAAGTGTCCCTGGCCGGACCGACCGGGAAGTTTCTCCACACCTTGTCCGAGAAGGTGGAATCCAAGAAGGAAAAAGCCCGTTTGGCCGACCTTCTGGCCCGGGAAAATAAGAAAGCCACGCGTAAGTATCTGGCCAACCGGGAGGTTATCGATTTGTTGGAAGAATTTCCCACGGCAAAATTTTCTCCTCAGGAATTTGTCGGAAGCATGCGCCGGCTGGTCCCCCGGCTTTATTCCATCGCCTCCGCTCCGATTCGCTACCCGCGGGAAGCCCACTTGACCGTGGCAGTCGTTCGTTATCGAACCAACAATCGGGATCGGGAGGGTGTTTGCAGCACCTATTTGGCCGACCGGATCGACTTGCACGATCCATCCGTGCCCGTATTTGTGGCCAAATCCCCCTTCGGATTACCCAAGGATGAAGCGGCCGATATGATCATGGTGGGTCCGGGAACCGGTATCGCCCCTTTCCGGGCCTTTTTACAGGAGCGGGCGGCCCTCAAATCAACGGGCCGCAACTGGCTCTTTTTTGGCGATCGACATGCCGCCTCGGATTACCTTTACGGAGAGGAATTTGAAGCAATGAAAGCAGCCGGTCAGCTCGAACGAATCGACTTGGCCTGGTCCCGGGACCAGGACCACAAGATTTACGTCCAGGATAAATTGCTCGAGGCCGGGCCAACCGTTTGGGAATGGATCCGTAGCGGCGCCAATTTTTACGTCTGCGGCGACGCCCAACGCATGGCCAAGGACGTCCATGCCGCCCTCCACGCCATCGCCCGGGAACACGGCGGGTTGTCCCGGGACGAGGCGGTTCGATACTTCCGGAAAATGAGAAGGGAGCGGCGTTATCAGCGCGATATCTACTAGCTTGGCGTCCCTGAAAATAACACCACAAAAGGCGCCTTCGGCGCCAATTAGGAATGAGGAATTGGGAGAAGAGAAATTAAAAACCAGAAGACAAATTTCACTGACCACTAATGAAACGGATTCCTCTCTGCCACCCTTCGCGTTTTTCCCAAGATTCACTCCCCCTCACCCGCCGACTCCCAAATCGAAACATTCTTAATTCCTCATTCCTAATTTCTAATTGGCGCGCCCCGGCGCGCCTTTGAATTCCCTTGAACGCTTAGGAAAAATATGGCGAACTTCCCAACTCATGGAATTGACCTTTAAGAAACGAGTGGCCGTGGTAACCGGGGCCGGACGGGGCATCGGAAGAGCCATTGCGGAGACCCTGGCAGGGGAAGGCGCGCACGTGGTTTGTGTAAGCAAGCATCCCCGGAGTTGCGGCTCCGCCGCCGAGGCCATTCAGGCCAAGGGGGGAAAGGCGCAGGCCTTGGCCGTGGATGTTTCGGATAGCGTAGCGGTGGCGGAGGCTTGCAAGAGCCTGATCTCCCAACACGGTCGGATAGACATACTGGTCAACAACGCCGGCATTACCCGAGATAACCTGCTCATCCGCATGTCCGAGGAAGACTGGAAAAGCGTCATCGACACCAATTTGAATAGCGTGTTTTATTGGACCAAGGGTCTGGTCCGATTCATGATGAAGGGACGATGGGGCAGGATCATAAACATCTCCTCCGTCAGCGCCATTACGGGAAATTCAGGTCAGGCTAATTACGCCAGCGCCAAGGCCGGGATGGTCGCCTTCGTCAAGTCCCTGGCGAAAGAGCTTTCCGCTCGCTCCATCACCTGCAATGCGGTGGCCCCCGGCTTTATTGAAACGGATATGACCCGGGCATTCCAGCAGGGAGACGCGGCTCAACGCGTTCTGGCCGCCATTCCTTTGAAACGATTCGGGCAAACCAGCGAAATCGCCAGCGTGGTGGCATTCCTGGCCTCCGAGGAAGGCGGCTATATTACGGGCCAAGTTTTTACTGTTGACGGCGGTTTGACGATTTGAACTCTCATTTTAATTATATTCCATTTACACCCCATCATGGCAGACAAAACAATTGAAGATCGCGTTACTGAAATCATAATCAACCAGCTCAACGTCAATGAGGAGCAGGTTACGCCCGAAGCCTCCTTCCTGGATGATCTGGGAGCGGATTCACTCGATACGGTCGAGTTGATCATGGCTTTTGAGGAGGAATTTGAGGATGAAATAGACGGGGAGATTCCGGAATCCGATGCGGAGAAGCTTCAGACGGTGGAGGATGTGATCGCTTTCCTCAAAGAGAAAGCACAATCGTAAACCGTCATCGCGGGCGTCTTCAAACCAGCGCCCCTGTTTACCATGGCCAGTTCCGCTCAGAACAAGCGCGTTGCCATTACTGGCATGGGGATTATCACCGCGTTGGGCGACAATCCGGATGCCTATTGGAGCAGCCTTCTGGCCGGCAAAAGCGGTATCCGGAGGGTTACCCATTTCGACACTTCCGAGTTCACTTGCAAAATCGGTGGGGAAGTCGATTGGGATCCGGCCCGCGTAATGGATGCCAAGACGGCCCGTCGCAACGATCGCTTCACCCAGTTTGCCGTTTATGCGGCCCGTCAGGCCGTGCAAAACGCGCAGTTGGATATGAGCAGGGAAGATCCCTTCCGGGTGGGTGTATTTGTCGGATCGGGCATAGGAGGCATGTACACCATCGAAAGCCAATCCCGCGCCTTGCATACCCGTGGACCCCGTCGGGTTTCCCCCTTCATGATTCCCATGCTCATCGCCAACATGGGCTGTGGGGTGATTGCCATTGAACATGGGGCCAAGGGACCCAACTTCGGTATCGTAAGCGCTTGCACGACCGGAACCAACGCCATTGGCGAGGCCCTGCGCCACATCCGCTACGGCGATGCCGATGTAATGATCGCGGGTGGGAGCGAGGCTACCATTACCAGGCTCTCCTACGCCGGTTTCTGTCAGATGAAGGCCATGAGCACGGCCAACCACCAACCGGAAAAAGCCAGCCGGCCCTTCGATTTGGAGCGGGACGGATTCGTCATGGGGGAAGGGGCCGGGGTTCTCATTTTGGAATCTTTGGAGCATGCCTTGCGGCGAGGGGCGCCCATCCTGTGTGAATTGGCCGGGTATGGAGCGACTTGCGACGCCTTCCACATCACCGCGCCCGATACATCGGGGGAAGGATTGCAACATGCCATAGATTACGCCCTGAAAGATGCCCGCCTGCCGCCGGAAGCGGTCGATTACATCAATGCCCACGGAACCTCCACCCCCTACAACGACAAGATCGAAACGCTATCCATCAAGAAATCCCTGGGGGACCATGCCGCCAAGGTTAAGATAAGTTCAACCAAGTCCATGACGGGACATTTGTTGGGTGCGGCGGGAGGCATTGAGGCCATCGCTTGCGTGCAATCCATAAGGAGCGGAGCCATCCCCCCCACTATCAACCTGGACAATCCGGACCCCGAATGTGACCTGGATTACGTGCCCCACGTCAAGCAATCCGCCTCGGTCGAGGTGGCGCTGAGCAACAACCTCGGTTTCGGGGGCCACAATGGTGTGCTCGTCTTTAAAAAATACCCCTCCTGAAACGGCTCGACCCAGATCGGCCCGTTTGAAATTCCCGTTCATGAGAATTATCGTCCGAAAAAATCAAATATTTTCCCCGGTACAATAAGAAGTAGACAAACCGCCAATTTTGCCTTTTATAGGCTTTTCACCCCGAAACTCTCACCAAACAAAAAACCCCTTTCCGCATTGATATGAAAAATGATCCCAAAGCTTTAAGGATGTTCTGGGGCTGCTTCATTGCCCTGATAACCACCGCCATGGCCTTCAGTACCAGGATTGGCCTGGTCTTCACTTCATGGGCTGAACAATTCTCCTTGAACAGCGTTCAACAAGGCGAGTTGTTCGGGGCCGGCGTCTGGCCGTTCGCCATCAGTATCATCCTGTTCAGTCTGGTCATCGACAAGATCGGTTATCGAACGGCCATGATTTTCAGTTTCATCTGTTATGCCTTATACGGGATTTTCGCATTCCTGGCGCATGGCGCTGCGGACAACGCCACCGCCTATAATTACCTCTACATCGGGTCCATCATTCTCGGTCTTGGAAATGGAACGGTGGAAGCCTACATCAACCCGATCGTAGCCACCATGTTCAACAAGGAGAAAACCAAGTGGCTCAATATTCTGCACGCCGGTTGGCCGGGCGGCCTTGTGGTCGGCGGGCTCCTGACCGCCGCTCTGGGGAAAACCGGTGAGGAACAATGGTTGATCCTCATCGCCCTGGTCATCATTCCGGCCATCATCTTTTTCGTCATGCTGATTAACGCCCACTACCCGGTTAACGAGCGGGTGGCCTCGGGAACCACCTACAAGGAAATGCTGGCGGAATTCGGCACCGTTTGCGCCTTGATCTCCGCCTGGTTGATATCCGCCCAATTGGGGCAGGTATTTGGATGGAGCAACGCGGTGGTATGGATTTTGACCATCGTTTCCACCGTGGTTTATTTCGCCTATTGCCGCTCTCTGGGCCGTCCCATCATGATCGTCCTCGTTCTCATCATGATACCCCTGGCCATCACCGAGTTGGGCACCGATGGGTGGATAACCAGTTTGATGCAGGCTCCCATGCTGGAAATCGGAGCGCCGGCCATCCTGGTATTGGTCTATACCTCAGCCATTATGATGATACTTCGCTTCAACGTTGGTCCCATTGTTGGTAAACTCGGACCATTGGGACTTCTGATGGCCGCCGCCGCCTTCGCCGCCGTGGGGCTTTTCCTCCTGGCCGGCGCCACGGGATTGGCCATGGTGTTCATCGCCGCCACCATTTACGGCATCGGTAAAACCTTCTTCTGGCCCACCATGCTGGGTGTCGTATCCGAACAGTACCCGAAAGGGGGAGCCCTTTCCCTCAATGCCATCGCCGGAATCGGAATGCTCTCCGTCGGTATCGTAGGCGGACCGCTCATCGGAGCCTTTCAGGAGAGGAACAAAACAGATGCCATCGCCGAAGCCCATCCGGGTATGATCGAAACCATCGGACAGGACAGGAGTTATGTCCTTGGTGATTACAAAGCCATAGATCCCCAAAAGTTCGAGGAACTCTCACAGGAGGACCAGGAAATGCTGCAGCCCATCATCGAAGAGGGCACCCAGAGCGCATTGAGGGAAGTCACCCTCTTTCCCATCCTCATGCTGATCGGTTACATCGGCCTCCATCTCTTCTTCAAGAGCAGGGGCGGCTACAAACCGGTCGACCTTTCCGCCGGCGCTCACTGAGACAGGGTTCCGGAGATATAGTTATCAGCCGCTGTACCGTGCGTCGCTGCATGGTGCGCCGCGATTTTTGTAACCACAAAAGGCCCAAAAGACTCAAAAGAGAGGAAATGCCGAAGGCCTATACCGGAGGGCGGGTTTTCCAACCCGCCTTTACCTCGATAAAGATAAAGCGGGTTGGAAAACCCGCTCTCCGTTAAATCCTGTTCCGGCCTTGCCGAACCCTTTCTGCTCTCTGAGCCCTCTGTGGTTAATTTCCCACTCGACCGTCTTAATGGTAGAACTCCAAATAGAAACGAACACCGCCTAAAGCCTCCACTACGTGTGGAACTTCCGGCTCCACGATTCCGAATAAATCGGGCGAGAGTTCAATTTCCTCAATCTCCGGCGTGAGAATTCGATAGAGGAGCCTTCCCTCCAATACTACGATTTTTGCCCAGTTATCGGCCTTGGTTCGGTGCGATTTCCGCAGGCTTTCCGGTATGGAGGATTCGGAAAACGTCTGACTGTTCGCATACTTTGAAACATCCTTCGGTAATGATTTCATGACACCCTCAACCTTCAGCATTCCAAGGTGGTGTCAAACCGGTAAAAAGCAATCTGCCGATAGGAAGACCCGACCGATGAAGTTCGGATGCTCCAATTGCGGAGACGTGCCTGAAGACCTTTCTAAAGCCTGACGTTGACCGGGATGACCTTGACGTGGACCCGAGCCAAACCCTTTTCGTGGAATCCCAGTCTCCTGGCAGCCCCATAGGCCAAGTCGATAATGCGTTTCCCGGAGTTTGGATTGTGGACGCTGGGAAATGGCCCACGGTCGTTGACCCGGACGATGATCGACCGACCGTTTTCCAGATTCGTCACCCGGACGATGATCGGTAAAGGCAGGTACTTATGGGCGGCGGTCATGCCCATGGGGTTGAACGCTTCGCCGTTCGCTGTCATGTGCCCCCCCTTTCTTCGGCGAGTTTCTTCTCCATACCATGACGCGATTCCCGTCTCTTCATAACGTTGTGCCTGCCGGCTGCTCATGGGCACGTAACGTCTGCCTTTCACCACGTAGGGGGCCCAATGGACCCGGCCTTGGCGGATGGCTTCTATTACAGGCATCCCCTCCGTTGTTTGCCCGACCGCCCTCCCATTGAGGGGTAGGGAGAGAATCAGAAACACGCTCAGGCAGATCAGCTGTGTCAGTAACAGGCCGGTCGAATTTGTTTTAGTCATGGGCATGCGGATGGACGGTTGATCGGTACCCAAATTTCCTGTCGGGACAAATTAAACGTTTACTTGGATTTGTTCATTGCCGTTGCAAAGTTGGCTTCGACAAAAGTCCTTGCCCAGGTAAGCCGTAACCCGATCGGATTTGGAGGTTGTTTCTTTAGCTTTTTTACCGAATTTGCAATTATATTTGGGGAAAAAATGGCCGAGACCGACCTGATGCCGGGTATGGTGATCGAAAGGAACGGGCTGAAGAATTGACTCTCGCAAAGAACTGACCTCTTATTTGTTCCTTTTTGAAAAAGGTGGCGGAGAGAGGGGGATTCGAACCCCCGGAGGACTTTCACCCTCGACGATTTAGCAAACCGTTGCTTTCGACCACTCAGCCATCTCTCCGTGTAGAGGGAGGTAGCTTGAGAAAAATTAGAATTCAGGCAACCCGAAAAGCTGGAGAAAGTGGTCGAACCCAACGGTTGTTGCCTTGCAATCTTTCCTTATTCCTCAAACCTGCCGCGATTAAAATCGGTCAGCAGAGTGGTGAGGGAGTGGGTTACCAGAAACAACCCGAGGGGAATCAGGCAACTGACAACTGCTTCATCGAAAGATTTACCCTGGTAGAGTCGCGTTCCGAACCACAAAGCCATCAGAGCAAAGCTTATGAAGATAAGCGTTTTGGTTTTCTGAAAAAGGTCCAACAGGTTGCGAATGGGATAGACCACCTTGGTTACCTTACCCCTCTTCGCTGGCATAAAGATGGTGAGGCGCTGTATATGGCGGGCCGAATGTAAGATGAGGAAGTAAAAAGTGAGGCCCAAGACCGGCGATACCCAGGCAAAGAACAACAAAAGGGCCCCGGACTCCAAGAGGTGACCCAAGAGTTTAGCCGGAGCGCGGTGACCTTCAATAAACCCGGAAACGAACAGGGCCAGCAATTCCAGGAAAATGGCAACCACTAAGAGGTGGGGGGCAAAGGCATGCAGGCTCGCCAATATATTGCTGTGGCTCAGCCCAAAAGAATTCAGGACGAAGTCTTGAATCTCCAGAGGTTGAAAAAACAAGGGGGCCATAACCACGAGCATCCCTCTCCCAATGGAGCCGATCAACCATGACGGCCGGGTAAAACGAAATAGGAAAAACGTATCCATGCTCCCCCAGTGCCAAATGACCAGGGCGGTGAGAAAGGCCAGGAATAACTCGGGTTGCAGCATCCAAACACCAAGCATAACCAATGCCCCCAACAAATGTACCGCCACGATACAGGCCCAGTAGGTGGGGCGTTTTTCCCAGTGCGGAATTAAAATCCAGGCGGGGAGGTGAAGATCGGGAACGCCGTGAGGAAGAACCAACAGGCATATTCCCATGAGCATGATTACAGCTTCCGCCTGGGCCAGGTGTGGACTCAACCAAGTGTCGAATACCCAGATCAGGATTAACACCGACCACAAGCCTCGGCGATCCCAAATGGCCTTGCCGATAGTGTTGAACGGTTGGAGGTTAAGCATCCCGGATGGTTAAAGATTAAAATCGGTTGGCGGGTTGTAGCCTATTTGGTTTTTGGTACCAATCAAATAAATGAGGGACCGGTAAGGACCGTTTTCCGGCTTTACCGTGCTCGCTGTCAATGAGATGGACCGCATTCCAGCGGCAGTGCCACGGGCAGGGTCGTCAGGATGGGTGATCCGGCTTTCTGAAAACAAGGATGTGTTGCCACGGCAGGATGCCAATCGTTTCGACGTATTCGAGGTTGTGCACCTCCATCTCCTTTTTTACCTGATTTTCAGTCATTTTATGCAGCCGCTTGATCGGAACGGCGGGGTCTTCCGCGCGGTATTCCACCAATACCAACCATCCGCCCGGTTTCAAACCCTCCACTAACTTTTCCGTCATTTCGTAGGGATGACTGAACTCGTGATATACGTCTACCATCAGAGCCAGGTCGACTCCGGATGGAGGCAACCGAGGATCGGTGATGGAACCGAGAATCGGCTCGACTTGATGGACCACTCCCTGTGTTTCCATGTTTTTCCTTAGAATTTCCAGCATCTCCGGCTGAATATCGACAGCCAGAACTTTCCCCTTTCTACCCACCCGTTGGGCTATCCTCCAGGCGAAGTAACCACTACCCGCTCCGATGTCCGCTACCACATCTCCCTCACTAATGGGGAGGGAATTGAGCAAAAGATCCGTTCGTTCTTCTAATTCCCTTTCCGGTCGCTCCAGCCAGGAAGCGGCCCGGTGTCCCATAACATGTGAGATTTCCCGACCTAAATAAAATTTGCCTATGCCATCCGGATTCGCTTCCTGGCGTTGTTCGTAGAGTGGGTTGGGCGGCGCCGCGGCCTGGGACCAGCCCCAAAGTCCAGTGGTCAGGAGTAAGGATATTGCGCCGACTTTCCGCATACTGCCTATGAAACCTAGATTAGGGTATATGCCAACCGGGAAAAGGAATTTTCCCAACCTGCCATCTATTCGCTTCCTTTGATTAACCCCTTCGGAGCAATTAACCCGGCATCCATGTATCCATATCCTTATTTCTCAAAAAAAGGGCCTGGAGCAACTTTTTCTCCGCTCTGGGAAATAAAAGGGAACCTATGGCCTCAAATCATGTATCCAAAGCTTAAATGGTTAGAGAGTTACCGAGTGGATAATCTCCACTACGGAAAGATGGTGTCTCGCCGACACATTGTAAGGCTCCAGGATAGTAGGTTCCTGGAGCCTGTCTTTTATCTCCAAGTATCCTGACTATTAAGGATTAACCACAGAGAGGCGCGCCGAGGCGCGCCAATGAGGAATTAGGAATTGGGAAAAGGCTGAAGGTGCTGAGATAAATCGTGATCGTGATCGTGATCGAAAAAGAGACCAATTAGCCACAAAACGCACAAAAACACAAAATTCCTCACCCGCGCGCCTCCCCCCTTCTCCCTTTTCAGCCTTCATCCTTTCCCCCCTCTGTGCTCTCTGTGGCCTCTGTGGTTAATTTTCCTTCTCCCTGATCCAACAGAGTATCAGGAAGCTGGGATAAAACGTTGGGCTACCAATGCCAAAAGAAAAAAGGCGGCGAAACCGACCCCGACCTCAATTGAGGCGTATCCCATACAGCCCAGAATAGCCAAATCAACCCAACAGATCCCGGCCAGGAGCGGCCCAATGGTTTTCCCGACCATCAGTTGGCCATTGACCATGGCGCCCCGAAAAACATAAGTCATCCAACCGGCCACCATTCCGACAGTGATGAGTTGGAAGCCCGGATTTTGCATGGTCAATAGGGCGACGGCCAAAATGGGCGCGGCCAAGGAAACGAAAGCAAGAGGGGAAGTCGGTTCCGGCCTGGATTCGCCACGGGCCAGCCAAGTAATCCCCATCACGTAGAAAAACATCAGGATACCAGCCAACCCGATTCCAGGGGTAACTCCTTCCGGGGACGCCGCTCCCACTACCCAGAAAACCGCCATTCTGCATGCGGCCATGAGGGGAACACCGATAGCCGTCCTCTTGTGCAGGTGGTTATAGAGAACGATCAGCAGCAACAAAACAGCGCCTGCCGGAAGGGTTTGCCAACCCGACCAAAGCAGACAACCCAATCCGGCAGTAAAGAAAAGAACTACCGCCACAAAAACCGTGGCCCGAGTCACCTGGCCCGAGGGGATGGGACGCTCCGACCTGAATTCCCGGTCCCAATCCGCGTCGCAGTAATCGTTAAGGTACATTCCTCCCAGGTAAATCAGGCTTAGCCCCAGGAGCAGGATCGGGAAGACGGGCGTTGCCCCGCCACCCCCCAACAGCCAGGCGCACAGACAGTTCGACCAAAGGGTGGGAATATTGGATACCCGCCCCAAAAGGAGATATGCGCGGAGGTCTTTAATTATGAATTAAAAGAGGTTAACCACAGATTGCTCAGATTAGCGCATAGGGGAAGGCGCCAGGGTGTGCCAATCAGGAATGAGGAATTCAGAATTAGGAATTGAGGAGAATGGAATGTCCACAGAGATTAATCGCGATTGTGATTTCCCTCTTTGCGAGATCCCTCTCCTTTTTCATCCTTCGTCCTTCATGCTTTTCTCCCCCCTCCCTCTATGGTTTCTGTTTACCAGCATCCGGAAACCAGATCGCAGAGGAATGATGGTTGAAGAGGTACAACATGGAGCTAGCCTAACGAGGTTTCCGGACTGATGAAAAGGACGGCCGTAATAAATGTGGTAGGATTGACCCGTTCCCTTATCGGGGAAGACACCCCGCGAATTCGGTCCTTTGCCGACCGGACCTGGATGGGGAAGATCGTGCCCCCTTTCCCGGCGGTTACCTGTTCCGCGCAGTCGAATTTCCTCACCGGGAAGTTGCCCGCCGAGCACGGCATTGTGGGAAATGGCTGGTACGACCGAGACTATGCCGAGGTCCACTTCTGGAAGCAATCCGATCATTTGGTCGAGGGCCCGAAAGTTTGGGACCGTTTGAAGGCCAAGGATGCTTCTTTTACCTGCGCCAAAATGTTCTGGTGGTTCAACATGTATTCATCGGTCGATTATGCCGCGACCCCCCGCCCCATGTATCCGGCCGATGGCAGAAAGATCTTCGATATTTATACCAAACCCATGGAGTTGCGGGAGGAATTGAAAAGCGATCTGGGCCCTTTTCCCTTTATGACGTTTTGGGGTCCGCGCGCCGGTATCGAATCTTCCCGGTGGATAGCGGAGTCGGCCAAATGGATCGAGGAAAAGCAGAGGCCGACTTTGAACCTGGTTTATCTGCCCCATCTCGATTACAATCTGCAGCGGCTCGGTCCGAGTGATCCGGCGGTGGGAAGCGACCTGCGGAAGATCGATGAGGTGGTCGGTGAATTAATCGATTTTTTTGAAAAGCGTTCGGTGCAGGTGTTGCTGCTCTCCGAATACGGAATATGCGACGTAGACCGCCCCATTTATATCAATCGTATTCTGAGGGATAATGGGTGGATAACGATAAAGGATGAACTCGGATTGGAGCAGCTCGATTGTGGAGCCAGTCGAGCCTTCGCCGTAACCGATCACCAGGTTGCCCACGTCTACCTCAACGATCGGGTTATTCGGAATAGGGTTAGAAGCGTGCTCGAATCGATTGAAGGGGTGGAGGCGGTATTGGATGAGCAAGGAAAGCGGGCTGCCGGTTTGGCGCACCATCGCGCGGGTGATTTTGTTCTTATTTCCGACCCGAGCAGTTGGTTCGCCTACTACTATTGGAAGGATGACAATGTGGCGCCCGACTATGCCCGTTGCGTGGACATCCACCGCAAGCCGGGGTATGATCCGGTGGAATTGTTTGTCGATCCCAAGCTATCCTTGCCCACATTGGACGTGGCCAGATTTCTGTTAAAAAAGAAACTCGGTTTCCGGGCCCTATTGGAGGTCATTCCATTGGATGCGGGGTTGGTTAAAGGATCCCATGGCCGGGTGCCGGATGCAGAGGAGGAGTGGCCCGTTTTGATTGGCAGCGCCAGCCGCAGTCCCCTTCCCTCCACCCGGGTAGGGGCCGTAATCGAACGCCTGATTCTGGAGGAGTGAGGCGCGCCAATGAGGTATGGGGAAGAAAAAGACCACGGATGAGCACTGATTGGGCCGGGAGGGGTGCCCTGCAAATATTACCCGCCGCCGATGCAATAAAGATGCGAAACAGTTCTCAGGTAAAGTCGTCCCTCATGGACGATGGGGGTGGCGTGACAGGTTTGATCGATCAGGGTGCGGCCAAGTATTTCAAAGGTGTCGGCGGCCCGAAAAACCACCACGTCCGCTCGCCGGGAAACGGCGTAAATCCGGTCGTCTACGCGAATGGGTGAACTGAAGTAGGTGTCCCCCAGTTTGGCCTTCCAGATTTCCTCTCCGTTGGGCGCGTCGATACAGGTGGCGATGCCGCCGTCGCTGACCAGGAAGAGTCTGTCCCTGTAGCCCACCGGAGTGGGGACATAGGGCGCCGACTTGCGGATCTCGTAGGCGATTTCCGGTTCTGCCCCGGCTCGGGCGGGCGGTCGGACGGCGGTAAGTTTGGCGCCGCCGGTTCCGCTGCCGTCACTTGCAAATATGTATCCGCCAATCCTTACGGGAGATAGAATAGTGCGTTTGGAGAAGAGATGGGGCATTTCCCAGGTGACGTCGCCATTATTCGGATTTAACGCGGTCATGCCTCTGGAGGTGGAAATGAAGATCAATTGCTTATCGCCCCGGGCGGTATGATAAACCAGTGGGGTGCTGTAGGAGGCTTTACCTTTCGGGTCATTGGGCCGTTCCCTATTCCAAAGGGTCTCGCCCGTCATGCGATCAAGGGCATGAATGGAACTGGGGCCTCTGCTGTCGTTGACCACGATCAACCTGTCGTCCAGGACGATGGGCGAGGTTTCGCCGCCGTGCTGCGTGACTCTGGTCCCCAATTTGCGACGCCAGACTTCCTTTCCGCTGTGATCGATGGCGGCGATATTGAAATCGCTATGATTGCTCCAGGCCATGTAGACGTGGTATCGGTCTACTGCAGGGGTAGACGTGACGTAAGAAGCGAGCCGGTGCAATCGGTGGGCTTCCGATTCGAAGGACCGGCGCCAAATTTCTTTCCCCGATTGAGAATCCAGGCAAAGCAGGAAGAGCCTTGGATTTCCCCGATCGGTGCAGGTTACGTAGATTCGGTCTCCCCAGGCCATGGGGGAGGAGTGTCCGTCCCCGGGGAGCTCGAGGGTCCAAAGGTAGTCGTCCTTGCTCCAGCTCACGGGCAAATTTTTTGCCGTATAGATTCCGGAACCCTCGGAACCGCGAAAACGGTTGCTTTCCAGGGTTGGCGGCTCTTTTTCACCGAGGACGGGGTCCGAGGCGATACCGGGCACCGGGATTATCAAAATGCAAACAGAGTAGAGAAAACGCTTCATTTTTCAGGAATAGGCTAATGGGGGTTCCCCTATCTTTCATGGGATCGAAAACATGGGGAAGAAAAAATTAACGACAGAGGGGCACCTCTCTCCCTCTGTGCTCTCTGTGTCTTCTGTGGTTAACAATGGTAAAACTAATCCCGCGATTTACAGTTCACCGCGAAACAGGGGGCTGGCACAAATATCGTGAATCAGATCCTTGAAGCCCTCGTCATTTTCCAGGTTGGCTTTTGCGATGTCCTCGGCCATGATGTGCTCGGCAAAGGAGAGGGGATGCCCCAGGGCATAGGTAAACAGCTTCCCGGTCAGGGCCCGGGCAAATTGTTCGGCTCGACCCATGAGAACCTGTTTCAGCTCGGTAGCTCCGTCGAATGAACCGCCCGGCAATTCTCCCCAGGCTTCTATGGGTTGGCCATTGCGGTATTGGCTGCGAAGGGCACCCACAGCATCAAAATGCTCCAGGCCCATTCCCCAGGCATCGATTTTCCTATGGCAATCATTGCAGGATTCGACCTCCCGGTGCCTGGCCAGCATTTCCGGAATGGTTTTCGTGCCGCGCACGTCGGGTTCGATCGGTTTGACGTCGGCTGGGGGAGGGGAGGGTGGATCCCCCAGGATGTTTTCCAGAATCCAGACCCCCCTGATGACGGGTGAGGTGCGTGTGCCATTGGAAGTGATTTTCAAGATGCTGGCCTGTCCCAATAAACCTCCGCGAGGATTGTTCATGGCCAATTCAACTTTGCGGAACTGGGCGCCTTTGACTCCATCGATCTGGTAATGCTGGGCCAGACGTTCGTTGATCCAGACGAAATCGGAGTCGAGAAAAGTGGTTACCGGCATGTTCTTTTTCAATATCCTTTCGAAGAATACCTCGCTTTCCTCACGCATGAACCCCTCCAACAACGGATCGTATTCCCGGTAGAGTTTTGGGTCCGGCCTCATGTCGCCGATTTTTTTTAATTGCAACCAGTTTGCCGTGAAATCACTTACAAACCGATTCGCCTTCTTATCGGCCAGCATCCGGGTCACCTCTTTTCGAATGACATCCGGCTGGAGGAGTTTTCCACTTTCGGCCAAGCCAAGCAATTGGTCGTCGGGCATGGAATTCCACAAAAAATAGGAGAGCCGGCTGGCCAGAGCCCAAACATCCTTCCCCTCTCCGGCATCGTGATTGAAAAGGAAGCGAGGTGAGCAAAGGACCCCCTCCACCACGTTACGCATCGATTCCACCTCGCTGAGTCCCCGTTCCAATCCGGACCGGTAGAGACGGATAAAATTTTCTACGGTAGTATCGGGTACGGGACGTCGAAATGCCCGGAAAAGAAAGTCTTTGATTCGAGAACTGATTTCGAGCGTGGTCGTTCCCTTTCCGTTTCCCAGCAATTTTGTCTGCGCCCTGGATGGCCAGGATTCCAGAAGAGGTCCGTTGATCTCGATTTCTTTTACATGGAGGAGGTCTGCTACGAGCATTTCTTCCCCGCCAACGCTGGCGATGGGCGAACGGTTCAGGACGGCGCCGGAAGCATAGTGAATCATCACGTTTTCCCCTTTCTTGAGCCGCACCTCCACCGCGTCGGATTCAACCTTATTGCTCACGTAGAAAAATCCAACTCTCCGACCGGGAACGGAAGCGGCATCCATGTGCCGTGCTTCCGATGCCTGAATGGCCACGATGGCCACCAGGCGCAAAGCGTCATTGGGGCGTCTATTGCGGGATTTCAGCGATTGTTCATAACTTTCATCGTGGTAGGTGTATTCGATTCCACGTTCTTCCAGTACCGTCCGTAAGTCCTCGGCAAAGGCCGTTACCTTTATGGCGTATATTCCGTCCTGGGGAACGACAAATCCATTGGGCCACATCACGTGTTTGCGGTCCCGGCTGGAGGAGGTGACTACAAACCCGCCTCGTTCCTCCACGTTATATCCATGACCGATATCGCCGATTGCATAAACGCGCTTCTGACGGATGTCGCCGCCGCTTACCAGGGTATGCCGGGCAAGTTTCCGGGCATTGTTCTGCAATTTCAGGACTAATTCGGGGTTTGCGTCCAGGGTAGCCGCCAGATTGTCGAATCCTTCCAATTCCGGATCGGCCGGCAGGTGTTCGGACAGTTTTAAATTGATGCCAAGCAAGTCTCTTACGGTATTGTCCAGGGCGCTGTGGCTGAGCCGGCGAATGGCAATTCTTCCCTTGCTCCCATGTGCTTCCGCCGCTGCCCGCAATTCGGTATCGATGGCTTTGAGGACGGGTAACAGGGCATCGGCAGGAGGCCGAGGCTCTTCTTCGGGCGGCATGTCCCCGAGGGTCAGGATTTCGGCCACATTCCGCCATATGACAGCATTTTCCGCCCGGGTGAAGTCCGTGCTCAACGTGTCGAGCCGGAGGTCTCCCTTCTGTTTCTCTTCACCGTGGCATTTGGCGCAATGCTCCTGAATAAAGGGAGTAATCAACGCATCGAAATCCCCTTCAACGGTCAATGATGCCCATCCCATGAGGAAGGCCAACCCAACCGCAGGACCGAAAACCAACTTTCTACGCCTGTCCATAATGCGGTTGATGCCTTCAGCTCCGCGGAAATCCTTCAGCGTCTCCGCAGATTCATGCAATATGCGGGCTAAGCCAACAGGTGATTGATGTTGCCGGTGCTCACGGCGAAGCTGTCCGTTTCGATTCCCAGTTGCTGCAGCATGGTGACAAAGACATTACAGAGGGGGGTTTTTCCTTCCTCGAGGATGATGTCTTTGCCGTCGTGACGCAGGCCGCCTCCCGCCAACAGGACGGGCAAATTCCTATTGGAGTGTGAACTGCCATTTCCCAGACCGCTGCCAAAGAGAACCTGCGTCCGGTCCAACAAGCTGGCGTCCCCATCCGGGATTCCTTTCAGGCGGGTGAGGAATTTTGCCACCGATTTTGTGTGCATCTGCTCGATCGTGATGAGTTCTTCCAAAACTGCAGGGTCTTTCCCATGGTGTGACTGGCCGTGGTATCCGGAGAGTTGCTGGCCGTCCAACAGGATGGGCAATCCACCGGCCGGCAATTCGACCGAGACGACCCGAGTGCAATCATGCTGCAAGGCCAGGGCGGTCAATTCCAGCATCAGGTCCAGGTTCTGGTGGAAGCTGACAGGGGGTTGCCTCAAGGGGGCTACCTCGGGTTTTGGGGTATTGATCCACTGTTGTTGCCGCTTGATGCGCTTTTCCACATCGCGGATGGAGGAGAAATAACCTTCCACTTTTTCCCGATCCTCGTAACCGATTTCCCTTTGCAGGGAGCGGGCGTCCTCGGCCACCATGTCCAGAATACTACGGCTGAAGTCCATCGCCTTGCTCGCCGCCTCGGGATTGAGGTCGTCCACAAACAGTTTTTGGAAAACCTTCAAAGGGTCGGGTTCGGGGAGTAGGGGGACCCCGTTTTCATCCCAGGACAAGGTTTGGGTGGGCTTGCCTTCAGACGCTCCGAGTTGCAGGGAGTGGAACCGGCTGTCGGCGCTCAGTTGCCTGGCTGCCAACTGGTCCAGAGTGATCTGATTGCGCACCATGACGGATTCGCCGATATATTCGGGCTGATAGACGCCGGAAAGGAAGGAAGGGGTACCCTTGTGTCCCCCGTTGATGCCGTGATCCACCCCGGAAACAACCGTGAAATCCTTGCGGTGCGGCAGCAAGGGTTCGAGTAGGCGCGGAACGGAATTGTCCCCCTTCCTGGGGTGCCATTCCCCCGGGTACATACCCAGAAACGTGCCAATGCAGACAAGTCGCTTGCGGGTGTCCGCCACGGATTTTACCGCCGCTGCCGGCAATGGAACGGATTGGAGAAAGGGCAGGGCCATCAGGCCCCCGGCGCTGCGGAGAAATTGCCTTCGATCAAGATGAAATAACTTTTTCATCAGTTCATTTACATTATCGGAAGTTTCCCGCATCGGTCAACTAACATTTTAACCGCGGTTTTCATGGATAGGGGATAGACTCTCGCAAAGCTCGCCAAGAGCGCAAAGAGAGGCGCGCTGAGGCGCGCCAATGAGGAATGAGGAATGAGGAATTAGGAATGAGGAATTGAGAAAAGGCTGAAGGTGCTGAGTTTAATCGTGATCGAAAGAAGGAGGAGGGACATTCCCCAGCATCTATTGATAATCAATTACGAAACTGTAGGAGGGGGTTTATCCCCCGATTGCGGTGAGGCCTTTGGAAGATCGGGGGATAAACCCCCTCCTACAGTTCTTTAAAGCACCATCCCAGGAAAATTTTCTCGTTTTTTCTTCTTCTTCAGCCTTCCTCCTTCAGCCTTTTTTATCTCTGTGGTTATCCTTTCTCCTTCAATCCTTATTCCTAATTCGCGCCCTTGGGCGCTTCCTCTTTGCGGTCTTTGCGAGAGTCACTTCTTCATCCCGTTCCATTCGATCACGATAAAACTCATTCCCTTCTCGTGGTCTCAGGTGGATCGATTTAAAGGGTTGAAGTCTTTGTCCCGTCCTTGTTCCCTAAATGGACACCGATTCTCATGATATTACAAAGGACCAGAGGGAGAAGTAGAAGTTACTCCTTGGGAGCAGCGGGATTGTGCCTATTCGTTCTGCCTGGGATTCTCTTTGCAAATGTGCCGGTGGGCGAGCCGCCCTTGAGCAGCTTGGTCGGCAACTATTGCGTCAGTTGCCACAATCCCGAAGAGAATAAAGGCAAGCTCGACCTCGAAACCATCCTCGGGGCGGACCTTTCCCAACATGTTGAAATTTGGGAAGAGGTGGCCTGGATGCTGCGCGAAAGGGAAATGCCTCCCCAGGATGAGGCCGACCTGCCGCGCCCGAGCGAGGCCGAATACGTGAGGGCGGTGAATTGGCTGGATGAAAGGCTGGGGGAAAACGGCTCAACGGCGCAGAGGCACAAAGGCACCAGGGATGTAGAGGAATCGGCAATTCTGGCGGTTGTGGAACAATACTGTATCAGTTGCCACAACGCCCAGGAAAACAAGGGCGGCATGGATCTCGATGCCTTTCGCTGGGACGACGTGCAAAATCATCCGGAATTATGGGAGACGGTTTTCACCAGGCTTCAATCGCGTCAGATGCCCCCGCCCGATCGGAAACGACCGGACGAAGCGACTTATGCAGCCATCGTAGCCGATTTGTCGAAGACCTTGGATGAAGCGGCCAGGCGAGATCCCAAACCGGGGCGAACGGAAACCTTTCGCCGGTTGAATCGCACCGAGTACCAAAACGCCATTCGCGATCTCCTGGCCCTGGAAATCGACGCGGCGAATTTGCTGCCCAAAGACGAGGAAAGTCACGGTTTCGACAACGTTACCGTGGGTGTCTTATCCCCAAGTTTACTGGATCGCTATATTTCCGCCGCTCAAAAGGTGAGCCGTCTGGCCGTAGGCGCTCCCCATGACAAACCGCGCGGGGACAACTTTCGCATTCCGGCAGACTATACTCAGGAGAAGCACGTCGAAGGCCTTCCCCTCGGCACTCGCGGCGGGGCCCTTTTGTCTTATACTTTTCCCCAGGATGGCGAATACGAAATCGAAATAAGGCTCATGCGGGATCGCAACGAGCACGTGGAAGGGCTGAGAGAACCCCACGTTATGGAGATCCTTCTCGATGATGAAGTCGCGCAGCGTTTCACCATCGATCTCCCGACCGACCGACGCGATCACAGCGCGGTTGACCGGCATCTCAGGACCCGTAAATTTGTCGAGGCGGGTCCGCGCAGGGTGGGGGTGACCTTTCTGAAAAACCCCTTTTCCTTGTCGCAAAACAAACGGCAGCCCTTCCAGGCCCATTTTAATTTTCACCGTCATCCGCGCCGGTCTCCGGCGGTGTATCAGATTTCCATAACGGGGCCCTACGGCGGTCGCGGATCGAACCTGACCCCCAGCCGGGAAAAGATTTTCATCCGCTATCCGAAAGAGCCCGGCCAGGAGGAGGAGGTTGCCCGTGAGATTCTGACCCATCTCATGAGGCGGGCCTATCGTCGTCCCATTTCCGAGGGGGATCTGGCAAAGCCCATGGATTTTTACCGTGAAGGAGCCGGGGAGGCCCAGGCGTCGCTCGAGAGCTATTACTGGGAAGCGGGATTTGAAGCGGGAATCGAAACGGCGCTCAGTTCCATACTGGTCAATCCCGAATTTATCTTCCGCATCGAAAGGGATCCGGAGGGGGTTTTACCGGGTGAGGTTTACCGTATCAGCGATTTGGAATTGGCCACCCGGCTGTCCTTTTTCATTTGGAGCAGCCTGCCGGATGACGAACTCCTCGCGGTAGCCATAGAGGGAACCCTCAGCCAACCCGATGTCTTGGAGAAACAGGTGCGCCGCATGTTGGCAGATGCCCGTTCCTCCAATTTGGTGAACAATTTTGCCGAGCAATGGCTTCACCTGCGCAATCTCGAATCGGTCGTGCCCGATCTCCGGCTGTTTCCCGATTTTGACGATAATTTGCGCCGGTCCCTTCGGCGGGAAACGGAACTGTTTTTCGAAAGCGTCCTGAGGGAAGACCGTAGTGTGCTGGACCTGCTCAAAGCCGATTACACCTACCTCAATGAACGATTGGCCCATCATTATGACATTCCCCACGTTTTCGGCAGCCGGTATCGGCGGGTTGAACTCGACCCATCCCACAAACGGGGCGGTTTATTGCGGCACGGAAGCATTCTGACCGCGACCTCCTATGCCACGCGCACTTCACCGGTCATCCGAGGCAACTGGGTTCTGGAGAATATCATCGGCACCCCCGCCCCTCCCCCTCTGCCTGACGTGCCGGCCTTGGATGAAACCAAAGTGGCCGCCGCCGGGCTTTCCGTGCGGAAGCGTCTGGAACAGCATCGCGCCAATCCCGCCTGTGCCAGTTGCCACAACCTAATGGATCCCGTCGGCTTTGCCTTGGAGAATTTCGATGCCATCGGACGGTGGAGAGACTTCCAGGGCGGTGAAGCCCTCGATGTCTCGGGAGGACTTCCGGACGGCAGTGTTTTGGAGGGGGTCGAGGGCTTGGAGGACGGCTTACTGGAGCGCCCGGAATTATTTGTTCGCACTTTAAGCCAGAAATTGCTTACTTTTTCTTTGGGTAGGGGAGTGGAGTATTATGATGCCCCGGCCATCAGAGAAATTGTCAGAAATGCCAAAGCCAATGATTACAGGTTTTCATCCATCGTTCTCGGCATCGCACAAAGTGTTCCCTTTCAGATGAGAACGAGATTGCAAGATGAATACGCTTCCGCACCATCAATGGAAAGGAAATAGCCATGCATTACATCACTAAAAAATCCATCCCGCGAAGAACCTTTATCAAGGGAGTAGGGACGACCCTGGCCTTGCCCCTTCTCAACGCCATGGTGCCGGCCGCAACGGCTCTGGCCAAAACCCCGGCAAATTCCGTCCGTCGCCTGGGCTATGTTTTCATGCCTATGGGTTGCGATCAATCCCGCTGGACCCCCCGTAGCGAACGTACCCTTGATAAACTATCCCCCATCCTCGATTCCCTGGCCCCGGTAAAGGACCAAACCACCGTATTGACCAATATGGAATTGAGGAGCGCCTACCCCGGATCCCACGCCACGTCCAATTCCTCTTTTCTCAGTTGCGCCAAGGCAAAGGTCACCGAGAGTTCAGACTATTATCTCGGCACCACGGTGGACCAACTCGCCGCCCAACAAATCGGACAGGAGACGCAACTCCCTTCCTTGGAACTTGCCATGGACCTGCTGCAGATCACCGGTCAATGCGATAACGGCTATGCCTGTGTCTACCAGAACAACCTTTCCTGGTCTTCTCCCACCACCCCCCTCCCGGCTGAAGCGCATCCCCGAATAGTATTTGAACAATTGTTCGGGGATGGGGGTACTCCGGAAGAACGCCGCACCGCCCTGCGGAAACGGAGCAGTCTGCTCGACTCCGTGGCCGATAGCATCGAGCGCCTGAGGCGCGACCTGGGTCCGAGCGATCGATCACGGATCTCCCAATACCTGGATTCCGTCCGGGAAGTGGAACGCCGCATTCAACAGGCCGAGTCGGCCTCGAAGGATAGTCCCTTGCCCGATCTGGACCGCCCCATGGGGGTGCCCGCCGCCTATGCCGACCATGCCCGGCTCATGTTCGATCTTCAGCTCCTGGCCTATCAAGGGGACATCACCCGCATCTCAACCTTCCAGATCGCTCGGGAAACCAGCAACCGGTCCTATCCCGAAATCGGGGTTCCGGACCCGCACCATCCCCTCTCCCACCACGGCGACGATCCGGACAAAATCGAGCGGATGTCAAAAATCAATGCGTTCCACGTCTCTCTCTTTTCCGAGTACCTGCAAAAGCTCAAGGCAACCCCCGAAGGGAATGGATCTCTCCTCGACAACGTTCTCATTCTCTACGGCAGCGGTATCGGAAATCCCAACGTGCACGACCACACCGATCTCCCCATCATCGTATCGGGCGGAGCGGCCGGAGGCATGAAAGGAAACCGGCACATCCGTTTCGAGGATGCCACCCCGCTGGCCAACCTGCACCTCACCCTGCTGGACAAGGTGGGGGTCGAACTGGATACCTTTGCCGACAGCACCGGGACAGTCGATGAACTCTTCCAGCCTTTGTCGGTTTAAAGAAGTGGTCCGACCGTTGTGGTCAGTCACCGTGGAAAATTGTATGAAGCAAAGTGGAATACGATTTTTAAGGCCTGACCCCCTTTTCCCTGCCATGAAGGTGTCACTTCTTCTGGGACTCGGCCTGTTGCTCGGTCCGAGCCTTCGGGTTGAGGGTAATGCCCTGGCCGATGCGGTGGAACGAAAGGAATCCTTCCGTATCCAGGCGCTTCTCTCCCGCGATATCGAGGTCGACCACGCTCAGGTCGATGGCATGACGGCGCTGCACTGGGCCGCTTATCACAACGATGCGGAACTGGCCAAAACCCTGCTCGACCGAGGCGCCAATGCCGCAGTGGAAAATCGTTACGGAGTAACCCCGCTCTATCTGGCCTCTCTCAATGGCAATCCCGGGTTGGTGGAGGACTTGCTCCGTGCCGGGGCCGATCCGAATTCAGCCTTGCCGGGAGGTGAGACCGCCTTGATGACGGCGGCGCGGACCGGGGTGGTCGGGGCGGTAAATGCATTGCTCGAAGCCGGGGCCGAGGTGGAAAAAAAGGAGTGGAAAGGCCAGACCGCCATTATGTGGGCCGCAGCCCAAGGACACTTTGATGTGGTCGAAACACTCCTGGAAGCGGGGGCCGATTTTCTCACCCCCCTGGAATCGGGATTCACGCCACTGTATTTCGCCATACGCGAGGGACACGGGGACGTGGTTGCGTTGTTGCTCGAAGCCGGGGCCGATGTAAACGGAGCCATGGATTTGGCCAAACCTTCCTCAAAAGGTCCTATGAACGGGACCAGTCCATTGGTTTTGGCGGTAGAAAACGGCCATTACGATTTGGCCGTTGAACTGCTCGATGCCGGCGCCGATCCCAATGATCGGCGAACCGGTTTCACCCTTCTCCACACCCTTACCTGGATACGCAAACCCGATATCGGGGAGTCCATCAGAGGGGCTCCCCCGCCGAGAGGATCGGGAAAGAGAAACAGCGAACAATTCGTGCGCGAACTGGTGGCGCGAGGAGCCGATGTGAACGCGCAACTCACCAAGGGCAGAAAAGCGGGTAGGGGACGAGTGAGCCAGATCGGCGCCACTTCATTCTTCATGGCTGCCGACAGGGCGGATCTGCCCTACATGAAACTCCTTCTCGAACTGGGGGCGGATCCCTTTATCCCCAATGAAGACGGTTGCACCGCCCTCATGGTGGCAGCCGGTATTGGAAGTACCGCTCCCGAAGAAGAAGCGGGCACCGAAATGGAATGCCTCGAAGCGGTAAAATTTCTCGTTTCCCTGGGTTTGGATATCGACACGGTCGATGCCAATGGGGAAACCGCCATGCATGGCGCCGCCTACAAGAATGCCCCCGCCGTGGCCAGATACCTGCATGAACAAGGAGCCGATATCCGCATTTGGAATTCCAACAACAAAATGGAGCGGACTCCCCTATTGATTGCGGAAGGGTATCGGCCGGGGAACTTCAAACCTTCCTTCGCCACCGTCGACGCCATTACCGAGATCATGCTGGCCCAAGGGGTCGAACCCCCCACCGGACCCAAACCGAAGCATTCCAACTACAACTTCTGATTCCTTCCGCCAGAGGATCTCGCCAATAATCGTGATCGTGATCGTAATCTTGATCGTGATCGAAAAAAACGGGATGAAGAATTGACTCTCGCAAAGCACGCCAAGAGCGCAAAGAGGGAAGGCGCCGGGGGCGCCAATTAGGAATTTTGTGTTTTTCCTCTGAATCTTTGCGATCTTGTAGGTCTCCCAACCATGAATTTACCGGCTTTTGAGCGCTTTGCGAGGGGCAGAGGTGCTCGGGATAATCGGGGTCGTGACGGATAAGCACGGATGGGGCAGATATTTCCTGTTTACATAAAAATATAAATATGCTTTTACATAATAAATGAGGACGACAGTGGACATACCCGACCTTCTTTACCGGCGGGCCAAGGCGAAAGCTGCGCTTCGGGGCGAAACGTTCAAGCGCTTCCTGCTAAAGGCTGTGAGTAATGAATTGAAGAAGGCGGAATCGCCAACGGGAAATCGCCTTGAAGGACCGTTGTATGCGAACCGGGAACCCTTGGTTTACACTGGCGAAGGGCTGAGCGAAATTCTCCAGGATGATGACCGTGCCCTACTTGGCTGATGTAAATTTCTGGTTGGCGCTGACTTTCAGAAAGCATCCTCATAGCCCGTCTGCCTGGAATTGGATGGAGGAGCAGGGGCCCAACACCTGCTTCATGTGTCGCATGACCCAGCAGGGATTCCTCAAATTGGCCACCAACGCGAAGGCCATATCGACCCCTCTCACTCATCAACAGGCTTGGCAGGCTTACGACAAATTTCTCAGTGATGAGCGAATCGAATTTTTGGAGGAACCGCCCACCATCGAAACCGCTTGGCGAAGGCACTCCATTGGGCGGCAGTATTCTCCAAAGGTCTGGAACGACGCTTATCTCGCGGCCTTTGCTGAAAGATGGCGTCTGAAAATCCTCACTTTCGATAAGGGTTTCAAGACCTACGAAGGTCTCTCCGTCGAGTTGCTGAGGTAGCAGTTCGTCGACAATCGATAATTAACTTATTGACCTGGCTTCACCCCCGAATCCAATGAAGTCCCCACCAGTGCCGATATTCAGGAGCGCAGTAGAAAATTGGGTGATGCCGCTACGCTCCGTAAGTGAGAAATGGGGGTTAATCATGTCTGAATCCTAAATTCTCCATGACGGCGCGGTCGCCCAAAAGAGTGTCGGAAGGGCGGGGATGATCCCGATCGAAGACGTGCAGATCCTCGGGCGGGAGTACGGTTACAAAGCTCTCGTCGAATCCGTCCTTGTAGGGGATGGATTTGTAAGGCAAGCCGAGGTGGTGAGCGAAGAAGGGGTAGACGGCGACTCGCTTGGAATAACCGTAGTCGTGCCCTTCGTGAGGCAGGTGGACGTGTTCCGCCTTGTGTTCGGCGTCGTAGAGGGCGTAAACATTCCTCACGTAGGGGTACTCGATGCGAGGCGTATTGCGCGTCCAGTCCGCTCCGTTGGAAACGAGCAGGAGCGGGCGCGGCGCGGCCATGGCGGCAAACTCCACATTGTTCGTTTGCAGGCGGCCGGTTTTGTGAATGGGCATGCCGCTTTCGCAAACGCAGCCGCCAAAAAAGTGGGCCGATACCTGTACCACTGGAGCGGACACGGTGATGCGCTTATCGATAGCCGTCAGGATAAAAGTTTGGGTTCCACCGCCGGAACCACCCGTCATGCCGATCCGTTGGGGATCCACGTCGGGGCGCGAAATCAGGTATTCCAGCACGCGCGTGCTATTCCAGGTTTGAAGGAGAGCTGCGATGGGCATTCTGTGGGTTACCTGGGTGGATTCGGCGTAACCGACCATATCGTAAGCGAAGGTCACGGCGCCCATGCGCGCGAAAACGGCGCAACGTTTTTGCACGTCAGCGGTGAGGCGCTTATTGCGCGCGTGACCATGCGGACAGAGGATGGCCGGATTTTTTTCCTTGGGATTTGCCGGCGTGTAGAGATTTCCGGTGATGTAAAACCCGGGGAAGCTCCGGATTGCAATATTTTCCACCACGTAACCGTCCATAACGCGTCGACTGTGGATAACAGGTCGGAAGTCTCCCTTTATCTTGGGCATGTGATCCCAGTAGAGGCCTTTGAGAATGCCTTCGCGAATGGCCTCGGCTCGTCGTTCCCAGGAATTTTTGTCCTGCCAGGAGGAGGCGAATTCCTTCATCTTCAGGTTGGCTTCGTCCGGGGTCCAATGATGGCCCACGCAGAGCATTTCATCGGTGATAACTTCATGCAGGGGCAATAATTCCCTGGCTTGGGCGAACGGGGTTAAGCCAAGGAACAGGGAAAGGGGAAGGAGTGTTTTTGGTAGCTGCATCATGATCGATGGGTACTGGCAATATCGTGATTGGATCCCTGTGGCGTCATCCTTTCAGGGGCGACTACCTGTTATCGAATGGTATCTGTTAATGAGGGGACTATCGAATCGCTTGGAGTATCCGCTAGGCCAAGTTACTTCCATGTATTCAACCCCATCAACCGGGCCAATTCCGAAATGTTTGATTTGCGAATGCTGTGACTGATAGGAGTCTCCCGTTGTTACGGTATCGATGCGTCTTTTGCCATCCTTTGTCACCACCAAAATCCTGGCTCCGACAGGGCTCTCCCGTCCGGGAGCTTCCGATATGCGCGCGCCTATCCAATTTCCTCTCGATGGCCCCATATTATAATAGATCGTCATGAAAGTGGTTTCCTTGTCTTCGCGATAGTTGAGTTGGGAAACGAGCAGGTCCATCTTCCCGTCGGCATTGATATCCTCCGCAATCACCTGCCGGCTATCCAATTCCTCCGCGACCCCCATGAGGAAGGACACGTTGCGATATTTCCCATCCGACATCCGGGTGTAGAGAAAATTGTGCTCGAACCCATTCCACGAGATCTTTCCTTCCATCATGGATTTGACATTGTTTTCGAAGTACTTTGCCATCAACTGGTTATCGTTGGAATCTCCACGATAGATGTCATCGGTCCAAAAGGTTGTACAATAGTCCTTGGCCGTTTCTCCACTGAAGTGCCCGTTTGCGATATACACTTCGAGGTCTCCATCGTTGTCGTAGTCCAAACTTGCCGTACCCCAGGCCCAACCCGTTCGGGCAACCATGGGGCTTATTTCGCTTTGCCTGAATCCTCCCCCGACCTGTCCAAAGTAGAGCCGGTTTCCAAACGTCATTGGGCTGCGCATGCGGTTGTGTTCGGGAAACTCCAGTCTGCGGGCATCCATCGCCTCCAAACGCGAAGCCGTGGTAGAACTCATCCCGGTCACATAAAGATCCAACCATCCATCTTCGTTAAAATCCCCGAAGGTATGGGCCATGCCGAAAAGTCTCCGATCGTCGATCAATGCCGCCGTGACATCCTTGAACTCTCCCCGGCCATTGTTCCGGTACAGATCGACCCCGGAAAAATCGCTCACCACAACCAGGTCCAAATCATTGTCTTCATCGTAGTCGAAGAATGAATTCGAATAAGTTCTACGGTAGCGCTTATTGCCAAGGCCCCGCTCTTGCGTCGCTTCGGTAAAGGCGAATCCATCGCCATTATTCAAAAGCAAATAAGAGGGATAACCATCGTTGGCGTCATAATAAGGCGTCGGCATGGAGCCGTTCAGGTAGGGTGCCTTGTATTGAGAAACCCACACGTCCAAATCGCCATCTCCGTCGACATCCCCCGCAGCCATGGATGCGAGACCCTGCAATTCGGGTACTCTGGGCCTGGTCGTTACCTGCCGGGGCAAGTCCTCAAACCTTCCATCCTCCTTGCCCGGCAAAAGAAAGACGCCCTTGGTGGGGATGGTTCCCCGAGCCGGGGCAAACTCACCAAAGCAAAGGTAATCCACGTGACCGTCTCCGGTAAAGTCACCCACAACCGAGGCGTCGGTCGAACCGGTTTTGGCCCCGCTCATCGGTTGCACCCCAAACCCCCTTTGGCCCAAATTCCACAAAACACTGTTTATTCCCGGCAATACTATTTCGGGTAACCCGTCCCGATTCAGATCGTAAACGATAACCGGCCCTCCTCCCCGTCCCGGCACGTCAAACTGGAAGGCTTCTTTGAACCTGGGGTCACCCCTGCGCTCCAGGATGGTCAATTCCGAAGCATCGATAGATTCGGGATGGTATTGACCAATTTCATTCGGCTCCTTCCGCCACTCCACCGAGAGCTTACCCGTTACCGCGTAGCGCGTATTGGATTTTTGGTTCAGCACGTGCAAGACAATTGAAACGATGGAACTTGCCTTCCCCTTCGCGTCTACCTGGTAGCGGGAATGATGCCATTCGGACTGAATCAACTCGAAACCGGCGACAGCCATTTCATCGAGCCAGGCGCTCCACTTTTGCCTATCCAGCTCTATTGTCGCTCCCTTGGTTGTGCTTGAACGAATGTCATCTTCCAAGTCCGCTGTCGCAGAAATGGAACCCAACTTCAGGGTTCCGAAATCGAAGTTTTTAAAAACGCCGACTTTGTCATCGGCCCTTCTGAGGCGATCCCACAATCCGATGAATACCTCTTCATGCTTTTGAGCATCGATCTCCTGTTTCCACACGGTCTGGTTCAGCAACTTCTTATTCTGCAAAATCGAAGATACATCGATATCCGTGGCGCCGGTTAGCCCCGGCAGGAAGATGGAACCAACCAGGAGGAGGTCAAAGCTTCTACGCATGTTCTTCATGGTGGCATTCATTACTGACACTCTCCATTCTCCGACAAAAGATTGCAATTTGGAACTCCCGGTCAGTCTCCTCGTAATTCGAACCGGAGGAAAAATGGGGGCTCTTGTTCAGAATCCTCAATTTGAATGGTCCCGATTTCTCGCCAATCGGATAAATTTTCACTTCTCATGATGCGCCAAATCCGGCTCGATGGCTCGGGGTCTGCCTCGATATCAGAGCCATCCAATTTGAAATAGGCTCCTTCAAAACTGAACAGGTCATCGCTTGACAGATTGGACAATAATTTCCTCGTCGCGGTGCTGACCGCATCATCCAGATCCGCCTGGGAGTACAAATCGAGAAGCCACGGGTTATTTTCGATCAATTGCAAAAGCCCGGCCCTATCGGTCAGGTTTTGCAATTGCCATCTTTCAAAATCACCGAGCGTGTAGCTGCCGTTGTCTATAAAAGCTGCCGATGGGTAGAGATGGTCGTAGTAGGCATTTCCTCCGACTTTCAGGTAATCCAGCGCTACCTTGGCTGAATCCTGTTGGACCGTAATGGTTACGGAGTTCTCGGTGTCATTGGAGAAAACCATGGGGATTGTGTTGATGAACCACACCCCGGTTCCGCCCGTGGAAGGAAAGGAAACGCTCGCCTTTTCCTCGAGTCGTTCACCCAATCGGTTATAAGTTCTCACAGTCAATGGGACAGCCTCGTCCTCAGCATTACTGTAACGGATGGACAGAAAGTAGATGCCGCTTTTTGCGGTATAGAGGCTGCTCAATTTAATCTCGTCACCGGCGGAAGCGGTGGCCAGATCGACAACCCCTGAACCGGAAAATCCATCAAATGCGTCATCCACCTCGACTTCTCCGGTGAGGGAAGCGTCCTCGGCTTCATAGCGGGTGTGGAGGATTTCTACCTTATCCCGGTGGAGAAAACGCTTGGTTGGGTCGTTTCGTTGCTCATCCCCCCAAGGTCCGTATCCCATTTGACCATCTTCATCGTTGTATAGAGACCAATGCGAAACCGACCAACCCGATCTCTCTGCCTCTATTCGACTCCACCATACATTTCTTTTTCGGTCGGCATCCGGCACCTCCACCGTTACCCCATTCTCCCCTAAATTTATGGGCAGTTTGGGAGTGCCGTTTCGAGTGGACCAGTTAAGGTTCGCCGTTTCCACGGCGTCGATCAACTTCGTCAGGTTGGCCCAATCCGGATCCTCATCTCCCGATTCTCCCCATGTCCCGAGACCGTACTGGGTAAATTCAGTCGGCTCGTAGTTGTGAGCCGTGAGTATTACATAAGGATCGTCAGTGGGAAATTGGTCCTGCTGAAGAGCATCTGCTGTGCTTGCCAATGAAGAGTAGCCATTGGCCGTAATCATCACGATTCTCTCTTCATTCCCCGGCACGTTCCTGATGGCTTCCAAACCGACCCTTATCAGGGTAACAAAGTCGGAACTGCCGTCATGCGGTTCATTCATGAGCTCAAACGCCACCGCATCCAGAGGGTAATCCTTGAATTCTTCCGCCACCTGTTCCCAAATCCTTCGAAAATGATCGATCGAACCCGGCTCAAACGACAGCCACCAGTGCAACGGGTCCATCACCACCATCAAGCCTGCATCAAGGGCCCAATCCACCGCGTTTTTATAACTGGCCAATTTTACGGGGTCTATGGCATACCCCGGCGGCCCGCCAATATTCCCGTCGAAAAGACGGCCTCCTATCCTGACATGGCATAAATCACTATCCCGGATTATTTGAAAGTCGATGGGATGATGATAGCCCTCCGGACGCCAGGGACCGGCGTGGATCTGATAATCCTGAAAATTGATTCCTATTCCCAGTCTCCGGTTGAATCGGTATGCGGCAGATCTGTCCTCCACTGAAAAAAGATGAGCTGCGGAGACATCATCGATCCAGAAGGTGCCATTGATGTTTCCACCTTGCAGCAGCGCCTGTACCTTTGTCGTTCCACCGGGCAGGGGGAAGGAATGAAGGTATTCATTGAAACTTCCCTGCGGCACAACGAATTGAGGAGAAGCCAAGTAGGTTGGTTGGCCCGAATTATCGATCAACTCCAATATGAATCTGAACCTTCTCCCCAATTCAGCGCTTTTTACCCAACAGGAAAGGTGGATGACTCCCTTGGAGACGGGCAAATCGTATTCCGCACTGGTCAGAGAAATATTGTTCAGGTCCACGGCGTCGGTTACCGTTACTTCATAGGAAAACCGGCCTGTGCGAGCCTCAGCATCGGTCACCCTCCCGTTCGCCTCAGCGCCGTTCCAATTGTTCAACCACCACCAGTTCGGCCCGCTGTCGGACTCGAAACCGGGATTATTTATAAAGTTGGCGCTAGCCTGTGAACTCAGACCGATTGCGGCCACCAGGCACAACCCCAAATGCGTCTTCCATCTCATGATAGGGAACCAAAGACACCACGTTCCTTATAGTTCATTTCGTTGGCCACTCTTTAAACCAAGCCTTCCCGAATGGCTTTTGCGACCGCGCCGGTGTTGGTGTTCACGTGCAGTTTATTATAGATGCTGCGAATGTGGTTGGTGGCGGTGTGGGTGCTGATGTGGAGGATATAGGCAATTTCCTTTATGACGAGCCCCTCTGCCATTTGCTCAAGAACATCCTTTTCCCGCGGACTGAGTCCATAATCGTCCCCTTGAACTCCATTGGTTTTTTCAAAGCGATCAAATAATCCGAGGACACGTTGAGCCACTGCGGTATCCATTGGGGCGCCACCTACAGCCGCTTGGCGCACGGCGTTCACAACGGAGGATGACGACTTGGTCTTCAATAGGTAGCCATTTGCGCCCGAGCAAACTGCCTTGAAGATTTTGTCGGGATCGTTGAACACCGTGAGAATGACAATATTGCAGTCGGGAATGCGTCTTCGGAACGCCTCAAGGGCGGTCAAGCCATCCATGCCGGGTAAGCCGACATCCAGCAGAATTACATCGGGGGACGAGGTTTTGAGGATCGCCTCCAACGCCGTTTCGGCACGATCGAATTTCCCCGAACAGTGGATTCCAATGGCTGAATCAAGGGCCTTTACCAAGCCTCGACGATAAACTTCGTTATCTTCGACCAACCATACCTCAATGTCTTTCATACGTGCTCCTTCGTCATCTTCTCTGTCTCACAGGCGTATCCAGTATTACCCGCGTTCCCCGACCCGGACTGCTATGGATTTCTACTGAGCCTCCAATGCTTACGGCACGGGTGCGGAGGTTTTCCAATCCATGTCCGCATTTTGCCTTCTCCAAGTCGAAGCCCTTTCCATCATCGCGAACTTCAAAGGTGAATCGTTTATCATCGCCCCCGACATGGCAGATCACCCGGTGTGCTTCCGCATGTTTGGTCACATTGCCCAGGCATTCCCTGAAGGAAAACAGTATCTGTCTTCGGAAATCAAAATCCAAATCCTGTTCAGGGACTTTGCCCACGCGGAATTGGTGTTCCAGCCGGCCGAGAACCGATGGCATCAACTGGCGCATGTGATCTACCATTTTGGCGCGCGATGATTCGCTGGTGTCGAGCAACCAGACAATATCCCCCATCGCATCATTGGCTTCGCCGCTGGCTCTGTAGATCATGTAGATGTCGTCCCGCAGGGAGGCAGGCAGGTCCGGGTCGTGCAGAAGGTTCTCGCTGATCAGTCGCATCCCTCCCACTCGACTCCCCAAATCATCGTGCAAGTCGCGGGAAATTCGATTGCGCAATTCCCTTTGTTTTCGCAGTACCAGCCTTCGGCGACGGATTATGGTTAATACGATCAAGGTCAACAGAGTGCCAACCAATCCCGTCCCGACCAAAAGGATGCCCAGGATGGTGGTTTCAGTCGCTTGGCGGTTCTCGATCTCGAGTTGGCGGATTTTTTGGTCCAGCGTCTTTCGCTCCTCCAGACCATCCAGCCATTCGTCCAGTTCGATCAACCGGTTTTGGCTGCTGAAACCGTCCACCAGGTATGCCGGGTTCCAAAGCTTATAAAAGGGTGCGTTGGTAGCCCCGATGTCCAAGAAGCTGACTTCTGCTTCCCTGGCCAAATTGTGCCTGTCTTCGAACACCTGCATTTCGGAGAGGGCCAAAGAAAAGACTTGGTTGGTGATGTGCCACAATTCCTCCGCTTCCACCCGAATGAAACGGGCAGGTTTGCCATCGCCGGGAATGATGACCGGATTGTCCCCGGGATTTGGAAAGGCGACTGTGGAATAGTCGCCGATGGTCCGGGCCGGTGAAAGGTTGGGATTCATCGAGGCCAGAACCCGGAATCTACGTGGGAAACCATGGCCATACTGACTCGGCGCATCGAGGGGTTGGGTCGGAAATAATCGAACTTCATCGATTTTTGCCATCCTCGGCAATTCCAGTTGTACCCATTTCAATTCTTCCGGGGTTGAAGACGGCCCCGACAGATACCCGTTACTTGAGCTGGCTTCGGGTTTGACGGGCAAGCCGAGGTCAGTCTGGCCGTCGATAAGGTTGGCGCTGCTCCAGGCTGGTAGGGACGCGAACGAATCGGCCTCCACCGTCCCCCCAATGGCCACGTTGCGGCCGTCCGATAATACCATGACTTCGCCCAGCGCCGTGAGAATACGCCCATCGGATCGTTCCCAGTGCTGGAGTACCCGCAATCGAAGATACCTTGCGGAAAGATCCGAAATAAATACCTGAACCGGGTATTCGGGACGCGTCTGAATGCCAGGATCGTTAAATTGATAAACCGGAATCGCATCCTGGAAGTCGGGGTCCAGCGATGCATCGATTCTGAAATGTCGGGGAAATCCGTAACCGGCGATAGTAGCGCCCTGAAATACCGTGCTAACAGGGAATAGGGCTATGCGATCGAATGTCCGTTCGCTGCCCAGATCAATCCGTATATCCAGTTGATCTTCAATGTTTTCCTGGAACCGGCTGTGGAAACCCAGGCTTTCGCCATGTCGACCCGGGGCCAAAGGAGGAAGCTGCTCCCGGCGGGCAGTCAGCTCTTGAAGCATACTTTCGGTCTCCCGGATTAAGGGCCTCAGTCCACGGGCGACCTTATAGGAAAGCGTTGGTTCAGCGACATCGTCAGCTCCCATTCCCGGCCAGGCGACCAGGACCAGGGATAAGCAAATGAGGTGATATTTGTGGTGGGGTCGGATACTGAAAGATTCCTATCTACAGGTCTGAACTGTCAATGACGAGGATACCGATGCCAGATGACAAGATCATGTCATTGAATTTTCGGCCCAATTTCGATAATATAATAACTTCTTCCAATCGACCCTCTACAGTTCAGTAACCGTTTCCTTTCAACTTTATGGAAAAATCCGAATGATGATGAAGCTCACCAACCAAAGGATCGGCCATTGGATGGACGGAAATTAAATGGGAGGCATCCTTCCCGTCCGTTAAAAACATTCCATCGCATGTCCGGTTCAACATCCATCGCATCGGTAGCCAGGATGGCGGGCGTTGCAAAATCTACTGTTTCACTGGCATTGAGAGATAGCCCGAAGCTACCTGAGCAAACGCGGTTGAGGATAAAAAAAATTTCTCGAAAGTTGGGCTACAGACCCAATCCGTTGGTGAGCGCCCAGATGGCACAGATTCGCCGAAGCAATCCGCCAAAGACGGTCACCACAATTGGGTTTTTGAATACCTGGGTGGATTCCATTCACAAAGAAAGGCTCAAATGGGAAATTATGGGCCGTTATCACCGAGGAGCGAAGAAGAGGGCGGAGAAGCTGGGATTTCATTTCCAGCCTTTGGAATTCGATTTGAACCTGTATTCCGGCAAACGTATCGAGCAGATTCTCGAGCATCGAAAAATCGATGGACTCATTTTGCCACCCCTCCCGAGATCGGCTACTGAGCTGGAAATCGATTGGAGTCCCTACGCGGTTGCCAGCATTGGTAATTTCGCAACGTTCGGCAACATACACCGTGTCTTTTATGACAACTTCAGTTGCATGAAAAAGGTGATGGAGATCGCGCAGGATAGGGGATACAAGCGGATTGGATTTGTTACCAACCTGGAAACCGAAGAACGTGCAGGGCACCTGTGGAGCGCCGGATTCCTCGAATATCAATCCCGAAATATTTCTATCGAGGCCCAAGTTCCGCTACTGCGTCTCAAATCTCAGGAAATGGAATTTACCGCTGAAGAATATGGTCGGATAAAACGTTGGTACTATGACTATAAACCTGATGTCATTCTCAGTTATCTGGACAACACCCTGCATTTCCTGGAATCAATCGGGCTTCGATCCCCTGAAGACTTCGGGTATGTTTCGCTGATTTGGTCGAAGCATATGGGAGATATTTCGGGATACTGCCAAGATCTTGAAAGGGTTGGGGAAATTGCGGTTAACATCGTTGCCGATCGTCTATTGCGGAATCAACGAGGGGAGCCTGATTATCCATTTTCGATCTTCATAACCGGTAAATTCATAGAAGGAAGAACCCTTCATCCTCGCGGCAATAATTAGTTTGCTTGCAGTGTATTGTCTCTCTTGAACACGTACATGAAACATGGTTCATGTCTTAGAATATACTATCGTTGTCGGTGGTTTCCAAATGCTGTAAGCCGATTGAAATTTAATTTTGTTAACGTCTATTGCTCAATAGCCCTTTTGTTGGGAGTCTCTTTTGTTATTGTTGAATCGGCTGATTTCTCCCCGGCCATTCATCACCCCAACATCGAAACTATTTCACTGTTCGCCGAGAGTCCCGACATAGTGACTCCAGTCGGAATCGCGGTGGCGCCCGATGGACGGGTGTTCGTGCAGGAAAACCACACCCATCAACGCCCGGCCGGTTATGAGGGTCCCGAGACCGATCGTATACTGATATTCGAAGACACCGATGGAGACGGTGTTTCCGACAAGCGCTCGGTGTTTTATGAAGGGCACCGTTTCAGCACCGATCTGCTTTTCGGTCCCGATGGCCATCTTTACTTTGCCACGCGCTGGTTTATCGGTCGTTTTCCCGGTGCAGCCACACTTCAAACGGCGCAAGGAGATCCTGAGATCCTTGTGAAATGTGAGACCGACGGGGCTTATCCTCACAACGGAGTGGGCGGATTGGCCATCGATCCCGCCGACCCGGATTGGTTGGCCTTCGGTTTTGGTGAAAACCTGGGAGCGGAGTACAGCTTCGTTGGGAGCGACGGTGCAAGGTGGTCGGGTGGTGGCGAAGGAGGTTCCACCTATCGGTGTCGCACCGATGGCAGCCAATTGATACGCCTTTCCACCGGACATTGGAATCCTTTCGGTATGACCTATGATCTTAAGGGAAATCTGTTTTCCTCAGACAATGATCCAACCGGCACGCCGCCCAATCGGCTTCTGCATATCATTCAAGGAGGCGACTTTGGTTATGAATACCGCTACGGCCGGTCGGGTCGGCATCCCCTCATATCCTGGCACGGCGACATTCCCGGGACCCTCGGCATGATTGGGGCGCTGGGCGAGGCCGCCGGTGGCGTTGTACCCTACGATAGCGCCCATTTACTGACGGCATCCTGGACGGACAATCGCGTCGATATACACCCGGTGGAACCAGAGGGGGCCTCATTCATTGCCGGTCGCGAACCCTTTATCAGCGGTCCCGACAATTTTCGTCCGGTCCATTTTTCCTATTCCGCCGATGGAAAGTATCTTTACTTCACCGATTGGGTGAGTCTCTCTTACCCGGTCCACGGTCAGGGTCGTATCTGGCGGATAAAATTCAAGGATCCCCTGGATTTGAACCCGCTTCCCCGAAAACCCAAAGACTCGATGTCCCCGTCGGAAGCCTCCCGACAATTGGGCAGCCCGGATCCTTATTTGAGAACTCAGGCTATCCGGTTTCTCACCGAAAATCCGGATACATTGAGATCCTTGGACCTGAAGTCCTTCATCAATCCTGTGGCACGCGCTCATTACGCAGTAGCGCTCAAACGGATTGATCCCCTCGGGGAATCGGGAATTATTCCGGAACTGCTCAATGATGTCGATGAAGACGTCCGTTTTGTGGGAATCAAGTGGATTGCAGACGAAAAGCTTTCACGGTTTCGATCTCAGTTGGAGCAGCAGTTCGATCGGACGGAATTGACGCCTCGCGGGCTACGGTCTGTCGTCGCGGCCTTGGCCCGGCTGAGCGATGCCGGATCCGGTAGAGAGTTTTCTCCCAGTGGTAAGCTCCTGGAACTGGCGGAAGATACCGGTAAACCTCCGGCCATTCGCGCGCTTGCGCTACAAAATGTGAAAGTGGATCATCCGGGTCTGTCCGTTCGAAAACTGGCCGCTCTTTCCCAAGCGGATGATCCTGAAATACAACGGGAGGCGATTCGTGCCCTGGCCCTTCATCCGGGTGCCGCCCGTGAGTCTGTTCTCGCTAAACTGGCGGCAGATATATCCATCGAGTCGAGCCTCAGAGCCGATGCCATCGCCGGATTGGCCGCATTTGCCGCGGAAAATTCCTCTCTGCTGGAAACACTGAGCCGCGATAAAAACGAAACCGTATCGACAGAAGCGGAACGCGCCCTTGCCTCGGCAGGTTTGATACAACGGGCCATGAAAGCAAAACCGGCCCAGGACGATATTGCCGCATGGGAGGAACTGGTTGAGAATGCTCCAGGAAAATCCGATACGTCCATTGGTCGGCGACTGTTCTTTCATCCTCGAATGGGGATCTGCTCCAATTGTCATTCCATGAACGGTCGGGGCGTTGATTTAGGGCCGGATTTGTCGACGATTAGCGACCAGGACGGCATTGACCGGTCCTGGCTGATCGAGCACATCATCGATCCCAATGCCGAGGTCGCCCCTTACTTTCGGCCTCAGACCATCACGACCCGCCATGGCACATCCTACATGGGCCTGGTCCTGGGAATAGAAGGAGATGTGCAATCCTACGTTGGCCCGGATGGAAAGATAATCTCCATTTCCAAGAGTGATATTGAGAAGCGGGATGAAATGCCTTTCTCCCTCATGCCGCCCGGTTTGCTCCATACCATGACCGCGAGTGAAATTCGAGACTTGCTGGCCTACCTCCTGCACGCCGAGGGGTAGGCTGAATAACAAGCCCGTAAATTGGCCATCCGCGAACCAAATCCTTACCCATGAAATACCGATCGACTATCCTCCTCTCATGCATCGTTCTGCTTTCCATACAGAGTGGAAGCAGTCGGGCCGCCGTCATCCCCGTCCCCCGGTCAATCGAACCGCAGAAAATCGAAAATGTAAGACCCCGCAACGTGGTATTCATACTCTCGGACGACCATCGCTATGACGCCATGAGTTTCATGGGGCACCAATTTGCCGTGACCCCTCATATGGATTCGATGGCGGCCAATGGCGTGCACCTTAAAAATGCCTTTGTCACCACTTCACTGTGCTCTCCAAGCCGGGCATCCATTCTCACGGGACTCTATACTTTCCGCCACCGGGTGATCGATAATCAACGCGCGGTTCCGGAGGGAACGCAGTTTTTTCCCCAGTATCTGCAAAAGGCCGGTTACCGCAGCGGATTTGTCGGTAAGTGGCATATGGGCCACGCCAACGACAATCCCCGGCCGGGTTTCGACTATTGGGTCAGCTTCAAGGGGCAGGGAAGGTACTTTCCCCCAAGTCCCGACTACACCATCAACGTCAATGGGCAACGGGTAAAGCAGGACGGATACATAACCACTCTGCTGACTCGCTACGCCATCGATTTCCTGGAGCAACAGAGAGAAGCGGATCAACCCTTCCTGCTCTACCTTTCCCACAAAGCGGTTCACGATCCCTTTACCCCTGAAGACAGGCATCGCGGCAAACTGGCTGACAAACCGTTCATCCCGCCGAATAGCGCCGAGCCGGTCGATGGCAACTCCCTCAACCGCCCCCGCTGGTTGCTCGACCAACGCAACAGTTGGCACGGCATGGATTTCGCGCTGCATTCTACCGAAGGGGTGGTTCCGTTCTACAAGAATTACTGCGAAGCCCTGTGCTCAGTCGACGACAGCATCGGCGCTGTCATGGAACAGTTGAAGCGCATGGGAATCTACCGTGAGACGCTCGTCATTTACATGGGCGACAATGGTTTTTTGTTTGGCGAGCACGGATTGTTCGATAAGCGGGTCGCCTACGAAACGTCGATTCGGGTGCCCATGCTCATGCAATGTCCCGAGCTCTTCCAAGGCGGAACCGTTGTGGACGAGGTCGTAGCCAACATCGATATCGCTCCCACCATCATGGAAGCCATGGGCTTGAGAAAACCGCCCCACATGGACGGCGAGAGCTTCATACCCCTGGCTCAAGGAAAGGACATTCCCTGGCGGGACTATTTTCTCTACGTCTATTACTGGGAACAAAACTATCCCCAAACCCCCACCCATTTTTCGCTTCGCGGGGACCGCTACAAATTCACCACCTGGTACGGTCTGTGGGATACGGACGAATTGTTCGACATACAGGCTGACCCCGAAGAGCAGAACAACCTGTTTCACAATCCGCAGTTCGCAGCTGTGAAAAAGCGTATGCAGGATCGGCTCTATGCCATGATGGACCAACTGGGGGGTATGGATATACCCATGAACCCGCCGCGAGGTAATCAACAAAACAAACGGCTTCGCGGCAACGGGGTTCATGGTCGGAGCGGCGAGCAAGCGGCCGACTTTCCGGAGGCCATGGTGGTCGACCAGCCCTTGAGAAAAATTCTCAAGTAAGCGCTCAAACCCAAAATATGCCGCTGAATTCAGCGAGAATGGGTAGGTTGGCGAGGACCGTGGCCGCCAATTTTTCCGCGCCCACCTTTATTTGTGAAACATGTTTCATAAAAGATTTTTTGCCGGGTCATTCAGGTTTTCTAAACTCTCTCGGTTAGTTCCCAGTTTCATCAACCTACGAATCTCCAGAACGACTATGAATATACTTTCAACCAACCGCTTTGAATTTACTTGGCTCCGGTTTGTCCGGATTTTTTTGGCATTCTGTCTGCCGCTTCTTGCCGCGCCGTTCCTGGCCGCCCAGGAAGAAGACGAAGAGGACATCTACGAATTGTCACCCTTCACCATAGAATCGACCGAGGATGTCGGCTATCTGGCTACCAGCACTATGGCGGGCACCCGGTTGCGAACCAACCTCAGGGACCTCGGATCGGCCATTCAAGTCATTACCTCCGAATTTCTCCGCGATACGGGCGTTACCGATAATGAGTCCCTGCTCGTCTACACTACCAATACGGAAATAGGCAGCGTTATGGGAAACTTCGCCGGGCTGGGGGACGACCGCTCCCTGAATGAGAGCAACTCCTTGCTGCGACCCAACACAACCAACCGCGTTCGGGGCCTCAATTCAGCCGACACCACCCGAAACTTTTTCCTGACCAATATTCCCTGGGACAACTACAATGTCGAGCGGGTCGATCTGCAACGGGGACCCAATTCCATACTTTTCGGACTCGGCAGCCCGGCGGGAATCATCAGCGCCAACCTCGATGGAGCCGTATTCTACGACAAAAACAAAGTGGAATTTCGTTTTGGCAGTTGGGGGTCTACCAGGCTCACGGGCAATTTTAACAAGGTGCTTCTGGAGGATGAATTGGCCGTTCGCCTGGCATTCCTGAAAGATTCCGAAAATTTTCGGCAGAACCCCGCCTTCGAAAATGATGAACGTTTCTATGCCGCAATCAAGTGGGAGCCGAGGTTCCTGCAGACGGAATCGGCCAAAACCACCTTCACCGCGAATTTCGAAGATGGAGATGTCGTAGCCAACCGCCCACGGGTCACGCCTCCCCAGGATCAGGTTACACCCTGGTTTACGAGACTCAACCAGCAGGTTTACAATCCCCTGGAAGCCTACAATTACCGCGAGGACATACCGGGTTCCGGCGCGTTCGATGATGGAACCCCGGCTTTCAATCCATCGCTATTCGGCCTGTTCGGGGGCGCCCAGGTTTACTTTCCCGATCCGAATTCAGGCCAGCAGCACGGCCCCGCCCGCGTATCTGAATGGGAATACGCCGATCAAATGGGCCTTGGTCCGGACGGTACAGTCGATACAAACATTCAGCGCTTGCCCTTCTTCCGTTCAATGGGCATCGCAAGCTTTCCCGACTACGCCTTACAAGCGGGATTGCCCTTCTCCGGTACCTTGGCTCCCTATAAGCAGCAGTCCCTCACCGACCGTTCGGTATTCGATTTCGTTAATCATATGATCGAGGGACCGAACAAGCGGGAATGGCGGGAATTCGAGGCTACGAATCTGAAATTGGCTCAGACTTTCCTTAATGGGAAGGCGGGTTTTGAGCTAGCCTACGACCAACAGGATTATGAAGACCGCTCATTCAGGCCTTTTGGCCCGAATCCGACACTTTCGGTAGATATTCGGACTCACCTTCCCCTCCAACTCGAACCAAATCCGAATGTCGGGCGTCCCTTCATCTACAACCGGACTCGGCACAATACAGGAGCCCGCCAGATCGACCGTGAAGCCCAACAGGCTACTGCCTTTATCGATGTCGATTTTAAGGATTTCATGGGGGAATCCTGGTTTTCCAAGGTATTGGGACGTCACCGCTTCAGCGGTTTCGGCGCGAGGAACGATATCGAGACGCGCAATCAAATTTACAGCTCCTACATCATAGAACGGGCCTTTGCGGAACATGGCTTTGGCAGAACGGACGTTGGCCAAGTCGACCGGGAGCTCATGTTGATGAGCTATCTCGGACCCGACATCAGGGGAGCCAGTTCACCGTTCGGCTTGAATATTCCGCCGGTAACCGCCCTGCAGGTTCCTGAACAGACGGGCATTTATCTATTCGATTCGAATTGGAATGCCGTTGGAGTGGACCCGGGGGCGGAGTGGATACGCCCTTGGGATGCGGCGGTATCAACCCAATCTGAAAATCCGGCCAACTACGTCGGTTTCAGAATGGGCGACTACGCGATCTTGAACGGGATGTCTGCCGAAGATGGCGCCCTCCACATTGAAAGAGCCGATCGTCAACTTGAAGAAATCGATTCCACCGCCTTGATTTGGCAGGGCTACTTCTGGGATGGCGCGCTCGTGCCGACCTATGGATATCGCAAAGACAAAGCCGCCGCCTTCACCAGAAATCTCGCAGCCGACGATAGGGCTCTCGACTTGACCGATGGCAGCTATGAACTGCCTTCGGCACCCAACAATGTGATCGAAGGCTCCACCGAATCCTGGAGTGTCGTTTTACATACGGACCCGTTCCTCCCCAACTTGCCGGCCAATGCCCAAATCAGCTTGTTTTACAACGAATCGGCCAACTTCCAACCCGCCGCGGGACGCGTCGACCATTTTGCTCGACCAATTGATCCTCCTAGTGGAGAGACCCAGGACTACGGCTTTGTCGTGAGCGCGTTCGACGGCAAGGTGAATTTGAAGGTCAACTGGTACGAAACGGCGGCCAAGAATGCCAGTTTCAATCTTGTCAACTATTGGTTTGTTGGATTCGTGGAGGCTCATGCCCTGAAAATTGCCAAACATTATGAGGGGTATCTCAACGGCGATCCTGCATGGTCCAGTGATACGTGGATGTATCGCGCTCGGGATGGCCAAACCGAAGAAGAAGCCCTCGCCTTGCAACGCCAACACGTCGACCAGGTTTTGAACAATCTGCCTCCCCAGGAATTTTGGGATGCCTGGGGCATGGATCCCGTTAATGGATGGCAAACCCGCTGGAATGCCGGTGGCAACGTGCCGGTCGGTTTGACCAGCACTGCCGACACGGTTTCTAAAGGCCATGAATACGAATTGGTTGTTACCCCGACCGAAAATTGGAGGATTATGCTCAACGTGGCCAAACAGACCGCCCAAAATTCCAATCTCGCCGGTTCCGTCAGGGAATGGATAGATGCCCGCAATGCCCATTGGGCATCCGGCGCTGGCGATATTCGCATGTGGTGGGGCGGAGGCGTCCAATCCATCAACACCCTTTGGAACTCCAGGACCTATTCCAATTACCTGCTCGCTTTGCAAAAGGAAGGCACCAACATCCCTGAAATGCGCCCCTGGAGATTCAATCTCATTACCAATTATAATATCAGGGAGGGCATACTCCGGGGAGTCAATGCGGGTGGAAGCATCCGTTGGCAGGATAAGGTAGGCATAGGTTACCCCGTATATACGGATTCGGATGGCCAGGATAAATTCCGCGTCGACGATCCTTTCTGGGGTCCGAACGAATCCAACGTCGACCTGTGGCTCGGCTATTCCAGGAAGATCCTCTCCGACAGGTATCAATGGCGAATACAGTTGAATATTCGAAATGCATTCAGAGATGACGATCTGATTCCCATCACCGTTCAAGGCCACGACGGCTCACCGGGCGCCTTCCGCATCCCGCCCCCCACGGCCTGGACGGTCACCAACACGCTTGAGTTCTAACCCGGATGTATCACTTACCGAGCGAATGCGACATCCCCCAAATTCGTCGCGAGCGAACGGAGGACGAGTTTCGTTGGGGTTATTTATTGTAATCGTGCATGCCAATGCAGGATTTAAGAATTGACCCCTTTCTCCTGGACTCAAACCCCCCAATCTGCGCCTTGATCAAATTACATTGAGATAAATTGCGATGGAATACAAAGGTGACTCCCCAAGCCGGTCGGTTGGCCGAAGAGCTTTTATTAGAGACAGTATGACATTGTTTGCCGGCCTGAGTTTGGGTTCGGCCAGGCTCATGTCTCAAGTAACGGCGACCCAAGGAGATACCACTCAAATTGAACCGGAAGGCTTTTTCACACTCGGAAAGGAAAATGGACACTGGTGGTTGATTACTCCTGAGGGCAAACCGTTCTTTTCCATGGGGCTGAATCATATCGACCCCGCCAGCCTGCGATACCCGGAAAACATAGACATCTGGCGCGAGAAATACGGAGGCAGCACCCTTCGCTGGATCCGGGAATCCCTCGTCCCAAACCTGAGATCCTGGGGCTTCAATACGGTCGGATGGGTGCAAGAGGTGACGGTGCGCCAATGGCGGCATTCCCGAGCCTTTACCGTGGACGAATACCGCGCGTTGGAAATGCCCTATTGTCACCTGCTACCCTTCACCGAGTCCCACCAGTGGGAAAAGCATACGGTTCATTACGACTTCCGGAGCGAGGACTGGAAAGAGTGGTGCGACTACGTAGCCAGGGATCAATGTGCCGAACTGAGTGACGACCCTAACCTGATAGGGTATTTCTACAGCGATTGCCCAACCTGGATTCACCACCGGGACAGGAACGAGTGGCGGGGTCCGATCTTCGATCCGGATCGTCTCAAAACCGAGGCCGGCCGCAAAGAACTGACCGAGTTGGCTCACAGCTACTATAAGACTACTCACGATGCCATCCGTCGCTACGACAAACACCATTTGATCCTGGGCGACCGCTACGAAGCCAATGCCCCCATCGCCATGGAAGTCATTCAGGCCGCGTTGCCGTTTGTCGACGTGCTTTCCTTCCAGGACTTCCAGGATCCCGTGAACCATTTGAAAGAGTGGTATGAGAAGACGGGAAAACCGGTGCTGCTGGCCGATGCTGCCAGGATGAAATGGGATACCGTTCCGGGTGAGTTTACTCGCAACGAAGGCGCATGGTATGCCGAAACACTGGCGGGGTTATTCAAAAATCCGGGATGTATCGGCTTTCATCTCTGCGGAGCCTACCAACGCAATAAGGCACGGCGCTACGGATTGCTCGATGAAAGGGAAAATCCCGATTCGGAGCACGTGGAAGTAATGAAGGCAGCCAATCAACGGATCACGAAATTGCTGGAAAACCAGATTTAACCCTTCTTCCGCTTTATTCCGATTAGAGAATTTTGGTCGTTCCGGGGACGGCTACGGGATCGACAGACAGGTCGCCGAACTCATAACTCCCCGGCCTGAGGTCCAGGGCGGATCGCTGCATCGCCCAATCCCATTTCATGCTTCGCCCCGTGTAGGCTGCCATGCGGCCGGCAATAGCGCTCAGGGTGCTGCGGGCTACTTGCCCGGCTTCATTGAAGCCGTCTCCATTGCGAATGCTTTCGATGAGGACCACATGCTCCTGCACATACGGATCCACGTTTGGTCCATCGTACTCGTAAGGATTTTCGCCGATGATCCGACCGCTGCTGCCGTCGAGATATACTTGGCCCTTTGTTCCGACCAGACGTTCGGAGACATTATGGGAAGCGCCGGTCTGTTGCCGGCACATGCTGGAGACGCGCACCTCGTTCTCGAATTCGAACTCGTTGGCGAAATGATCGTAGCCATTTCCGTATTGAGGTTGCACGCGTTCCTGCCGGCCGCCGCAGCCCATTACCATGACAGGATTGGAACCGAGCGCCCAGTGAATGATGTCGATGTTGTGAACGTGCTGTTCGCAAACGTGATCACCGGAAAGCCAGACATGGAACAACCAGTTGCGGCATTGGTATTCCATATCGCTCCACTCACCGGTCTGGTATTTATCCCAGTACCTCTTGGCGTCTTCGACCCAAAGGGGTCCCATGTTCCAATAACACTGGCCGGCTACGATTTCTCCGATGGCGCCGTCCTGCACCCGCTTGATGATTTCCCGGTAATGGTTTTGGTGCCGCCGCTGAGTGCCCGCCACGACGGAAAGGTTCTTTCGTTTCGATTCCTCGGCAGCCGCCATGATTCTGCGGATACCGACTGGGTCCACCGCCACCGGTTTCTCCATGAACACGTGCACCCCTGCTTTGACCGCGGCTTCGAAATGTTCCGGTCGAAAGTGGGGTGGGGTAGCCAGGATTACCATATCGATACCGGAGTCGATCACCTTTTGAAAGGAATCGAAGCCGGTGAAACGGCGCTCCTCGGGCACATCCATTTTCATGGAGAGGGACGGGAAGGAGGAACGATCGTAGCGTCCTTCGGCGCCGCTGCTGAGCATGCTGTGGCTGGCCTCGATCTGATCCGGGAAGAGATCACCCATGGCCCAAAGCTTTACCGGGTATTCCGTGGCGGTGAGGGCCTGCATGGCAGCGCCGCTGCCGCGGCCCCCGCAACCGACAAGACCGATTTTCAGTTCGTCGCTGCCCGCCGCGTAAGCCCCCTGTCGCAAGGCGGAGGTCAACGCCGCTCCCGAGGCAGTCAGGGCGGAATTCCGGATAAAGGATCGGCGGCTCATGGAAGAAAATTTCTCAGATCTCATAGCGCTATTGGCTTTCGGTTTAGTTTTTTTTGGTAAGTGAAGGGCGTCCTTGGACACCAGATGGAAAATGTGAAGGGGAAAGCGTAGTTGCTACGCCGGGGAGGGCAAGCAGGGAAAGGCGCCTTTGGCGCCAATGAGGAATTAGGAATTAGGAATGAGAAGAGTTGCTCAGATTTCTTAGAACCTTGATCTTGATCGTGATCGTGATCGAATTGGAAACATGGATGAACAGGATGCACAGGATTTGGGATTAACCACGGATTAAACGGACAAACGCGGATGGGAGAAAATCATTCGGATTTCCTGCTGAAGGAGGACAGCGGGATGAACCAAATTATGGTTATATTTTTTGTGCTCTTTGCGCTCTTTCGCGGCTATTCCTCATTCCTCAGGGAATTTTGGTCAAGGTCATAAGGAATCCTAGAATCTCAGCAAATTCAGCCTTCAGCCTTTAACCTTCAACTTTTTTACGGGGGTGAGGCGCAGGATCATGCCTCTTTGGTCGATCAGCACATAGAGGGCGCCATCGGGACCGGTACGGATATCCCGGACGCGCCCGGATTCCCGCAGGATGACTTCTTCTTTGACAACTTCGTGTCCGTCAAGGACGAGACGGACGATTTGCTGGTGTTTCAGGAAGCCCACCAGGAGGTTGTTTTTCCAGGCGGGGAAAAGAGGACTGGTTGAGAATTCGATGCCGCAAACGGCGGGCGAGGGAATCCAGAAGTGAACGGGTTCGACCATGCCGGGCAACGACTTGTATGGAGTTTGTACCGTCCCGTCGCGATCGAGTCCCTTGGTAGCCAGCGGCCAGCCATAGTTTGCGCCCGCTATGAGGACATTGAGTTCATCCCCTCCCATGGGCCCGTGTTCCGAGGACCAGATTTCTTTGGTTTCCGGGTGGAGGGCCAAGCCTTGGGCGTTGCGGGTACCGTAGGCGTAGACGAGGGGAAGGACCCCGTAGCGTTCCAGGGAGTTATAGGGATTGGAATCGACGGGTCGTCCGTCGTCGTGCATCCGAAGAAATTTACCCTCCGGCCGGGAGAGGTTCTGGGAGTCGAGCAAACGCCCGCGATCGCCGATAGACAGGTAAAGCATGTCGTTTTGGTCGAAAAGCAGGCGGGCTCCCATGTGATCGTAAATTGGGGTGTAGTCCTCCGGCCGGGGATCGTAGACAACCTCTTCATCGACCCACTCGTGATTGCGCAGACGACCCCGAAGGATGCGGGTAGAACAACGCCGGTTGATTTCGCCGGGAACGATTTCATCGACTTCATGAACATAACAGAGGTAGATCCATCCGTTCTCGGCGTAGTCGGGATGGAGGGCGACGTCCAGGTAGCCAAAGGGTTCGCCCGAGGGTCGTGTGGCAGGTTTGGGTGTATTGGCGATGGGCCGTGGGTCCACCTTTCCATCGGTCAGAAGGCGCAGTCGGCCCGAATATTCGGAAAACAAGGCCATGCCATCATTGAGGAATTCGATTCCCCACGGTCGCTCCAGGCCTTCGGCCAGGACCTCAACCTTTAGGGTGTAATGTTCGGTTTCGGAAACGGGTTTGGGCGGTGGCGGCTCCACTCCGGACTTGGCTTCCCGGTCCAGGATGTATTGGAGGACGGCATCGATCTGATCGTCATTCAGAACGGCGCCCCAGGCAATCATCTGGGTCCCGATGATGCCGAATTTGATGTTATTGTGACGCAGGTTGTAGGATGCGCCGAAATTCCACATGCCATCGAGGAAACTGGAAAACTGGCCGCCCTCCAGATTGGGACCATGGCATTGTGCGCAATAGGTGGCGTAGATTTCTGCCCCCTCTTTGTGATCCTGGCCCCGGACAAATGGAGAGGCCAGCATGGCCAAGATCAGGCCAAGGAGAATGCCGTTGGTAACCGGATCTGGTCGAGAAGGGGAAAACATAAGGCAACAATTACGGTTTCTTATCAAGTATGTCTACCCTCTTCCTGCAGTTCTCTCAATCACCATCCCAGGAAAATCGAGCTCTTTCCAAGATTTACTCCACCTCCCCCGCCAACTCCCAAATCGAAACATTCCTAATTCTTCATTGGCGCGCCTCAGCGCGCCTCTGTGCCATCCTGTTGCCGTCCTGTCACGCCGTAGCTTTTGGCGTAGGCGGAAGGCATCAAGCGAAGCGTTGTTATAAATCAAATCCTGTTCATCTTGTTCATCCATGTTTTTTCCTCAGAATCTCCGAACTCTTCCATACCAGCATCTAGAATCCAGCATCGAGCATCCAGAACCTCATTCCTCATTCCTCATTCCTAATTCCTAATTCGCGCCCTTGGGCGCTTCCCCCCCTCTCCGCAAAGGTTTCTTCGAATTTTACCCTGAGTTGCCGCAGGTCCTCTGCGGGCACGCGTGGTTGAGTCTCGATTTTTTCCAGCAATTCCAGCGCCAGAGATTCCTGTTTCGTGCCGATGGCGGCAAGAGCCAGGGTGGAGAGGGCCAAAGGATGGTCGGGCTCGGCTGACAAGGCTTGCTCTAAAACCTCCATACCTCGGCTTACTTGCTCCATGGAGAAGTAATTGGTAGCCGCTTCGACGAGTGGTTGGGCCGAATCAAACCGTTCTTCGGCTGCTGACAGGAAATACTTGGTCGACATTTCGGTGAGGCCGCGACTTTGCAGCAGGCGCCCTTTTTCCATTAGGAGATGGTAGGCCTTGGGACAATGCAGGAGTCCCGACTCCAAAAGAGCCTCGGCTTGGGTGGCTTGGCCCAATTGTTTGTGAATAGCGATCGAGTGGGTCCAGGCATCGGGCAGAGTGGGATCGATCCGAATCGATTGGTTGAATTGTTCCAGGGCGTCCTTCAATCGATCCGATTCCATGTAAATCGAGCCCAGTTGGATGCGGTGCCGTCCGTTTTTCGGCGCTAGTTTTATAGCCTGCCGCATGCGCCGGATGGCGGTGGAAACATCCCCGGCATACTTGGCGGTTCCTCCGGCCAGAGCCAATTGGTAATCATCGAAGCATACGTCGTTCAGCTCGGATATCCAGGGATCGGGCAGTTCGTTGTGCGCACTCAGGGCTTTGGCCTCTCCCCGAATGGAAAAAGCTCGCCTTTCCCGGCCAAGTTTTTCGTAGGCGGTCACAAGTAGATCGATTCCCAAATCCACTTGCGATTCCCGGCGCGATGTTTCCAGGAGTCCGACCACGGATTCCCAGTCGCCTCCCGCAGCGCCAACACGGGCCAGGCCAAAGAGGGCATGGGGATTGTTCTCCTCGAATTTCAGCGCCGACTGAAAGGCTCCTTCAGCAGCTTCGACTTGGTTTAATTTGAGGAGGGCATTCCCCATGCGGATCCAGGCCGGGGCGTAGTCCGGCTGCAGATCCACTGTCTTTTCCAATAGCGGCAGGGCCAGTTCGAGTTGGCCGAAATTGGCGTAAATGGCAGCCAGTCTATGGGGCCAAATGGCATTTTCCGGCTCCACCTGGAGCAATCCCCCATAACACAGGATGGCTTCATCGAAGTACCCATTGACATGGTAGAGACGGCTCAGTCCGGCCAATGCGGTAAGGGTATTTTCTTGGGCAAGGAACGTATCCTCCAGGGCGAGAAAGGCCTTCTTGAAGGATGCGCTGCGACCGGAAACGTCGGGCCGTTCCGGTCGGTAGGCCGAGGCAATTTCGAGACGCCGCTGGGCGTCGCTGTAGCTCTTCCAGGTAAGCGCCGCCCCCAAACCGGCCACTACCAGAAGGGAAATAAGAATCTTCTTCATTCCAATGGCTTCCTTTGCCAGAGCATGAGGCGGCTCAGTTTGTCATAGGGTGGATAGGCATGGAAGGCTCCACTCACGATCGATGGGTAACCCGAATCATCGAAATGGCCTACCGCCAGACTGAGCAGGTGGGTGGGTTCGTAGGCCAATACGTGGGAGCTGAACGCTTGGTTCCCTTCGTTTCGAAACCACATCATGGAAACGGCATTGGTATCCCACCAGTCATTGAAACTGCTCACCGCTATCACGTCCATGGCTCCATCCCTATCCACGTCCATGCCGATCGGGCTGTAGGCCCCGGGAAGTTTCCCTATGTGATGGTATTGGAAATTCCCTTCTCCCAAATTTTCCAGCCATTGCACCCCGTGCCAGGGTCGGGGTCCGGGCATGGTTGTCGGACCGTATCCGTCGCCATTTGAATAAAGCACGTCTTCCAGACCGTCCTGATTCAGATCGCACAGGTTGATCCAACTGCTGTTGAATTCTTCGTTGGTGGAACCGAAAATGATTTTGGATCGGAAGTTTCCCCGACCGTCATTTCGAAAAAGGTATATTTCCTCCCATTGCTGGGAAAGGAGCGCGACGATGTCGAGGCCGCCGTTATGGTCGAAGTCGGCCAGGCACACGTTGATGCCCCCCGACAGAGGGAGGAGGATGTGGCTTTGGTATTGCCAGGGCCCGGTGTTCTCCAACCAGCGGATTTCTCCCTGGTCGTAGCCAAACTGTGCCACTGCTATATCGAGCTTTCCATCTCCATTGAAATCACCCGCCCGGGCATCGGTCACCCGGGCCACGTTTTCCAGCAATACCCGCTTCTTGAACTGTTGGGATCCATCATTTTCCAATACAATCAGTGAACCGATGCGATCGTTGTTGGGAAAAATCTCCCCCATGGTGGACACGATGATGTCCAGGTCTCCGTCATCGTCGAGGTCTGCCGTTTCCGCGTGAACCGGGGCGTTCATATCGTCAGCCAATTGTCTTTCGATAAACTTGCCCGTTGCATCCTTTTTCAGCCAGAGGACGGTCGAATGTTGGCCCTCACAGGCCAGAATATCATCTTTCCCGTCCCGGTCCAGATCGACCACCTTGACATGGCTGATCCATGGTTTTCCCTCGAAGGAATTACCGATCGGGGTGCTACTGAACAGGGAAGCATTCTCGAATACTTTCTTGGGTTTGTGGATGGGAGCCGGTATGGGGACTTCAGCCTTCTTGCAACCGGTCAACCCGAGGATGATCAGAAAGGCCAATGCCGCCCCATGAAATAATGGGATGGAGGACTCTCGTCTTGAAACAGGGTATGGAGCAGAGCGAAATATGATGGTTGAGACTAGAAAAAAAGGCTGAAGGTTGAAGGCTAAAGGCTGAAGGTGCTGAGATTAATCGTGATCGAAAGGAATGGAGTAATGGAGTAATGGAGTAATGGAATGATGGAGTAATGGAATAGAAATTGGCGTAGGGCGCCGAGGACACGAACCGGCATCGAGCATCAAGGAGGTGACTCTCGCGAAGCTTGCCAAGAACGGCAAAGTAAAGGAAGATCCAGAATCCAGCATCTTTCCAATTGCCTGGAAAGAGGCAGAAAATAAATGAAATGATCAAAGGTAAGGCCAAGACCGGTGGGATTTATATCCTTTTTAGCTGGGCCCTGATCGGTACCGGTTTTGCAGATCCGGAGAAGCCCAATTTTGTGTTTTTCTACATCGATGACTGGGCCTGGAACGGAACCCCGGTCGCCATGGATGACTCCATGGAAAATTCCCGTATGCCCGTTCTGGAGATGCCGTATTTTGAAAAGTTGGCCCGCCAGGGAATGAAGTTCCGCAATGCTTATGGATCGCCCCAATGTTCCCCGGCCCGTCAGTGCGTCCAGACCGGGCAGTCGAATCCCCGCGGCGGTTTCACCGTATATCAGAATTCAAAGGATCCCTACTACCACATCGATAAGAGTTACCGGAGTTTTCCCATGGTGTCCAATATCTCCGATCGGGAACTCGACGATGACGCGGTCACCATTGCGGAGGCTCTCAATCCTCTGGGTTATGTCAGCGCCCACGTGGGCAAATGGCACCTGCGGGGCGACCCCGGCAAAGAGGGTTACATCGTCCATGACGGCGACACCAACAATAACGAAGGCAACACCTTGAAATTCGGCCTCGAGCCAAACGAGCCCACCCCCAAGCGGCTGCCCAAAAATATGGCCGATCCCAAATCGATGTTCAGTATTACGGAAAAGGCCATCGGCTTTCTGGAAGAACAGGCCAAAGCGGGTAACCCCTTTTATCTCCAGATTTCCCACTATGCCATGCATGAGGGCAAGGAGTGTCTGGATAAAACACGGGAGAAATACCTGAAACATCCGCTCGTGCAGGCTTGGTACAGGGAGAACAATAAGCATCCCGACACGGTCAACCGAAACGACGATCCCGCAATCTGGTTGGGAATGGCCCAGGACCTGGACGGACGGATCGGCGCGGTCATCGACAAGGTCCGGGAACTGGGAATTGAGGACAACACCTATTTCATCGTTGCCGGGGACAACGGCTACCGGCACGAGCAACTGCAACTCGATCCCCGTCTCAAGCAACCGCTGCACTCGCGCAAGTGGTGGTTGTGGGATGGAGGCATCCGGGTGCCCATGATCGTCAAGGGTCCGGGGATCGAGCCGGGTTCGGTGTTCTACGGAAATGTGGTCAATTGTGATTTCCTGCCCACCTTCGTGGAGTGGGCCGGGGGCGATCCGGGCCAATTGAACTACATCGACGGAGTCAGCTTGGCCGGTTATATGGCTGGCAAGGAACCGGAGGAGGCTTTCCTGAACCGCAACCTCTATTTCCATTACCCCCATAATCGGAGCTCGATTCCGCATTCAGCCATGATTTCCGGATCGTTCAAGGTGATCCATTTTTACCATCGATCCGATATCCCGATGCTTTTCGACCTCTCCGGGGACATGGGGGAGGTTACCAACATCGCCACGCAGAATTCCAAGTTGCACCAGAAATTGTACGGTGAGATGATGCGTTACCTGGTGCAGGTCGGCGCGCGCTTTCCCATGGTAAACCCGGACTATGATCCCGAGGAATACAAAGAGGATCCGAAAACCGTGCGGGAGCGCCTTAAGTGGGGACCGTTCTCGGGAAAGCGTGAGTTGGAAGAGGATGAAATTTAGGACACTCTCACCTGTCATCCGATTACCGCTAAATTAACCACGGATTACACCGATGAGCACGGATATGGGGCGCCATGGGCGCCAATGAGGAATTAAGAATCAGGAATGAAACCAAGGATTTTTTGGCAGCTTACGATTGCGGCTTTCTGCGGATTGTTGTGGATTCCGTTCGGAGGTCTGGCACAGGAGAATAATGAACCGACCTCAAGTGATCCACCCAATGTAATCTTGATCCTGTCGGACGATCAGGGGATTGGGGATTTCGGCATCAATGGAAATCCCGTAGTTCAAACGCCCTTTATCGACCGGATGGCTCGGAATTCTGCCAGTATGAATCGGTTTTACGTGAACGCTGTTTGTTCCCCGACTCGCGCCAGCTTAATGACCGGCCGGTGGAGCTACCGCACGGGTGTTACCGATACTTTCAAAGGGCGCTCTATCATGAACTTTGAGGAAACCACCGTTGCTGAAATCCTGAAAGAGGCTGGGTATGCCACAGGGCTATTCGGTAAATGGCATTTGGGCGACGTCTATCCCTACCGTCCCATGGAGCAGGGATTCGAAACGGCGGTTTACCACCGGGGCGGTGGTTTGGGGCAGCCTTCGGAACCTGCTGGGGCTGATGCGCGTTACACCAATCCCGTCCTGTTCAGAAATGGCGTTCAGTTTACTGCCGAAGGTTATTGTTGTGACGTCTATTTTTCAGAAGCAATCGACTTCATCAAAGCTTCTCGAAACGACGAAAAGCCTTTTTTTGTCTATATCGCCAGTAACACGCCTCACGGACCCTATCACGATGTGCCCGAAAAATGGCTGAATTACTACAAAGCCCTGGATTTGGAAAACAGCCGGTTCCCTCAGGAAAGGGGACATCCGATCGGTGGAAATGACGATCTGGATACGCGCGCCCGCATTTATGCCATGGTTTCCAACCTGGATGAAAATGTCGGCCGGCTGTTTGGGGCATTGGAGCAAATGAACCTCGTGGAAAACTCCTTGGTTATCTACATGTGCGACAATGGACCAAATGGTAACCGCTATGTAACCGGATTCAAGGGGCGCAAAAGCAACGCCTATGAAGGCGGGATCCGGTCTCCCTTCTGGGCCCATTGGCCCAAGGCGTTAAAGGCCGGTACGGTTTCGGATGCCTTGTCCGCCCACGTCGATCTACTGCCCACCGTTTTGGAAGCCTGCGGTGTCGGTTTGCCGGAAGGGTTGTCGATCGATGGTCGGTCCATGCTGGGGTATCTCGAGGGAGAGCAAGGGGAACCGGCTGATCGAACGGTTTTGCTTCAGTCCCATCGTGGGGAAAAGCCCGAAATTTGGGAGAACGCGACGGTTCTCACCCAAAGATGGAAACTCGTCAACAATGGTAAACCGGGAAATCTCGAGCTGTTCGACCTCTCCAAGGATCCCTTTGCCTTGGATAATGTAATCGGCCAATTTCCCGATGTGCGGAGGGAATTGGAAGAAGAATACCATCGCTGGATCGAGCAAATGCGAGATGTCAATCCCATGGACCTTCCCTTATTTGTCGGCTCCGAACATGAACCGGAAACGGTCCTTACCAATCAGGATTTGAATGAGATCGATGGAAAAGGCAGCGACAGGAAGGGTGAATGGCGCCTTAAAGTATTGGAAAGCGGCGCTTACCTCATCAGTTTCAGCGACAAGGCGATTACTGCCCCCGTCACAGCCGATTTGCACATCGATGACGAACGGGTGGCCACTCTGACTTCCCATGAAGCAAGGGAGCGTTATTCCTTTGGTCCCGTCCTTTTGAAAGAGGGAATGAGGACTTTGAGCGTTACCCCTCACCACCGGGATAACCGGCATCTGCATGTGTTTATCTCCATGCGGGACGGATGAGAATGGGATCTCGCCAAGGCGAGATGGCACATCCGCCTTCGCCGAAGGTCTACGGCGTGACAGGGAAGGCACAGAGGCACAAAGGATAATCTTGATCGTGATCTTGATTGATGGAAGAGGGGAAATTGACTCTTGCAAAGACCGCGACGCAAAGGAGTCCGGCTTCGCCGGAACAGGATATAAAAAAGGAGAGGAGACAAGTTCGCAAAGCTCACGAATTAAGAATTAGGAATGAGGAATGAGGAATGAAAAGGCAGGGAGAATGGGGATAAATTACCGCAGATTTAAAAAAGGAGGGGGGACATTCCTGCCTGCCACGCCGGAAGGCGGGTCCCCCAACAATTTGAGTAATTGTATTGCTTCAGGAAAAAAGATTATCTTGAGTTCAACTTGAAAGGAGTATGACCATGCCAAAGATGATCAGCGCCAAACAACTACGAGAGCGCCTGCAGGATGTCGTAAAAAAAGTGCGGCATGGGGAACGATTTACCGTTCTATATCGCAGTCGTCCCGCTTTCGACATTGTCCCGGTTGGTAATCCACCAATCGACCTCATCCCACTGGAATCGGATTCGCTCTACCAAGCTCCAGCCGTTGGGTCATCCGAATCGGGGAACGTTGCCGCACGCCACGATGAGGTCCTCTACCGTTGAGACAGATATTTGTGGATACAGCCGCATGGGTTGCAGCCGCGGATAGAAAGGATGTGGCCGGTTCGGCTGTGCGTAATGCTCGAGATCAATGGCTATCGTCCGGTGGCTATTTGACGACGACCGACTATGTGATTGACGAGACCCTGACCACTATCCGGTTTCGCCTTAGCCTTGATGCGGCTGAAGCCTGGTGGCAGCAAATCGACAACTCGACTCGACTCCGAATCGAGTTAATTGACGAAATGCGAAGAGAACGAGCACGGACGCTCTTCTTCAGGTATCGGGATAAGGAATTTTCCTTTACTGATTGCTGCAGCTTTGTCCTCATGCGAGAATTGCGAATTCGCCGGGCATTGACTTTGGACCACCATTTCCGACAGATGGGTTTTGAAGTTATCCCGCAAACGCAACGGGCTTACTAAGCACGTTAAACTCCAGTTGTTTCAGACGCACGTTTGACAACGATTGACCTCGACTCTGGCATCATTGAACGGATGTGGGGAATTAACCACAGAGGACACAGAGAGCACAGAGGGGGAAAGAAAAAAAGGCTGAAGGTTGAAGGCTAAAGGCTGAAGGTGCTGAGATTAATCGTGATCTTGATCGTGATCGAAAGGAATGTCCCCTCTCCTCTCCCTCTCTGTGTTCTCTGAGTCCTCTGTGGTTAATTTTCCCATCCGTGGGTTCATTTGCGGCTGCCTGCGGAAATTTGAATTCATTTGAGTTATAGCCTTATACTGTATTCTTTTAGCGACATTATTGTAGAATCCCGTTTTCTGTATAGCGACTCTATGAAAGTTTTTCTTCCACTGCGAAAATTCTGCTTGGTTTGGCCGGTCCTCCTCTTCCCGTTCCTGGCGGGTATTGCTTTGTCGGGCCAGGAGGAAAAGAATGGGGAAGCGGACCATAGGCACTTTACCCTCAAGGTATTGCCCCTGCTTACCGAGAAATGTTTCCCCTGTCATGGGGACGATCCGGAGGAAATCGAGGGCGGGTTGATATTGAATACGCGGGAGGACATGCTTCTGGGCGGCGATGGATTTGGCGACGTGGTCGTGCCCGGAAATGCGGAGGAGAGTTTCATGATGACGGCAGTCCAGTGGAAAGATCCCGATTACGAAATGCCTCCCAAGGAAAACGACCGTTTGACGGAGGATCAGATCGCTGACCTGTGGGCTTGGATCGATGCCGGCGCTCCCTGGCCGGACGAGGAAACCCAGCGGAAGCATAGGGAAGATCAATGGTCGCATGAGGTAACGGAAGACGGGGTCCTGGTCAGGACCATCGGGGGATTGTCCGATTCATGGACCTATCGCCGCTACCCGCCGGATAAGATTTGGGCTTTTAAGCCCGTGTCGGAGGTGGAGCCTCCGCTGCCATCGGGCAATCCGGTGGACGCGTTTGTCGACGCTCGTATAAGGGAGAAATCCCTGACCCCGGCTCCGGCGGCGGATCCCGTCACCCTCATTCGCCGCGCCACCTACGACCTGCATGGATTACCCCCGTCGCCGGAGGAGATCCAAGTCTTTGCGGAGGCATCGGCGGCCGACCCGAAAGGGGCCTGGGATTCGCTCATCGATCGATTGCTGGCCAGTCCTCATTACGGCGAGCGCATGGCCCAGCACTGGCTCGACGTGGTTCGCTATGCCGATACCAGCGGTTATTCCAACGACTGGGAGCGTTCCAACGCCTGGCGATTCCGCGACTACGTTATCCGGTCCTTTAATGCGGATAAACCCTACCGTCGATTTATCATGGAGCAGTTGGCCGGGGATGAAATGGACCCCGACGATCCGGAGATGATCGTGGCGACCGGATTTTTGCGCATGGGACCCTGGGAACACACCTCCATGACTCCGGAAAAAGTCAGTCGCCAACTCTATCTCGACGACGTGGTCAATTCGGTGGGACAGACCTTTCTTTCCACCGCCTTGCGTTGTGTGAAGTGTCACGACCACAAATTCGATCCCATTCCGACCGAGGACTACTATCGCATGTATGCCGCTTTTGCGACAACACAGCCCGTCGAGCGGAAAGCGGCCTATATTCCCGAGGAAAACCGATCCGCCTTCGAGTTGCAGCGTGAGGAGATCCAGGCATTGCTCGATTTTGCCGAGGAAAAACTGGCCGAGCTCAAAGCCATTGAAGAAGAGCATGCCAAGGATTGGTTTGCCGAGAACAATTTGCCATACGTGCCTTCCGCGGAACGATCTGACTTACCGGATGACAAGAAACCGCCCCGCCATTTCCGTTTAACCGCCACGGAAGAAGGCCGGATCAAGATCCGGCAACAGGATATCCGCATTTGGACCCGGGCCATGGAACGGTTCGAGACTCTGGCCCAATCGGTTTACAATGCCGGTGACTTGAACCAGAAGTCTCAACGGTTGAGACCGGCCAGCCCTGAAAACAAGGAGGAAATGGAAGCGGCCCGGACCCTGCCAAAAAATTTCATTTACACGGGCGGAAGCGTATTCTCCGAGGATAAGCCGGTGACCCCTGGTGTTTTAAGTGCCTTGGGCATTCCCACGGAGTACGGGTCCGGGGACGATCCTTACGCTTTGCCGACCGGTATGAGCAGTCGGCGCCTGGAGTTGGCCAAGTGGATTGCCCATCCGGAAAATCAGCTCACCACCCGCTCTATTGTCAACAGGGTGTGGAGTTGGCATTTCGGGGTGGGAATTGCGGGCAACCCGAACAATTTTGGCGCCACCGGGAAGTTGCCGACCCATCCCGATTTGTTGGATTACCTGACTTCCCGATTCGTAGAAAACGGCTGGTCTCTGAAAATGCTGCACAAGCTCATAATGACCTCGGAAGCCTACCGCAGATCCAGTAGCCATCCGGACCTTGAAACCCTGCAATCCAAGGATCCGAATAATGAACTACTGGCCGTGTTTGAACCGCGCCGTTTAACGGCGGAGGAGATGCGGGACTCCATGCTGGCTGTGAGTGGAACCTTGAACACGGAAATGGGCGGTCTGCCCTCCCGGCCGGAAATCAACTTGGAGGTGGCCATGGCCCCACGCATGATTCAGTTTTCCCTGGCTCCGGCCTACCAGCCCTCGTCCCTGCCTCAACGCCGCAACCGGCGTTCCATCTACTCCCTGCGCATTCGCGGCATGGAAGACCCCTTCATGGAGGTTTTCAACAAACCCAATGCCAACGATTCCTGTGAGCGCCGCGATGCTCCTTCGGTTACTCCACAGGCCTTCACCCTCATGAACAGCGACGAGGCCACCAGTCGCTCCCTGGAAATGGCTCTCCGTTTGCAGGAAGAGGCCTCAACCTACCGCGATCAAATCGAGTTGGGATATAAACTGGCTTACGGGACGGAACCCGAGGGCGAGGAAATGGAAATGCTGTCACGTCATTACCGGGAAATGCTCGATTATCACAGAGAGGTGGAACCGGAGCCCGAGGTATACCCGACCGCAATAACCCGCTCGCTCGTGGAAGAATTTTCCGGGGAAGCTTTCGAATACGAAGAATACCTAAATCAGTACGTCGATTATACTCCCGACCCCATGCCCTCCGAGGTAGAGCCGGCCACCCGCTCCCTGGCCGATATCTGCCTCCTGTTCTTTAATTCCAACCGATTTGCCTTTGTCTACTAAAAAGGCTGAAGGCTGAAAAAGGAAAAAGGAAGAAGGAAGAAGGAAGAAGTAAATGGAAAATGATGAAGTTGCGGATCTTCGCATAAGGACAAAGAAGTTTGCCCTACGGATCATTCGCCTCTATTCAAGTCTTCCCAAGCAGACCGAAGCTCAAGTGATAGGCAGGCAGATTATTCGTTCCGGAACCTCTGTAGGCGCAAATTACCGAGAAGCTTTTCGTGCGCGGAGCAAAGCCGAGTTCATCGCGAAAGTTGGCGAATGTTTGAAGGAGGTTGAGGAAACCAGTTACTGGCTTGAGCTGCTTATCGAGGCGGGAGTTGTACCGGCTAAAAAATTACAAGGGCTGATCGAGGAATCCTCCGAACTCACGGCCATATTTGTTACTTCTCTAATTAACGCTAAACGGAAAACAGCGTGAAGATGAAAACTTTTTCTTTATGTTAACCCTTTATCAACTATACTTTTTAATTCTTCCTTCTTACTTCTTCTTTTAAAAAATGAGTCATCATTTGTGTAGTCGTCCAATTTCCAATCCGGTCACCCGGCGGCAATTCTTGTATGGACTGGGCGCATCCCTTGGGTCGGTCGCTTTCTCGGATATCTTTAGCCGGGCCGATGCTTCCACCCTGTCGGGAGTGAAGGCCGGGCCATTGGTTCCCAAAGCGCCCCATTTCCCGGGCCGGGCCAAGTCCGTAATCATGCTCTTCATGGAGGGCGGGCCAAGCCATATGGATACCTTCGATCCCAAGCCCAAGCTGGAGGATCTTCACTTGAAGAAGTTTATTGCCGACGACGAAATGCTCTCTCCCATGACGAATGGGGAACGCTATTTCGTGCGCAGCCCGTATAAATTTCAGCGCGCCGGAAATTCCGGAATTCCGATGTGCGAACATTTTGTCCACCTGGCCGACCCCGAGGTGGCGGACGAATTGTGCATTTACCGGGGATGCCAGGCGGAGTCGGTGAACCATCCCACCGCGCTTTACCACATGAATACGGGAAACCGGTTTGGAGGAGACCCGGCCCTCGGCGCCTGGATAACCTACGGTTTGGGAACGGAAAACCAGGACTTGCCGGGTTACGTCGTGATGACCGAACTGGCCGCTCCCCAAGGGGGCAGCGGAAACTGGTCCAATGGGTTTTTGCCCGCTTACTACCAGGGAACGCAATTGCGTTCGGAGGGCTCGCCCATATTGGATTTGCACCCTCCCGCCTGGAAAAACAGGGAACACCAAAGGAAGAATCTGGACGTTCTGAAAAAGTTGAACCAATCCCATCTGGAGGATCATCCGCAACACGGGGATCTGGCGGCCAGAATGGAAAATTACGAACTGGCCTTTCGCATGCAGATGGAAGTGCCGGATATCGTGGATATCAGCCGGGAATCGGAGAAAACACGCGAGATGTACGGCCTCGATGACGCCGAGACCGAACCCTTTGGCCGAAAATGTTTGCTGGCCCGCAAGTTGGTGGAAAAGGGCACCCGGTTTGTTCAAATCTTCTCCGGAGGCTGGGATTCCCACGATTTCATCGATCGGGCCCACAAGAACCGCATCTATTCCGTGGATAGGCCCATCGCCGCCCTCATCAAGGACCTCAAGCAACGCGGAATGTTGGAAGATACCTTGATCGTATGGACAGGGGAGTTTGGCCGTACCCCGGACAATCCTCGACGCGGCGGAGTTGCCGCGGCCGGTCGCGATCACAACAACAAGGCCATGTCGATGTTTTTGGCCGGTGGCGGAGTAAAGAAGGGCGTCGTGGTGGGCGCAACCGACGAAATCGGGAGCGAGGCCGTCGAAGTCGTTCACCCCATCCGCGATCTGCACGTCACCCTCTTGCATTTACTGGGACTGGATGATAACAAACTGACCTATTTTCACGGAGGCCGCTTCAAGCAGTTGTCGCAGTTTGGAGGAGAGGTCATCCAGGAACTGCTGGCCTGAGGTACGGGATTGACCACGGATTACACGGATTATTGGCCGAGTTCGAGCTGCAGGAGTGGCATTATGCCGCGATAATTGTAGCCACATATTCCACAGAATTCAAAAAAGGGTAGAGGTTTGGGGAACCTCCAAGCTGTAGGAGGGGGTTTATCCTCCGATATAGGCGCCAAGAGGAAAGTGGAAAGTGGAAAGGGGAATAGGCGTCGATGGCGCCAATTAGGAATGAGGAATGAGGAATTTTGTGTGTTTTTGTGCCTTTTGTGCCTTTTGTGAGATATGCGGGTTAAGGCATCCGGTTGAAAGAAGAGAACCTGTGGGCGCCTGAAATGCTCAAGGATTCACCAAATCCGTTTTGCCCTCCAGGGGTCTCCAGCCGAGGACTTCTCGCTCTTCTTCCAGATCAATCCAGCGGCCGTAGTTGTCACCAATGCCATGGTAAATGCCATAGCGCAGGTCGTCCGGTGCCTCGATACAGCATTGGGTTAGCCGGGCGATATCTTTCTGGCTGCACCAAAGGTGATTGCTTTCCGGTGTTGGCAGGGTATCTCCCGTATGGACCCAGCCTATGCGCAGGCATAGACAGGACAGGCCTTCGCTGTCGGCATAAGCCCGGCACAATGCCTCGCCGAAAGCCTTGCTGGCAGCATAATGATTTTGAGGCCGCACCCGCATGTGGGTGTTTACCCGCGGCACTTCAGCCTTTTCCTCGTAGGCTCCTCTGGCGACGGATTTGTACGGTTCATCCAGTAAATACCCCATGGATACCTGGATACTGCTGGCGTAAATGATGCGTTTGACGTCCGCTGTCAATGGCGGTTTAAAATTGACCCAGTACGGGCGGTTTAAAATTGACCCACCCTTAGGCAGAGAGATCACGGTTGTTGATAGGTTGATTGAGTTAGGTTGTTGATGTTTGTGGTGATGCCTGCCAGGCGCTTTTCTT
>JAJDZZ010000090.1 GCA_022824405.1 Opitutales bacterium
CACCATCAACCCCGAATCCTTCAGGCCCAGCATGGGTCGCGCCCCCGAAGTGCGCCGTTTCCCGAAGAGCCCGCGATGCGTTTCGAATATCCCGTTTACGTAATCCTTCGAACCGAGAACCATGCCATCGGTAAAATAACGCACCCGCAGCCTCAACACCTGCCCTAACGGCAGGGTTCCATCCGCTTCCAACACTTTTCTAACCGCCTCGCGGTCCATCGCCTTCTGGCCTTCCCGCGATGTCGTCGCTCCCATCAGGAACAGAATCTTGCGATACTCCGACAAGGCGGCCTTCCCCGCTTTCATGGCAAGCGCTCGGCCCAGCCCCCCTCGCGCTTCGATGTTCCCGGCCACCGCCTCGGAGTAGCCGCAGTAACGATAGTCCTTGGGATCCTCCACCAGGCTCGCCCGCACCGGGTTCAAGTCAATGTAAGCGGCCACCGCGCCCAAGCAACTTGCCGTATCCTCGATCAGCACGCTCTTGAACCGCTCCGCCCACAAGGTCCCGTAACGGCGGTGAGTCCTATTGTACCAGATACTGAAACGCTGCTTCAACTCTTTCATATACAACGATATATCACCCATCCGGGCCAGGAGCTTCTCCCGTTCCGCCTGCGCTTGCCCCCCGCCCTCTTTCAGAAGCGTTTCCAAGGCTTCCACGCGCCCCTTCTGCCGCCCGTACAATACGGAAAACCGGGCCAATAATTCCCGGTCATCGACTTCCTGTTTCTCCGGCACCCGCACCAGGACGTGGAAGTGGTTGGTCATGATGCAGTAGGTCAGTATTTCCACCCCGCAGAACCGGGCCATATACCACATCTGCTTGCGCAGCACTTCCTTGGCCCGATTATCCAACAGCATCGCGCCACCCACCACCCGCGTCACGCAGTGATACACCGCACTCTGTCCCTTCACCTTCAACCTGGACGTTCTCATACCCCCACCCTCCCCATTCCTAACCCTTCGTCAACAAATTTTAGCCTGTCCCTTTTTATTTTTCCGAAGAGGACAAAAATGCAATTGGGGAATCCTACAATACGGCAACGGTCTGATTGAAGTAACTACCAGGTTCTTTCTTTGAGCAATTCCTGAATTTGCTCTCGAGGGACCGGTAATGCGTCCATGTGGTCGTTCAGCCATTGAGAGAAATCCTTTTCGATTTCATCCGTCCATCGATCGTCTATTTGCCCGGCGGTATAGACTCCCGCCTTTAGCCTTTCGAATCCGAAGGCGTCGCGTAAACGGATGAGTTCAGCCGTTTTTACGACTTTTTCCGCCAAGTGGGCGGGCACGACAATCACCCCTTCCCGCTTACCCAGAATAACGTCTCCAGGCATGACGGTCACATTACCTATATTGATGGGAATGTTGATCCCGGTGATCATGGAGGCCCAATAAAACCCGGGATTCCATCCTCGGACAAATCCATTAAATCCCTCGATCCGTTCGAGTTGCTCCAGGTCGCGGGCTACACCGTTAAATAAAACCCCGTTCCCCGACTTGGCAAAGATAGTAGTTCCCAGGCTGGCGCCGATGATGGGTCCACCCTCCACTCTTCCGTAAACGTCCGCCACGTAGACGTCGCCCTGAACCAGCATATCGATCGGCCATGAGACCTGATCACCGATGCGCCCAGCTTCGTCTCCCATTTCATCGATGACGTCGTTCGCAACTTTTCGCAGCGGCATGTACTGGACCGTCATGGCGCGACCGCAGAGGGTTTCGCCCGGATGCACGTGTTCCCAGCCCGCCTCGAACTGGTAATCATAGCCTTCATTTCTCAGAACAACCCAGGCGGCTTCAATATCCACCGCTTTCATTCGCTCGATGATACTGTCCGAAACCTTGGGCCTTCCATCGGCAAACCTTTCGCCCTTCCATTCAGGAGTAAAGCTGATCAATTCCTCCCTGGTCATCTCCAGAGGCATACTCCAGGACAACTGGGTCAAAGCCTGCAAGGTGAGAAAAGCGAGGAGAAGGACTTTGAATTGGGGCATATTCATAATGTAATAAAGGTAAGAGTATGGTGAATCCGTATTATGGGTAAAAGAAGCCTTTAGCGCAACATTGGTGTGTCCAGACAAAGGTTCACAATTGTCCTTATCAATGCTTTTCAGGCTGCCTTTGCAGCATTGAATCCGGCTATTTGTTGTCGGTCCTTCGGATCGGACCCATAACATCCCCGAGTCACAGGAACCTCTTTTCCGGGTTGTGTTAACGGGGGATTTAGGGTTGGTTCTGTAAAGAGTCCTTGGTCCAGGGAAGGCGTAACCTGACCGGTCGATACTTCAATACTAGGGCTGATCCCCATAACCCTGACCTGAAATTGCAGTGGATAAGAACGCCGAAGAAATACAATTGCAACCAGACCCAAAAGCCAGTTCCCGGGTCGGCCAGGACAACCTCCGTATATTCGGCCTTGATATCAACGCCCCGGTATTCCTGACCTCCAGCCTGGCCATCGTCATTTTCGTCGTGGTGACGCTCGTGTTTCCGAATCAGGCGACCGTCGTCTTTGAAAATCTCCGCCTTTGGATAACTTCGCACTTGGACTGGGTGTTCCTGCTTACCTCCAGCCTTCTTGTGCTGTTTTGTCTCTACCTGATCGTCTCACCCCTCGGCAGGATTCGCCTCGGTGGAAAGGATGCGGTGCCGGATTACTCCACAGCCACCTGGATAGCCATGCTCTTTTCAGCCGGCTTGGCCATCGGGCTGGTCTATTTCGGTGTAGCAGAGCCGGTGCACCATTTTCAGCAGCCGCCCTTCAACATGACCAAGGTTTACGATGCGCAGCATCCATCGCCCGGCCTCGACGATCCGGATATTCAAGCCACCTGGGATATCAGCCTTGCGGCGATAACATTTCACTGGGGACTCCATGGATGGGCAGGTTACGCTGTCGTTGGGCTCGCCCTCGCTTATTTCACCTATAACCGGGGGCTGCCGCTCGCGCTTCGCTCGGCATTTTATCCTCTTCTGGGTCGTCGCATTTGGGGTTGGCCCGGCCACGTGATCGATACCCTTGCCGTATTTGCGACCTTGTTCGGGCTCGCGCCTTCCCTTGGGCTCGGCGCGGAACAGGTCACATCAGGACTCAACTACCTGTTCGACATCCCCGACACCAACACCACCAAGGTGGCCCTGATCATATTGATTACCGCTATCGCCACGGCTTCTGTCCTGAGTGGAATCAACGTGGGTATCAAACGGCTCAGCCAAATAAATATCTGCATAACCTTGTGCTTGTTCCTTTTCGTCCTCGCGGTCGGCCCGACCGGTGTGATTTTCAGCAGTTTTTTCAGAGGGCTTGCCAGCTATGTCATGGAAATTGTGCCCTTCAGCAATTGGATCGGGCGCACCGACACCTATTTCATCCACGACTGGTCAGCATTTCAATTGGCATGGTGGATTGCCTGGGGCCCGTTTGTTGGAACCTTCATCGCCCGCATTTCAAAGGGACGCACCATTCGCCAGTTTATGCTATGTGTGCTGATCCTGCCCATGTTGGTCTCGCTACTGTGGATGAGTACGTTTGGCGGCACTGCCATCTCCCAATTCCTCACCCATGGCTACACCGGCGTGATGGAGACCGTAGCGGCAGGGTCGTACGAACTGGCGCTCTTCAAAATGTTTGAGCGCCTCCCATTAACAAAACTCGCTTCCTTCGTCAGTATTGTCCTGTTAATCATCTTTTTCATCACCTCCTCGGACTCCGGCTCTTTGGTTGTCGATACTATCACGGCTGGCGGAAAGCTGAACGCGCCCGTAATCCAACGGGTGTTTTGGTGCTCTGCAGAAGGGTTTGTAGCAATGGCTCTCTTACTCGGAGGTGGGTTAAAAGCGTTGCAGGCTGCGGCGCTGGCATCGGGCTTACCCTTCTCCCTGGTCATCCTGGGAATGGGGATTTGCACCTGGATTGCGCTTCGGAAAGGGGAGAGGGAAGATCTGAACCATGTTCGCCCGGTAGCGTGATCGCCCATTCGAATCCCTTTGTCCATACCGTTAACCGCTCAAAACGCCGAACAGCCAGGACCAACCCCTATGGCGCCTATTGCCAGTCATAGGCGAAGTGGAGAAACAGAAAAGAGCCGCTGTAGCTGAACGGGGTATAGGCGCTGTAGCGATTGCCCACGGAAGAGGCGTTGGGATTCTCATCCGGTTTATTGTCGAACAGATTCTGGGCGCCGAGGGTGAGAGTGACGGACTCCCCGATGGTGCGGGAGACCTGAAGGTCGAAGATGTAGTCGCCTTTGTAGACTCTGGCGTCTCGGTAATCGTACCAGTCGTCGTAGTAGCTCAAACGTCCGAAGAGCCTCCATGGACCGGTCTCGTTTTCTGCCGTCAGGTTCCAGCGGTTCCCTGGAAGGGCTTCCTGCAATTGCCGGAGCCGCACCGCGTCCAACACATTCCGATTGAACTCGGTGACTTGGGTGTCGGTCTTGTTGAAGAGGAAGCCGATGGTTGTTCCGCCTCCCAACGAGGCAGGCTTATAAGTGGCTGCCAAGTCGATCCCCTCGGTCCGGGTATGGAAGTCATTGGTAAAAAATCGAAAATTCTGCAGGTTGCGCGCGCTGGTAACTCCCTCTGATACAAGAGTTTGAACTTCCTCGGGTCCCAGGGCGAATACCTGGGTCAGGGCAAGGCGATTGGAAAGATCGATACGAAAGTAGTCGGCCGTGAACTTTACCGGCCCGCGGTCGGCCACCGCTCCCAAACTATAATTGATCGACTGCTCCGGTTCCAGCGACCGACCTCCACGGAGTTGTGCCACCTTTGAAGTGGACGGGATGACGCCGTCGTTGACCAGGTCCATGAGTCCGGTGTCGTAACGGGTCGACACGTTGAAGGCATTCTGCTGGCCCGGTGTCGGATCTCTGAAACCGCTGCCTAAACTGCCGCGCAGCGCCCAGACCGGGCTCAAACGGTAGCGGCCGGCCAACTTGCCGTTGGGGGTTGCGCCAAAACCGTCGTAGTCTTCCACCCGGGCCGCGGCTGCGGCCGTCCATTTGCCCGAAAGACTGCGTAACTCCAGGTCGCCGTAGAGGGCGTAGTTGGCCCGGCTCCATTGACCTGCCGCGATGGGACTAAATCCGGGAAATCCGTTTGAGCCTGCGCTGAAACCTTGGGGAGCGTACGGTCCAATCTCCCAGGACTCCTTTTGACCCAGTCCAATCTTAAAGTTTTCTTCGCGCCACTCGAAACCTCCGGCCAAGTGGAGGTTTTTGGCCAGGTCGTAGTGCAAGTCCAGATTGAATCCGAGTTCCAGTTGCCGGTAGAGCCCGGGATCGAACTCGGTGGGGGTCGCCGGTCCCAAGGAAGCATTGACCGTATCGAAAATGAAAAAATCCACCTCGTTTCCCCCCAGGTTGAAACTGGCGTCCCAATCCACCCCTATGGAGGTCTGCCCACGGAGACCGGCCACCATGGAAGCGTCCCTCACCTCACCGCCGAATTGGGGCGTGAAGCCCCCTGGCAAAATCTCCTGAAATGAGAAACAGCCGGGATCGGAAAAAACTGAGTCGAGAGCCGGCCGATCGGGGACGTCGTTGACAATTATGACTTCGGGACAGCCGGCCGAACCGTCGAGGATGCCGTCCTGGACGTCGAGACTGTCTCCGATGAGCAGTGTATTACCACCGTCGACGCTGTAAACCCCGGCCCGGGAATTAGGATTGCGAAAGTAAAACCCGCCCGTGACCGTACGGTTGGCAAAATTGGTGTGTCCATACATCTGCAGATCGCCAAATTCACCCCCGAAGTTACCCCACAACTTGAAATCGTCTGCGATGGCGGGTGAACCCCAGATATGGGCCGGGTCGGCGACGAAGGCATTGCCTACGGAAATGAGGCGCGCCGCATCGGCCCTCTGGATGCTACGGCTGGTAGCGTCGGTGTCGCGGTATTCGACGCTCAGGTTGGCGAACCCATTTGGGCCAAGAGGCAGACCCAGGTTGCCGGAAAACGTGTAGGTATCGCCATCCCCGGCGAGATAACTGCCGGTCCGAAACTCCATGCTGCCGCCCGAAGAATCATCCTTGAGCAGAAAATTCAGAACGCCGGCAATAGCGTCCGAGCCGTATTGAGCCGAGGCGCCGTCTCCCAATACTTCCACCTGTCGCAAAGCGATGGTCGGGATCACCGAGATATCGGGCCCTTGGGCTCCATCGGCAACTCCATTCCCCCTCCAAGTAACGATCGCTCCCCTATGCCGCCGTTTTCCGTTGACCAGAACCAGGGTGTGGTCGGGAGCCAGGCCGCGCAAATTCGCTGGACGGATGATCCGGGCGGCATCACCCACCGCCTGCGGGTTGACGTTGTAGGCCGGCAAGAAATTCCTCAACAGATCGGTAACATCCGTTTCGCTTTGGCCGATAAGGTCCCTTGGGGATATGACATGGATGGGCACGATTGACTCTGTTAGGGCGCGCGGCTGGGCCCGGCTACCCACGAAGACCAACTCTTCAATCCGATCGGAATGCGTTTCCCAGGAGCGATCTTCGGGCATGGCCGACTCCGCCAGTGAATCCGGCTCGGCCTGGTTGGCCCGGATCTCCGAGGCGGGGGCCGTTAACGGTACAAGGAGCCAAAAGACCAACAATAACCGTTTGCCCCATCCCGAAATTTCCACGCTACACCTTCTCTGCACCCCCCAAGATGAATTTGGAATTCGGTCGGTCAAGCCAAGATGCATTTGAAACCCGGCAGATGCGCTTCACATCCTTAAATCTTTTTTGGAGTTGTCAGGGCTCCGGGGGATTGCAAAATTCAATTGCCGTCATTCCCAGAGGCCTATTTTGGGCGGACCCAGTAAATCACCATTCAGAACCAAACCCCTACCCTCCCATGCATTCGATTACTCTAAACGGTCAAGTCTACGAACTGGACGTTCCGGACGACATGCCCTTGCTCTGGGCAATCCGTGACGTTCTCGGGTTTACCGGCACTAAATTCGGCTGCGGCATCAGCCAATGCGGCGCCTGCACCATGCACCTGGAGGGGATGCCCATTCGCTCCTGCAGCACGCCGGTAAGCGCCGCGACGGGCAAAAATGTCACCACTATCGAGGGCATCGGGGACGATCCGGTCGGCAGGCAGGTCCAAAAGGCGTGGGTGGACGTGGGCGTAGCCCAATGCGGGTATTGCCAATGCGGACAAGTGATGAGCGCCACCGCCCTGCTGCAACGTATACCCAAACCGGACGACGAGGCCATCGAGGGTTTCATGAGCGGCAATATCTGCCGATGCGGAACTTATAACCGGATCAAGACGGCTATCCACCAAGCCGCATCCAAATTAGAGGAGGAATAAGCATGAAACCTTCATATCGGAACTTCAACCTGACCAACCAAACCCTAGACCGCAGGGACTTTATTAAAGGAGTCGGGGCTACCGGGGCCTTGATCCTGGCGGCCAATTGGACCTGGGCCCAGGAGGAAGAAAGGAAATACGGCGGTGAGGGAATGCCGGGAGGCACGGTAGAAGACCCCAAGGTATTTGTCCGCATTAACGAGGATGGTACGGTGGCAATCACCTGCGCGCGCTCCGAAATGGGTCAGGGCATTCGCACCAGTCTGGCCCTGGTAGTGGCGGACGAGTTGGAGGCGGACTGGGATTTATGCCGGGTGGAGCAGGCTTTTGGCGATCAGGATCTCTACGGCAATCAGGATACGGACGGCTCCCGCAGTATGAGGCATTGGTTTATGCCCATGCGACGTTGTGGAGCGGCCGCCCGCGCCATTCTGGAGCAGGCCGCGGCCGATCAATGGAAAGTGGCGGTAAGTGAGGTCCGCGCTTCCCGGCATAAGGTGGTCCACCAGAAGAGCGGTCGCGAGATCGGTTACGGCGAGTTGGCTGAATCTGCGGCCAAGACCCCGGTTCCATCCGATGAGGCCATCAAATTGAAATCGCCCGAAGACTTCCGCTATATCGGTCAGGAACAAACTCTCAACATCGATGGGATGGACATGATTTCCGGTCGGGCTACTTACGGTGCCGATCTGCGGTTCGACGACATGCACTTCGCCGTAGTAGCTCGGCCACCTGTCTTCGGCAGCGTGGTCGAATCCTTTGATTCCAGCGAGGCATTGAAGGTAAACGGAGTGGTAAAGGTCATCGAAATCGAAGGAAAAAAGGCGCCCTCCGAATTTCATCCCCTGGGTGGTATTGCGGTGGTGGCCACCAACACCTGGGCCGCCATCAAGGGACGTGAAGCCCTCAAGATACAATGGAGCGCCAGCGAGAACGACGGCTACGATTCGACGACCTATCGCCAAGCCATGGAAAAAGCGGCCCAAAATCCGGGAAAACTCATACGCAACGTGGGCGACGTGGACCAAGCCTTGGCCCAGGCCGAGAGTAAATTTTCCGCCACCTATTACATGCCGCATATCGCCCATGCGCCCATGGAACCTCCCGCCGCCATTGCGCTTTTCAAGGATGGATTCCTGGAAATCTGGGCCCCCAGTCAGGCTCCCCAGGTGACCCGGCAAAGAGTGGCCGAACGCGTGGGGCTACCGCTGGAAAAGACCCGCGTGAATGTCACCCTGCTGGGTGGCGGATTCGGTCGCAAATCCAAACCCGACTTCGTTATTGAAGCGGCCGAGTTGGCACAACAATTTCCCGGGCGCGCCATCCAGGTACAATGGACCCGAGAAGATGATATTCACCACGATTATTTGCATACCGTCTCGGCCGAGCGTCTCGAGGCCGGTTTCGACGCCGAGGGCAATGCCACCAGTTGGCTGCACCGCTCCGTAGCGCCTACCATTTTGGGCATTTTCGCGCCGGATCAGGTGCACCAGGCCGGCTTCGAATTGGGTATGGGGTTCAATAACGCCCCCTTCGATATTCCCAACATGCGCATGGAAAATCCCGGAATCCCGGTGCACGTCCGGGTCGGCTGGTTCCGTTCCGTTTCCAACATCCCGCGCGCCTTTGCCGTGCAGAGTTTCATTTCCGAACTGGCCGACGAGGCGGGCGAGGACCACAAGGAGTTTTACCTGAAATTGCTGGGAAAAAATCGCCAGATCGATCCCCGGGAAATGACGGATGACTGGAACCATGGTGAAAATCCGAAACTGTACCCCGTGGACACCGGCCGGTTGCGCAAAGTGGTCGATACGGCAACCCGGGAAGCCGGTTGGGGAAAGAAGCTTCCCAAGGGCCGGGGAATGGGCTTGGCCGCGCATTACAGTTTCGTAACTTACGTTGCCGCTGTTTTGGAAGTCGAAGTTCTGGATGGTGGAACCCTCATCATCCACAACGCCAACATGGCGGTGGATTGCGGTCCGCAAATCAACCCGGACCGCATCCGCTCCCAAATGGAAGGCTCCTGTGTCATGGGCATCGGCCTGGCCACTACCGGGGAGATCAGCTTTGCCGGAGGAAAAGCCCAACAGAGTAATTTCCACGATTACCAAGTGCCCCGCATTCCCCTGGCTCCCAAGAAGATCGCCATACACCTGGTCGATCCGGGTAAGGGAGTGGAACTGGGAGGTGTCGGAGAACCAGGTGTTCCTCCCGTGGCTCCGGCCTTGTGCAACGCCATTTTCGCCGCCACCGGTAAGCGCATCCGCGAGTTGCCCATACGGGACCAACTGGGGTGAGAGAAATTTATTTCCGAAACTGGAATCGACCGCGGATCAGGGTCCGATGAGGGGTTGGAAGCCGAGGCGATAGGTGGCGAATTGGGGCCGCCAACCGGTGGCGCCTTTCAACTTGGCATTGGAGATCTTGCGGTGGGGCAGTTTGCCATTGGGCAAGCGCCTTTGACGGATGGATTTTTCGGGGTTGAAGCAGGGAACCGGCCGTCCCGTTTTTCGGGCCAGCCACTCGACGACTTCACGTTTAAGGGAAGGCCTGTCATCCACTACGTTATAAATAGTGTTCAAGGCTGATTTATCGGCCCGCCAAATCTCCCATATGGCGGCGCAGATATCCTCCACCCGGATGAGGTTCAGGTAGGATTCACCCTCTCCCGGCAGTTCCGAATAACCGGAAAGGATCTGATTGAGCAGGTAATGGCGTCCCGGGCCGTAGATCCCGGCCAATCGCAAGATGGTCCAGCCATCCGGCCCATCGGTTTGCAGAACCCGCTCGGCCCGGCGCAGAACCTGCCCCTTGTCAGACGGTGGTTCAAAAGGGGTTTCCTCCGTGACCCATTCCCCATCTGAAAATGGATAGACCCCGGTGGAACTGATATAGATGAACCGTCCGGAAAAGCCTCGGCCGCACCATTGTAGGAGCGATCGCATGCCTTCCAGATAGGTCCGGCGGTAGCCCTCGGGACCGCCGCCGCCAGCGGCGACGCAATTGAGGACAAAGTCCACCGAGGAGGAAACCTCGGAATGCCAATCCCTTCCCGCCAGATCGGCCGCAACCATGTGAAACCCCTCGGTTCGCAGGGTTTCCGCCTTTTCCGGTGAGCGGATCAAACCGGTAACCCGCATACCGCGTCGGAGGGCCTGTCTGGCCACTCGCAGACCGAGGTAGCCCATTCCACAGATGAACAGGTGCTTCCCATCTGCTCCGGACCGGTCTTCCATGCTCTGAGGAAGTAGAACTTTCAAAAAATCATCAAGCTCTACCACTACAGCTCTTGAAAAATCCTCCCTCCTGCCCTGAAGATCGGGACATGGGAAAAACTGCTTTATTTGTCTTTACCGATGGACTGGAGGAATTGGAGGCCGTGGCTCCCCTGGACATTCTCAGGCGATGCGGGGTCGAATGCACCGTGGCCTCCCAGACCGGCAGCCTCGAGGTGACGGGCCGCAACGGAATCACCTTGAAGACCGACTGTTATTTCAAGGAAGTTGTCGACAAACCCTTCGATCTCGTGGTACTGCCGGGCGGTCCCGGCGTCCATGCCCTGCGCAATACCCCTACCCTCCTCCAAGTCCTGCAAAGACAGGCTTCTGACGGCAAGCCCCTCGCCGCTATTTGCGCCGCCCCCACCGTGTTGCACGATGCCGGGCTGCTGGAGGGGAGGTCCTACACGGCCCATTTTACCGTGGCCGATGAATTGCCCCACATCGAGGAAGATTCAGCCGTGGTAGTGGATGGCAACATCATCACATCCCGGGGAGCGGGAACGGCAGTCGAATTCGGGTTGACCCTGGCGAAAATCCTGGCCGGCGAGGATACCGCCAAGGAGGTAGCGGACAGCATCCACTACCGGGCCGGGTCTTAAGGGCAACGAAATGCCCGTCTGGGTCATTACTTGCAATCTTGACGCAGCTTGCGAAGACAACCGATTCAAGGCTTGACCCTCTCCCGTTCCGAGGTTGTCAATTGGCACGCATGACCCCGAGGAACCCCTTTGGCCAACGCAACAAGGGGTTCACCTTGGTGGAAATCCTGGTGTCGATCGGGGTGGTTATCATCTTGGCCGGGATCCTGTTCAGCGCCCTGAACCAGAACCGAAACGCTTCCAATCTGGAAACGGCCCAATCAATGCTGAGCCAGGCTTTCGCCAATGCCCGGTCACAGGCCATTCTCAAACAAAACAATGCCCGATTGCTCATCCATACTTCCTCTCCCGGCAACGAAAGGGAAGCGGAGAAATACCTACGATACTTCGGGGTGGTGGTCGAAACCCGTTCGGGGTCGAATAAATGGGAAACGGCCCTGTCCGGCGAGTACTTCCCAGCTGATGTTTTCTTTATTCCTGAAACCAGTGTGGAACCATTGGACTGGAAGGAGAGTCGGCCGACATCCCGGCATAACGGACAAACCATGAGTCTGGAATTCCCCTCCGGCAGGCCTGAAGCAAGTGGCTCCGGGCCCAAATGGAGTTATTACGAATTCAAAAGTACGGGCAGGATGAGCGGCTTGCACAACAAGGTCGTGCTGGCGCAAGGAGTAAGTCGCGATATCCTACCCGAATTTCCCGATGGCATGGCCCTGACGGGGTTGACCTTCAACAGCTATGGCCTGCAATTTCCCTTGGAAGAGGAGGAAGCGCTTTGAAACGGATCAAGGGGTTCTCCTTGATCGAAGTCATCCTGGCCCTGGGAATTCTCTCGGTAGCCCTGCTCATCGTTTTCGGGATTTTCACACCTTTTCTCAGCCGGACGGGAGAGGTGATCGAATACGGCAAGGTGGACCGGATGGCCGATCTGATTTCCTCGGAAATTCAAACCCTCGAATTTGAGGAAGTGATTTCCATCCTGAACCGGCAGGTTCGCCTCTTGGCCAACCGGTCGGGAGATACCGTGGTTTCAAGCGACGATCCCCAACTGGAGCAGAAGCTTCCCGAGGCGGATCGTTATTACGCCATAAGGTTGACCCGAAATTCCGACCTGTCTCCCATAGGCAGGGACGGCTCGGCCGGATTTGTCGCTTTCCAGATCAACATAATTCGATCGGTTCGGTCGCCCGATGGCCAACTTCCGGACAACCGTCTCGATACCAACTTGGCCATATTCAACACAGTAGTAACCCGGGCCGGCCTTTGATCGGAAAATCTCCCGATATCGGCGGGTTCACCGTCCTGGAATTACTCGTTGCCAGCACCGTATCCATAATCCTGATCGGGTTGTTTCTCTCGGTATCGGCCAATATTCTGGATGCCTGGAGGCAAAGCCGGGACAGCCTCTCTTCCAATGCCAAGGCTCGCATCGTGCTGAATACCCTGACCACCGACCTGGAATCGGCCATCCTGCGGGACGACCGGGGGGTTTGGCTTGCCTGCGACCTGCTGGAAACCAGGGCAAATTCAGGTCGTTGGGAGAGAGCGGCCATTCCCCAAAACGAAAAACCCAACGACGCCACATCCCTGGAGATAGATATTGCCAACCCCGATTTTGGCCCGCTCCATTATCGCTTCGGTGTGGCCGGCGCCTGGTTGCGGTTTTTCGCCAGTCCTACCGATGCGGCCGGTTCGGGAGATGGGGGCGATGTAAATGCCGTGGCCTATCAAATGATTCGCCGAAAACCACACAGTCGATCTTCCGAGTTGGAAGAAAGTTATAACCTTTACCGCTCCATCGTGCGATCGGACCACACCCTGGAGGAGGTAAAAGAGGACGAGGGATACTTCATCGACCGATTCGACGGACGGAGCTACGAGGGCCAACCGGGAGAGGTGACGACACCGCGCAACGACTCCAGCCTGTTGGCCCGGGACGTGGTGGACTTGGGCGTGGTTTTCTACCGCAGGAACTCACTGGGCCAGGATGAAGCGCTGTTTCCCCTGACCGGCGGAGTCAGGCAATTCCGCGTGCCCCGGGACGGGATACCGGAATCCGCCGATGTATTCGTTCGCATTCTCGATGAAGAGGGAGCCAAGCAAATCAACGCTTACGAACGGGGTTTGATTCCCTCGACCCAATCCGATTTCTGGTGGGAAACGGTCAACCGTTTCTCCACGGTTTATTCCAAACGCATTCATTTCAAAACGGGCCAACCTTGAGGGAAGACAAGCCAAAATCCGGGCCGCCCGGCCTTCGAGGGGGATTTGCCTTGGTGCTCGTTCTCTCCCTATTGGGTTTTCTCATGCTGCTGGTGGCGGTATTGGCCACTTCCCTGCGCATCGAATCCCAAACTTCCTTCAATAATCAACAATGGACCAAGGCCCGGCAGCATGCCCTGATGGGCCTGAATATCGGCCTGGGCCAATTGCAGCAACTGGCCGGCCCCGACCAGCGGGTAACGGCAACCGGCGGTATGGTGGGCGAGAAATACGATCTTCCGGCCGGGGGGGAGCATTGGACCGGGGTTTGGGATGCCTCCAATGGAAACTTTCGAGGTTGGCTCGTCAGTGACGCCATAGACAATCCCTCCGAATCCCTCATTACCCAGAGCGCCCCCAACCCGGACACGTCCGACCGATCCGTCTGGTTGGTCAATGGTTCGGTCGACCCAGACAGGGGAAGAGAGGCAGGCGATGAGCGAGGAAAAATTGCCATCGGGAAAAGGCCCATCCGCTCCTCCTCGGTTCCGGGTTTTGCCCCCGGCCAGGAGAGGGTCACCGGTAACTTCGCCTACTGGATATCGGACGAAGGCGTGAAGGCCAGCGCTTTGAAAATGGAGACCCCGCTTCCGCATTCGCTTTCGACTTTGGAGGAATCCCGCAGCCTACACATCATCAACCGCGCGACCGAATTGGATCTCTGGTTCAACCGTTTCGACCCGGACGAAAACGATACCCGCGATTCCCTCCAACAAACCTTCAGCTTCAGCCAACTTGAAGCGCTCGACGGCATATCCAGGGATGGTTTGGGAGAAAATTTCCACCAATTGACTCCGGTTTCCCTGGGGGTTCTGGCCAATACCTTGCCAGGCAGCCGCGGCGGGTTGAAACAGGATTTGTCCCAATTTCATCTGATTTCCGATACCACCCTCCCCATTGGAGACGGGGTAATCGAATTCCTGCGCCACCGGCCCACCGCGAATGACTTCCTCACCTTGCGGGGAACGAGCGGGGGCGGAAGGGGAGACCCGGTATTCTCCATTCCCCTGATCGCAACGGAATTTGCCCTTCGCATCGGGTTTTCCCTTCCCGACAATGGGAATGGTCCCATTGACCTCCATTGGGCCCTGCGGACCGATCTTTGGAATTCAGCCAGCCTTCCCATCCGAGCCACCCCGAGAAATGTTGCGGACCTGATTCTGCACATTGAAGGGCTCCCCACCCTATCCATTGCCCATTGGACGGTTCCGGGAACACCGGCCAACCCGAGAGCGGTATACACCATCGACCTGCAAAACGCCGGAATCGATGAAATCCCCATCGATCTCTACGCGTCCCTGGCGGCAGGCGAAGTCCGCCATATTTTTCAGGCCGGAATCAGTCCCGATTCGGTCGATTTTCTCGATTTGACTCCGGGGGACAGTAGAGACGACCGGTTCACCATACAATCGCCCGGGGTCCAGGTCACCCTCCGACTGACCACGCCGACCGGAGAGCTGTTGCAGGAGTTCGTCGACATTCCTTACGCGCCTCTCCTGACCGATAACCTGGGAGTCCAAGACCTCAGTCACCAAACCGGGGATTGGGACACTGAAATGCTGCTGCGCTTCTGGTTCCGGTTTCAGGATGAACAAAATATGATCGGAGCCGATGGCCTGGGGGAGTTGGAACGTTGGTCCTCCGAGGTAGACCCGAGAGGCCCCACCTTTTTTTTCGATCATCCCTTGATCGAATTCGATCCGGACGTGTACTCCGGGCGTAGCGCGGACGACTTTTCGGATCGGCCTGAATTCTTCTTCGGAGGAGGCAGGGGAAGGCCCGGGCGAAGCCATTTCCGGTTTTTCGACCTTCCCACCGTCGAACCGGTATCGGTCGCATCCCTGCGACACCTGAATTTTCCCGACGCCGGTCCCAATTACCTGGGTAATCCCGGAGCCAGAGAGAACCGGGCCTTCGACGAACTGTATTTTTCTACCGTTCCGGGAATTGCGGAGGAAACGGATCGTTTGATGTCCATGGCCATGGGATTTTATCGGCGGCCCTTCTTGAACCCGCACATCCTTATCAGGGGTGACCCAACCGGGGCCGATCTGGCCGGGGCCAGGGAAATGGCCCGACACGTCCTTCTCTTTGCCGCATTCAACGTCAATTGCACCTCGGCCAACGTATGGGAAATGATCCTGTCGGGCAACGATCGGGAGAATTGGAATTTCCGCATTTTGGAGGCGGGAAAATCTCCCAAGACCAGGGATCTCCTGGAAAATCCCTTCTTCCGGCTTCCCTTCGGGGCGGACCGGCACGACCGCTACCCCACCGACCAGCGCCGGAATTACCCCCAAACTGGCGGCAAAACCTGGTGGAAATCGGGATTGCAACCCGAGCAAACGGAATGGGCCGCGGCCCATTCGGTGGGCATGCGCGAATTTACGGACGATCAGATTCGTGAGTTGGCCGAAGCCATTTCCCAGGTCAATCGGGAACACAAAAAACCCTCCACCTCTCTGGCGGATTTTCTCGACCGGGGAATCCTGCAAAGAGCCATTGACCGGACTTCCATCAACACCATCGATGAATCTCCCTACGAGGATGCGGCCCGCTCGTCCCGCATACCCATAAATGCCCCGGCTTTCCTCAACCAGGCCGACATCCTCAATACCATCGCTCCCTTCCTGCAAGCGCGGTCGGACACCTTTCGCATTCGCGCCTATGGCGATGCCATTAATCCCGCTACGGGCAAGTTGGAGGCGCGGGCATGGTGCGAGGCCTGGGTGCAACGCCTTCCCGAGATGGTGGAAACGGGAACAGATAGGGCTGGACCGGCAACCGGTCTGGGGCGCAAATTTACCATCACGCACTTCAAGTGGTTGGACGAATCCCAGATCTGATTTTTCTCATTATGGTGAGCGCTTGGTCGGGTTTGAGCCTGGTAGCCCAGCCGGTCGGTGAACCATCGAGGTCGATTGAATTCTGGGCCTACCGAGTGGGGACCGGCAACTGGAGCGATATCAAATTCGAGAACGGTGAGGGGGAAGTCGCCACGCTGCAGTTGGGCAAAACCGTGAAGGGGCCCATTTATGAATACCGGGGCCCGTCTCAACTGAAATTTTTCCGCAACATTTCCGCTCCGACCGCGACCGATCCCCACAATCTGACCCGGCGCACCATCGCCCAGGCGGTTATCCCTTCCGGGTTGGAAAATGGCATCCTGATTTTCACCGCCAACAGGACCGATCCCGAGAGTGGCCGGGAGTTTCAGGTTTATCTCGTTAATGCCGACCCGGAAAAATTCCCGGCAAACAGTCTTCGCGTCTTCAACGCGACGGGGGTTCGACTGGCCGGAAAAGTGGGCCGGGAATCCCTCTTCTTTGAGAGTGGCGCCTCCGAGGCCTTCGACTTTTCCCCCTTTTTGGAGAAGGGTATTCCAGTGGCGTTTCTGGTCGAAACCCGCCAGGGACCCCGCTTTGTCTACGAAAAGCATTTGCCTTATCGGGAAAACCGGCGCGTCATTCTTCTTCTCGAGCCTCCCCGGCGCAGAGGTTCCTATAAGATCCGGGCCACGAATTTGATTGAAGCGGTTGAAGATGATTGAAGAACCAAATCGCGATATGAAGGACACCCATTTCAATTTTCTGGTGTTGGGAGGCGGAAGCGCCGGATACGCCGCGGCCCGGACGGCGCGGGAGGTAGTGGACAGGGTGGCTATTGTGGACGGTAGCGAACAACTGGGGGGACTGTGCATCCTGCGCGGTTGCATGCCTTCGAAGACTCTAATTTATTCAGCCGAGGTCCTGCACAATGCCCAGCGCGGTTCCCTCTTTGGTCTCCACGTTCCGGATGCCCGGGTCGACATGGCCAAACTGCACCGGAGAAAGGTCGAAATTATCGGAGAATTCGCCGACTACCGAGAAAATGGATTGGAGAGCGACCGGTTTACCCTCTTTCGCAACCATGCCGAGTTTACCGGTGCCAATTCCATTCGACTCGATGACGGACGCTTACTGACGGCGGACAAAATCCTCATCTCCACCGGTTCCGTCGTCCAAGTTCCCCCTATCCCCGGACTACGGGAACTCGATGAGGTGTGGACCAGCGACGAGGTTCTGGATCTGGATTTTCTGCCCGAATCGGTCATTATCCTTGGAGGAGGAATTGTGGCGTGCGAACTGAGCCAGTACCTGAATCGCATAGGATCGAAGGTAACCCAGATTCAGCGTAGCCCCCACCTATTGAAAGAAATGTCCCCCCAGGCGGCCATTCTGCTCGAGAAGGTATTTCGGGAGGAAGGCATCGACCTCATCACCGGTAGCCGAATTACCCGGATCGGCCAAACCAAAGAGGGCTACGAAGTGGAATTCGCGTCGGGTGGAAAACACTTTATTCGCAGAGCAAAACATTTATTCAACGCCCTCGGTCGCGCGCCCAACACCCAGGGTTTGAAACTCGATTCCGCCGGGGTGAAGGTGAGAAGAAACGGTTATATAAAAACCGGCTCCTACAACCAAACGGACAATCCCGATATCTATGCCGCAGGCGACGTGGCCGGTCCGGAAAAAATCGTCCACGTCGCCATCATTCAGGGCGAGGCCGCGGCTCGACACGCCACGGGCCAAAAGACCCGGGACCCATCCGATTGGGACTTTCTCGGGGTAATATTTACCGATCCCCAAATTGCTCTGGCTGGAAAGAATGGTGTAACCCTGGAGGCTGAAGGCGTCGAATATGTCAGCGCCGAATACCCCTGGGATGATCATGGAAAGTCCATCCTCATGGAAGCCAAACACGGCTATGCCAAAGTGTGGGCCGATCGTTCGGGAGGAATTCTCGGAGCGGAAATCGTGGGCAAGGACGCTGGGGAATTGATCCACGTCTTTTCCGTAGCCATCGGCCTCAAAGCCAACGTGGTGGATTTACTCCAAGTGCCGTGGTATCACCCCACCCTGTCGGAAATGGTCACCTATCCCCTGGAGGAAATCGCGGAAAGCATTCAGAGAATCAGCAATTGACTCTCGCACAGCTCGCAGAGGACGCAAAGAAAGAAAGGAGGGGGGATATTCCTGTCCCCTGCCAAGTATTTCGGGTAGGAGCGGCTTTACGCCGCGATCCCACTAAAAAGCCTCGAAGCAATCGCGGCGTAAAGCCGCTCCTACAATATATTATGCCTTTTCATCCATCATTCCTGCAAATACACGAACTTCAGGGGCCGGCTATCGATCACATTGTCGTACCAGTTCCTTACCCGGGCATCCACCAGGTAATTGCGCCGGTAATGGTAAATGGGGGCCATGACCATTTCCTCCAGTAGAATGGCTTCAGCCTGCTGGATGGTTTCGATGCGCAATTGCGGGTCCATAATCCGCGATGCTTTCGCGTAGAGGGCATCAAATTCAGCATTGGCCCAATTGGAGTCGTTGTTGCCCGAATTACTGAGAAAAATGTCCAGGTAGCCGGCATAATCGGTAGCGCCGACCCAACCGGCGCGAGCGATTTGGAAATCCCCGTTATCCCGGGTATCGAGATACACTTTCCACTCCATGTTGACCAGTTTGATATCGATTCCCAACCCGGTATTCCACATCTGCTGAACGGCCTCGGCAATTTTGCGATGGCCTTCCGCTGTATTGTACAACACCTCCAGTTGAGGGAATCCCTCACCTCCGGGATAACCGGCCTGCGCCAACAAACGTCTGGCCTCGGCCAAGTCCTCTTTGAAGGTGTAATCGGGACGATAACGATTGGCGCCTGGCGGTATGAAGGAAACTGCCGCTCGTTGCCCTCCCTGGGTAACCTGCTCGACGATGTCCTTTCGGTTAATGGACAGAGAAAGGGCCTTTCTCACCAGGACATTGTCCAGGGGAGGCCTCTCGACATTGAAGGAATAGTAGTAAGTTCCCAGAAACTCATGACTGCGATAGTGGGGAGGCCGTGTTAGTTCCATCTCCTGAATGACGTGCAAAGGAAGGGAGGTAGCCACGTGAACCTGGCCGTTCAGGTAAGCCCGATAAGTCGTATCGGCACTTTCGATCGGGAAAAAATTCACCTGCTTCAGCCGAACGGTTTCCCAATTCCAATAGTGAAGGTTGGGTTCCAAAGTGACGACGGTATTGGTCTGCCACCGGACCAGGTTGAAAGCTCCATTGGAGACGATATTCTCAGGGCGAAACCAACCGGTACCACGTTCGTCGAAAGCCCCGAATTTTTCCACCGTAGCCTGGTGAACCGGGTAAAAGTACTGACCTTCGAGGTAAAGCAGCAGGACGGGGTGCGGGTGATCGAGCAGGAACTCCAGGGTGTGGTCGTCGATTACTTTGCACCCGACTTTATCAAAATCAACGACTTCGCCTTTATTGAATTCGATGGCATTGGTAATGCCCTGAAAAAACTGGATGTAAGGCGTGGCCAGCCCAGGGGATAAAGCGCGTTTCAGACTGTAGTGAAAGTCCTTCGCGGTAAGGGGATCGCCGTTGGACCACTTCAGGTTTTTACGCAGAAAAAAAGTATACTTCCTGCCGTCCTGACTGATTTCCCAACCTTCAGCCGCAGCCGGAACCGGTTCCAAGGTAACCGGATCGATTTCCACCAGACCTTCAAACACGTTTTCCAGAATCCGCATCTCCGGAAAACCCGTTATCACGTGGGGATCCATGGACTGCGGCTCCGCCCCGTTGGCAATGTGCAGGACCTGGTCTCGCACCCCCGCGTCCACCGGCCGCTCCCGCGCCTTACAGCCCATCAGGAGCAGCGGGAGGAAAGGAAGAAGGATGAAGGATGAAGGATGAAGGGTTTTCATCGTGATCTATAGAGGGGAAAGAAGTGATGGAATATGGGAATGTTGGTTGAAGGGGGAAGGGAAAGTAATGGTTTCAAGTTGCAGGAGCGCCTTTACGCCGCGATTGCTTCGAAGGCTGTTTGGTAGGATAGCGGGATAAACCCGCTCCTACAATTTTTTGAAGCAATTTCATTCTTCATACCTTCTGTGGATTTTTCCTCCCTTCTGTCAGAAAATATCCAGAATTAATACCTGATGTCATTTTTGTTACTTCCAAAATCATCATGATTGACATCTTCTAGTGGGCTTGCCCTGTTTCGTCTGTTCCCTTTCCCATTTCAATGCGGCCTCCCGGCTTGTTGCCCGCCCGACCCTCATAATGTGCCCGTCATTTCCATAATTTCTTTTCTGCTCTTTTTCGCGCCTTTCAAGATCATTGGTAATTCCAGTATGCACGATCCGATTACCTTTTTTAAAGTGGTATTTATTTGTGTTTCTCTCTATTCTCAATCCTTCATGCGTGGTTGCCCACTTTCTGGATAAATCCAGCTTAACAATGCCTTGTTTTTGTAACTTTCCTAGAGCTTCAATAACATCGACCTCATAAATTCTCTTAGATCGACCCTTCACCTTGCGATAGCATTCTTTCGAGGTTAACGGCCTCGCCTGTTGGACTATTATATTCCAACAATGTTGTGTAAGCTCATCCACTTTACTCGCTTTTCCAGAGTTTCTCCAAATCTTCTTGGCTGCCTTCTTCTTTTAAAAAGGAAAGCGTTGCTTCAGCTGCAGCCTTGCGGAAACCATCATAATAAGAGCATTCCTTTTCGAACAATTCAATCCAAAGTCTTCCATCCTCCGAGGAAGGGGATAGGAATTCAGGTTGAAATTTTCTACGTTTTAACAAATGAGGAGCAATGTAGAGACAATTATCGTTTATTTTTCCATAATAATCACAATTAGATAAGGTCTCATAAACATATTTTGTAATTTTATTCAAATGACGGACATTTACCACATCCGTTGATAAAGCGTTTGGCCTAAATCGAATCATGTTCCTAAATGCTCTCAGCCAGTTATTGTTCGATCTGCCGTTACTGATTAATTTAACCCATTTTTCATAGAATAACTTTATGTCCTCAGGTTTTTCAAAGACATTACCGATTAAATTTAAATCCGCAGAAGTAGTTTTTCCAACACGCAAGTGTTTCCGGGTAAATTCTAAAGCAGCTTCGGGGCATGCTTGATATAGCCATCCGGCAAGTCTAATCAAGGATTCATTTTCGCAATCTAAACGAATCGCAGCGTCCAATGCGTTCGATAAACGCTCATATATTGCGCCATTCTCAGGACAACTAAGGGTTGAGGAACTGGGAACACAACCGCGATACAAATATGTTGTAGGAAGTTTTGGAGAAAACCCGATGAGGTTGTGGGAGTATCCATTAAATTTTGGCCATTTGTTCAATTCTTCTATTAACAATCTTACATTTTCTTTTTTGTAATATGAATAAGTTCTCCATCTGCAATCTACGAGTTCCTTAATTGTTTTAGTAAAAAGGTATTCTATACCCTTAAACATTCTCCGATCGCAAAGGATGTTCGCCATTCCAGGAGGCCAAGCATGCTTGGGCTTGGGAGGCTTGTCCGCCTCTACCATATTTCGCCAATTGAGTTGTGTTTCAAACAGACCTGGCTTTTCAGACTCCACATCTACCCTTGCAAATCCTTGCCCAGGCTTTGCCTTAACACGCAATCGAACATTTTCATTTTCTGCGGTTTTTCTCTTTAGGACCGCCTGAATTTTTCTATTGAATTCATTGTCACCAAATTTCCTCCGCAGGGTAATTTCTAACTTATCTGTATTTTCCCTAATTTCAAGACCTCTTATGGGCTCTTGAGTCTCGTAAGTTTTCCCGGCCTCGATATCCCGACTATCAATTAACGACATCGTATCTAGAACCGGGTCCTGAAATTCATCTTTACCATTATACCAAATATCGATGGGAGCAATCCGATCTCGATAGGTAGGAGAGTTAACAACTAAATCGTGGGCAATTTGGGCCGCCCCTTTCGCTGCCATTGTACCGGGTCTATATAATATACTTGATCCCGTGTCCTTATAATCTCTAAGCAGGTAATCAGAGAAAAAGGAATTGCCAAGAGGTAACCGAGAAAAAATACCATCAGATACAATCCCCAATAGGTTCTCTTTTGCATTTTCGCCGAGATCCTTGAGCTGAGAATATAATTTTTGGTTAACTTTATCTTTTACTCGGGAAAGCCTAAAAATTGCCTTTTCTCCCTGTGGGCAAGGCATCCAGTTTTTTTTCAATGTCCTTAAATTCGCTGACTCGATTTCTAGTTTTGCAGTTTCGCAAAACAAGGAACCAAGACTTCCATATTTGTTTAAGGAAGGGATTAAATCGCCACACATGAAACGATTCCATAGTTTTGATTTACTTACCAATCTTGTGCAAATGCCATAGGCTGCAAGCAAACTAAAACCATCTACAGCTATCTCTGAATTATGTATGGTATGGTCTCTAACCGCAATTAGACTTGGACAGCCGCTATCATTAACAACACGAATTTCAATAGGTACAACCTCCCAGCGGTCCAGTCCCAATGCCAAGACAATGAGATGACCACAACAACCTGTCTTTAAGTCTATGATTTTATGACGAGCCCCATTCTGTAGGCGGCACCAATGCATGGCAATTGCAATGGGCCTTGGAACGAGGTGCAACTCCACATCGCTCCTTGTTGCTATCCAACGGTCGAGAATTGCCTGTTGGGCCCCTTCTCCCAAATCATCAGGGACGACCAAACACAATTGTTTTATATCCCCTTGTTTGGAAATCAGATCTTCAACGGACTGCACAATGTGGTCCTCAGCAGGAATCCTCACCGGTGGTTTATTGATATCAGGCCGCCATTTGATTTTATGTGATCCGGTTTTGTAATCATCCCATCCTATTTTTTCCGTTCCCAGCGGTAGGATTTTCTGCCAAACACGAGCCAAAGGCCACCTTGGAAAACCATATTCAGACTTGAAGCAATAGGGGACCTGAGATTCTGGTGGCCAATCAAACCCCGCCCCCCTTCGATGATTTTTATTTTGTGGACCAACGATAAGGCCCCCGCCAGCTAACATGGGCATAATGGTCGAGGGGACCCATGACTCGCCTGAATGTTTTACCTTGTATTCATGCGCGTAAACAAAAGCTGATGCGCCAGTCAATTCCACGCCAATAGAGGACATCACACAATTTTCTCCAATGCTTCAATAGCGAGTTCTATGCCCGCTTTAACATCCCTCGCATGGCGGTGAACTTCCATAGGAATCAGAACCCCAATACTGTCGCGGTCGGGCTCCGGGTGAGCTATGTCTGCCTTTTCCAAATACTGGGACTCATCCGGTATGAGAGCCGCAAGGACAAGTCCAATCCAATTCTGATCAAGCGAGTTATTTTTCAAGGCCTTTCTCAGCGCTAGACGGGTATCCTGAGTGATTTTCTCCAAGGATATTCTTTCAGGTTCGACCATAGCATACCAGATAGCGATACCCTTGCTTTTTTCCGGAAACCAAAGCGCCTGCTCGCATCCACATTTCCCAATGCTATGGGCAGAATCGAACTGCTCTTTTTCCATCCAGTATCCACCTAGACCGGACCCGTGAAGGTCCAGAGAATCAAACAATAAGGCCGGACCATTTGGAGTTTTAAAAGGCCCTGGCGATCGAAAAGGAAGTAGCCAGTCCCCGTTCAATCCTTCCGGCCTGTAAATTGGAGTTGATGTTCCCTGTTCACTCCATTTTTCCGTTAAGACGCTATGAAATATCTGTCGGCCCGTCTCTGGCCACATGGCCCTCTGCCATGTCCAAGCATCCTCGTAAACTTTCGTTTCTTGGCGGATCTTTACGTAAGCCATCCACACTTTCACGTATCGCTTCTCAAATTGAAGTGGATAATTCGGCCCGTTCGGATGGCGAGAAAGAATTGGAACATTATCCATAAAGGAATCTCTTGATTCCCAATTCCTTAGAAGCATTGATAATTTTTTGACCTTTTGAACTCTCTCGTTTGAGTCTCCGGTATATTTTTCATGCTGGCGCAACCATTCGAGGGCTAAATTGTTCATTCGATGAATCGTCCAACGGGTAACCATATTCTCAAGGGTGTCGATTCTCTCTCTTCGGCGAACAGCAAGTAACGCCTGTTTAGTTCCGGCTTTTTCTTCCGTTGTCCTGCCCGGCCTTCTGGCATAATCTCTGAGGCAAGCTGCGTCTAATTCTTGAATACTACTGATGGGAGTGTCTTGCCGATATCGTTCCAAGATTCTCCTTGGATTACCTGTGATCCTTTCCAATGCGTTAAGCAATGCTTCATCGGCAGCAAGTTTAACGATTAGGGAAATTTTCGAATCGTTGTCTTCATCTCGCATCCACTCAGACCGTACTGTTTCCCAGCTTCTCCTGACATGCTTGCTCTGGAAAACAGATTCAAATTTTTTGTCAGGAAAGGTAGGATCCGCCAATTCCATATACCTTTGAATTTGCCACTGCATCCATTCATGTCGCTTAGAAACTATCCTATGGTCCTTCTCATTCTTTGGGCGTCCCAACAAGTCGGCTTGTTTGATGGAAAATGTCGAGCCGTTGAGGTATAATTCCCTGACCACATCTTGCCGAAGTCTGCCTGGAATACTGACCATGGGCAGGTGATAATTTTGATAAAATGTATCCTTATGTTTAAAAGGGAAACTGGATGCTGGCAGAAGAAGCCCGGCAAATCGTGGTTTGCCTCCATTATTGAAGGGGATAACAACCTGTGGGCTACCTCTTCCATCTACTTCATTGTAATCTCCGGAAAAACCGAGGTCATTTGGTTCAATGGCTGTGAGAGACTCCCAAGGATCCCTACGAAAATAGACCTTCATCTGTACGGTCCAAGCCATTCCACACAAAGGATTTCGTTCCAAGACCACCCCTATCTTCACATCCTTTTTCTAGGGCTTTCCGGAGATCATCATCTTCAAGGTCCCCGACTAATTCCTTCAATTTCTCGAAGGCATTCCCGAATTCACCGGTATCAAGGCCTCTGAGTTTAGGTAGAATCCTTTGTTCAATTTGGTCGGAAAGAGCTTTATGTTCACAATTCCTAATCCATTGAGGATAGTTGGCAACGTAGCTATCTATGGCTTGGCCAACCCTGTGGCCGAATGGACGACCCACAGAATCCATTATTTCATTAAGCCGATTGGGCATATCCGGTAACCTCAATTAGCAAATTTCGTATTTGATAGTATGATAGGCATCCTCTAGTCTTCAGCAATGAAGTTTCGTAAAGGCAAAGAACAAAGTGGATTGTTTGATTTAATCGAGCGGATGGAAGAGCTT